>CAYRJD010000071.1:0-21980 GCA_964424585.1 uncultured Acidimicrobiales bacterium | reverse complement strand
CTGTGGGTGGGTGGGACGACAGACAAGTGGTGGGCGGGTGGGGCGACAGACAAGCTGTGAGTTTGGCGAGAGCGTCGGCTACGGCGTCGCCCAGCAAGCGGTCGACGAGGTCGGTGGCAGCCGATATGCCGCCGTCGACGTAGACGGCGCCGATGACGGCCTCGACCGCGTCGCCGGCGAGGCGAGCGTTTCGGCGGCCGCCGATCTTCTCTTCGCCCTTGCCGAGGCGCAGGTGATCGCCCAAGCCGATGCGCTGCCCGACTTGCCCGAGCGTTTCAGCTCGCACGACGAGCGACCGAGCTTCCGACATAACGCTCTCGGCCAGCTCGGGTTCGATGGCGTGCAGGCGGGTGACGACGCAGGTCGAGAGCACCGCGTCGCCCAAAAACTCGAGGCGCTCGTTCGACGAAGAGCCGGTCTCGCCCGAGTGACTGCGGTGGGTGAGCGCTCGTTCGAGCAGCGCGAGGTCGCCGAAGCGGTAGCCGATGGCGGCCTGCAGCTGCGCGAGCGGGTCGGCAGCAGCCGACGCACGCCCACTAGCCCCCGCACGCCCTCGCCTCCGACCACGCTGGCGGCGTCTAACCAACGCGTTCGGTGACGTAGTCGACCGCGTCTCGCACGGTCTTCAGCTCGGCCAGGTCTTCGTCTTCGATGCGAAAGTCGGCGGCTCGGTCTGCCAAGTCTTCTTCGATGCCTTCGACCAGCTCGATGAGCGCGAGCGAGTCTGCGCCCAAGTCTTCGACGAACGACGACGACTCGGTGATCTTGGACGGCTCGATCTCCAAGATGTCTGCCAGCTGCTCGCGGATCAGCTCGACGACTTCGTCTCTGGTGGGTGGGCTGGCGGTCGGATTGTCAGTCGGGTTGTCAGTCGGATTGGCGATCACGGAAGGCTCCTGTTGTTTCGGTGCGAATGTAGCGAGGGGGTGGGACGTGGGCGCGGTCAGGTGGGAGGCTCGCCTTCGGCTCGCGCCGGCACGTCTTCAACCGACTCGGCTAGCTCATCGAGCAGGTCGGCTGCTGCGAGGGTGTGGCCAGCGGTGATGGCGCTGGTGAGCGCGTGCGCGCTCGATGAGCCGTGGCTGATGATGCACACGCCGCGGACGCCCAGCAGCATCGCTCCGCCGACGTGGTCGGGGTTGAGGTCGTCTGCGAGCGGCGCCAGCACTTCGAGTGCTCCGGGGCCAACTTTTTCGTCGGCGGCTAGGCGGCCGGCGACGAGCTTGGTGAAGAAGCTGGCTGCGCCTTCGAGCGCCTTGAGCAGCACGTTGCCGGTGAAGCCGTCGGTGACGACCACGTCGGTCGCGCCGCCCAGCACGTCACGCCCTTCGATGTTGCCGACGAAGTTGAGGCGGTCGTCGGCGGCGAGCAGCTTGTGCGTCGCTTTGGTGAGCGCGTTGCCCTTCTCTGGCTCTTCGCCGATCGACATCAGGCCGACGGCCGGCTCGGGCGTGCCGTAGCGCACGCGGCACAGCGTCGAACCCATGCGGGCGAACTGGTGCAGCCACGACGGCTGGCAGTCGGCCATCGCGCCGGAGTCGAGCAGCAGCACCGGCGACCGCTTGGGCAGCGGCAGCGGCGTGGCTATCGCCGGACGGGCGACGCCCCGCAAGCGGCGGAGGCGCAACAACGCGGCCGCGGCGACCGCACCCGTGTTGCCCGCGCTGACCATCGCCGCGGCTTGTTTGTCGCGCACCGCTTCGACGGCCAGCACGAGCGTGCTGTCGCGCTTGGTGCGAACGGCCTTGGCCGGGTCGTCTGCCATCTCGATGACTTGGTTGGCCTCGACGAAGCTGGCACCGGCATCGGTCGCGCTGGCGGCTAAGTCGGCGAGCCCGAACAGCGTGACGGCTAGCCCGGCGTCGGTCGCGGCTCGTGTGGCTGCGAGTTCGGCGGTGGGAGCGTCGTCGCTGCCCATGCCGTCGAGGGCAACGGGAAGGGTCAGACCTCGACTGCCTGACGGCCGCCGTACCAGCCGCAGCTGCCGCAGACGCGGTGCGGCAGCTTGGCTTCGGAGCACCTGGGGCAGACGCTGCGCGCGGCTGGCCGCAGCCGCCACGCGGACGCTCGGCGCGAGCGGGTCTTGGCCTTCGACGTTTTCTTCTTGGGGACCGCCACGCGGGGCTCCTGTGGGTTGTGCTGAGCGGGCCGCGCCAGAAGGGCCGCGGACCCAGACGGGGCGTAAGGCTACCGCTCGCGCAGCACGTCCAGCGCGGCCCAGCGTTCGTCGCGAGGCGCGGGCCCTTCGTCTGGGTCGGCGGCGGCGCGGTCGCTGTCCGGTGGCAGCTGGCGGCGCTTCAGCTCATCGGGCCTCAGCTCGGTGGGCAAGTGCTCGCAGCCGTCGCCGTAGGGACACCGCGCGCCAGCGGTGGGAAGCTCTAGCAGCAGCGCGTCGCGCACCATCGCGGTGAGGTTGAGGTGCTGGGGTTCGAGGGCGTATTCGCCGTCTTCGGTCAGCGCAGGGTCGGCTAGCGGCTCGGCGGCTACGAAGCGTTCGCGCACGCTGACGGTTGCGGTGCCTTCGATGTCTCGCGCGCAGCGGCTGCACGGGCCGCACCAGCTGGTCGCCAGCTCGCCGGCAACCAACACGCCGTCGTTGACCAGGCTGCAGCGCAGGTTGACGACTACGGGCGCGTAGGGCGCGATGGCGACGTCGCCCACGCCGAGCGCTGCGCCGTCGCTGCGTGGCGGCGACACGGCCAGGTGCTCGCCACGCACTTCGGTGTTTACGGCCAGCCCGCTGGCACCGATCGACCCGAGAGGCAGGCGGAGCGGCTCAGATGCGGTGCCCGTCACGGGTGCCAGTCAACTGGTCACCGGGCAACTGGGCACCGGGCAACTGGGCACCGGGCAACTACTCGTGGGGCTCGAGTTTTTCTTGGTCGTAGACCTTGCCTCGGCCTGCCTTCGGCACGTCGCTGTGCGGCACCGCTTCGTGGCGCTGCGTCGCGTCGGACGCTGCGCCGCTGGCGCCGCCCGTTCCGTCTATGTGCGCCAGCTCGTCGGGACGCAGCGGTTCGGGCGCGAGCGCGCCGCGCGCCGCGGTCACCTGGTGGAGCACGTATGAGATCGCTTGCTCGAACTGTCCGAGCACCTGCTCGCAGTAGTCGTCGACGCGCAGCTGCTGACGACGGGCGTTGGTTTTGGCGTCTTCGAGCACCTGGTGGGCGCGCCGCTCGGCCGAGCGCACCACCTCTGTCTTCTGGACGAGCTGCGCCGCCTTCGACCGAGCGTCGTCGAGCAGCAGGGCCGCGTCTGCCTGCGCCTTGGCGAGCACGTCGTCGCGCTCTTTGAGCACCCACTTGGCCTGCTGGATCTCTTCGGGCAGCCGCTCCATCGCGTGCGCAATGAGGTTGAGCACCTCGTCTTGTTTGCTCATCATCACGCTCGAACCGAGCGGCATCGGCCGCGCGCCAGCGATGAGGCCGAACAGCTGCTCGAGGATTTCCTCGAAGGTGTCGGGCGGAGTTTGGGCGGGGCCGGGAGTGACGGTCTGCGGTGCGGGAGCTGCCGTTGGCTGGTCGGTCGTGGGCGCGGTGGGAGGCGCGGCGGTCGGCTGGCCCGTCGTCTGCGCGGCAGTTGGCTGGCCCGTCGGGGGCGCCGATGCGAACGACGAGCCGGTGGGTCGCAAGCCTGGCGTCGTGAGTGCTCCGAGCGAGGCCGTCGCCTGGCTGGTGTCGTTCATGAATGCCGCGGTCGGGTTCGCATCAGCGCAGATTGTGACACGGCTACGCCGAGCGGCTCGGCATTTGCGCGAGCCGGGCAGCGACCGGCGGAGGCACGAGGTGCGAGCAGTCGCGACCTTCGGCGGTGATCTCGCGAATGAACACCGACGCGATGAAGCTGGTCTCGGGTCGGGTCGGCAGCAGCACCGTTTCGACGCCGGTGATCGAGTAGTTCATGTGCGCCATCCGCATCTCGGTTTCAAAGTCGCCCGCGCTGCGGAGGCCCTTGACGATCACGCCCGCGTCGAGCCGCGCCGCCGCGTCGACGACCAGCCCCTCGAAGCTGACGACCTCGACGTTTCTCAGGTGCGCGACGCTCTCGGCGATCATCGTCAGACGCTCGTCGTCGGTGAACATCGGCGACGCCTTCTGCGGGTTGCGCATCGGGCTGACGACCAGCTGGACGAACATCTTGGCGGCGACGGTGATGACGTCGAGGTGGCCGTTGTGGAGCGGGTCGAACGAGCCGGGGTACATCGCCTTCATGCGGCTAGCTCCTGTCCCGCTGACCGGGCGGCGAGGGGCGACGCGTCGGCGCGCGCGAGCACGGTGACGTGCACCGCGCCGTAGCGCTTGACGCGCAGCACGTTCCAGCGTCCGGCGTCGACGTCGATGAGCGGGCCGTTCCACTCGGCTACCACCACGTCTGCGTTCGTGCGCTCTAGCAGCGCGGGCCAGTCGGCGTCGGCGAACGGCGGGTCGGCAAACACGACGTCTGCGTGAGGGTGTAGCGATGCGCCTCGCGCCAGGTAGGTCAGCACGTCGGCGCAGCGCACGTCGGTCGAGCCGAGTTCGGCCGAACTCTTGCGCAGCATCGCCAGGTTTGCCTCGATGCCGTCGCAGGCTCGAGGGTTGGCGTCGACGAACGTCACGTGACGCGCGCCGCGCGAGAGCGCCTCGATGCCCATCGCGCCGGTGCCGGCATACGCGTCGACGACCGTCGCGCCTGCAGGCAGCCCCATGCCGAACAGCGAGTTGAAGATGGCCTCACGCGCCATGTCTGGCGTCGGGCGCACGCCCGTCGGGATGGGTGCGGTGAGGCGACGTCCGCCCAACACTCCGCCGATGACGCGCACGCCGCCAGCGTAGGGCGCACCTCAGCTGCGCTGGAGGTACTCGGCGTCACGGATGCGAGCGAACCAGTCGACCTCTTGGGCCAGCAGCGGGTGCGCGCTGAGCGCGCCGACGTCGGGAATGAGCTGCTTCGCCAGCTCGCGGGCGCGCTCGATGAGCTTTGCGTCCTTGAGGACCGACGCCAGCTTGAGGTCGCTGCGGCCCGACTGGTGCTGCGCGAACAGGGTGCCTTCGCCTCGCACGGCGAGGTCGATCTCGGCGAGCTTGAAGCCGTCGGTGGTTTCGGCCAGCGCGTCGAGCCGGCGCTTGGCCGACTCCGACATCTCGCCGTCGACCGCCAGCAGGCAGACAGAGGGAAAGCTCGACCGCCCCACGCGGCCTCGCAGCTGATGCAGCGGCGCCATGCCGAAGCGGTCGGCGTTGAGCACCGCCATCACCGTCGCGTTGGGCACGTCTACTCCGACCTCGACGACAGTGGTGGCGACCAGCACGTCGGTGGCGCCGGTGCGGAACGCGTCCATCACACTCTCTTTCTGGGCTGAGCGGAGGCGGCCGTGCAGCAGGCCGAGACGCAGGCGAGACAGCGGGCCGCGGCTGAGTTCGTTGAAGGTGGTTTCGGCCGAGGCGGCCGAGAGCACCTCTGAGTCTTCGATGAGCGGACACACGACGAACGCCTGGTGCCCGGCCGCTACCTCGTCGCGGATCGTCTTCCAGACGAAGCCGAGGCCCTTGGGCCCGACCTCGATGGACGTCGCGACGGGCGTGCGCCCGGGGGGGAGTTCGTCGAGCACCGAGACGTCGAGGTCGCCGTAGACGGTGAGCGCGGCGGTGCGCGGGATGGGCGTGGCGGTCATCACCAACAAGTCGGGGCTGCGGCCGTCGTTGCGGCCCTGCTCGCGCATGATCGAGCGCTGCTCGACGCCGAACCGGTGCTGCTCGTCGACGACGACGACGCTGAGCGAGGCGAACTCGACCCCTTCTTGAAGCAGCGCGTGGGTGCCGATGACGATGTCGACCGTGCCGTCGCGCAGCCCCGCCTTGACGTCGTTGGCTTCGGCGGCACCTAGGCCGCCGGTGAGCAGGCGCAGGTTGACGGGGCGGCTGCCGCCGAGCCGCCGCGAGTCGTCGACGGTGAGGTCGCTCAGCAGGCGACGCAGCGAGAGGTAGTGCTGCTCGGCGAGCACTTCGATGGGCGCGATGAGCGCGCCCTGATGCTCGTTGGCGACCGCGGTGACGAGCGCGTGGAGCGCGACGACGGTCTTGCCCGAGCCGACGTCGCCTTGGAGGAGGCGGTGCATGCCGACCGGCGACGCGAGGTCGCGGTCGATCTCGGCGATCGTGCGCTGCTGGGCGCGGGTGAGCTTGAACGGGAGGGTGTCGTGGAACGCCGCCAGCAGATCGGTGCCGGTGTCGTGCGCGATGCCGACGGCTTCGGCTTCGTGGCGCAGGCGGTCGCGGCGCAAGATGAGCTGCATGCGCAGCAGCTCGTCGAACGCGAGGCGGTCGCGGGCGAGCTTGGCGGCGGCGTAGTCGCTGGGCGCGTGGATGAGCTTGAACGCTTCTTGGCGGTTGATGAGCCGCAGCTCGGCGAGCGTGTCGAACGGCACCGGGTCGGCGATGCCGCGGCCTTCGTCGTCGGCCAGGCCGCAGCGTCGCAGGGCTGACGCGATCCAGCCCTGGAGCTGGTAGGTGGTGAGAGCTTCGCTCGCCGGGTAGATGGGCATGATCACACCGGTGCGGGCGTCGAGCGCGCTGCGCGCTTCGGGGGCGGGCGGGTCGGCGGGCGCTTCGCCTGACGCGGGCACGGGCGGCGCGGGCGCGGCTTCGGCTCCACCTTCGAGCGGCAGCGTCGAGCCGTCGGGGATTTCGAGCGTCGCCGCTTCGAGCGCCGGGTTGGTCAGCTGCAGCTGGTTGCGGTAGGCGGTGACCGTGCCGTAGACGGAGATGAACGGCGCCTGCTTGAGGCGCCGCTCGATCCACGACTGGTTGAAGAACGTGAGGCGCAGCGAGCCGGTCTCATCAGACAGCGTGGCCTCGACCATGCGCCTGCCGCCCTTGATGACGCGCGACTTCACGTTGCTGACATCGCCGATGAACGTGGCCTTTTGGCCGACGACCGCGTTGGCGATGCGCTCGCCTTGGGTGCGGTCGTCGTAGCGGCGCGGGTAGTGCATGAGCAGGTCGGCGACGGTTTCGATGCCGATTTTCTCGAGCGCTTGTTCTTCGCGAACGCCGACACCCTTGATCTCGCTGACCCCTTTCTCGTGGAGCTCGACCAGCGTCAGCGGGCCGGTCGGCTGGGCGTCTGGCGTCTGGCTCACGCGCGTCGTCAGGCTTAGGTGGCCCGGCTACTCGGCGCCGAACTGGAACGGGTAGTGCGGCTGCCCTCCGTGTAGCACTTCCGCTTCGACGTCTGGGTGCTTATCTGCGAGCCACGCCAGCACCTCCGCTGTTGCGTCGGGCTCGGCGTCGTCGCCGGTGACGATGGTGAGCAGCTCGTGGTCGGGCGTGAGCAGGTTGGCGAGCGTCTCGATGGCGGCGGTTGCTTGAGTCGCGCCGATGCCGACGATGCGGCCCTTGACTGCCTTACTCAGCCCTATCCAGTCGCCCGCTTTGACCTGGCGGTCGTCGGCGCTGGTGCCGGTGCCAGTGGCAGTGACAGTGTCGCGCACGGCGCGGGTGACCTCGGCTACGGCGAGGTTGGCGTGGGCTTGAGCCATCGCGGCGTGATTGGCGGCGGCGGGCAGCGTCGGGTCGTAGGCGACCATCGCGGCTAAGCCTTCGATGACCGAGTGGGTGGGCACGACGTCGACGCTGGCGTCGGTGAGGTCGTCGAGCTGCTCGGCTTCGGCGACGATGTTTGAGTTGTTAGGCAGCACGACGACGCTGTCGGCGTTGGCAGCTTCGACCGCGGCTAGCAGTTCGGCGGTGGACGGGTTCATCGTCTGGCCGCCAGCGACGAGGCCGGCGACGCCGCTGTCGGTGAACAGCCGGTCGGTGCCAGCTGACGGCGACACGGCGACGACCGCGCAGACGGCCCGCTCGGCTGCGGGCGTGGCGGGCGCCGCGTTCGCTGCGCTTGCTGCGTGGGCGAGCACGTGCGCGGGCTCGGTGTGAGAGACCTGTTCGTGGAGGTCGGTGACGGCTATGCGGTGGGGGCGTCCGACGGCGATGCCTGCCTCGATGGCAGCCCCGATGTGATCGGTGTGAATGTGGCAGTTCCAGATGCCGTCGCCGCCGACCGTGACGATGGATTCGCCGAGCGTGCCCCAGGTGTCGGTGAAGGCTGGCACCGCTTCGTCGGGCGCGTCGAGCAGGAACATGACCTCATAGCGGGGGCCCAGATCGGCGTTGGTTTTGCGGGCTGTTGTCGCGGCAGGGCTGGCGGGCTCGTGCGGCGGGTGCGCGCCCGGGTGGTCGCCGTTTGGCGCGGGCGCGACGTCGTCGCCGGTGGCGAGCTCGCTCCACACGTCGGCTGGCAGGTCGATCTCATCTGGCGTTGCCCGTGCGTCTGTCGCGGTGAGCAGCGCGTCGATGAACAGCAAGTAGCCCGCAGCGCCGGCGTCGACCACTCCTGCTTGCGCGAGGGCTGGCAGCTGCTGAGGCGTGAACTCGAGCGCGGCCTGGCCGGCGAGCTTGGCGGCTTCGAGCACCGCGACGACGTCGGCTGGCCCGTCGGCCTCGAATGACCCGTCGTCGGCTGGCCCGTCGGCGGGCCGCCCGGCGTGTTCGGCGCAGCCGACCGCCGCTTGACCCGCCGCGCGAGCGACGCTGAGAATCGTTCCCTCAACCGGCGTGTGCACCGCCGTGTCTGCTGCCTCACTGCCCGCCATCAGCGCGCTCGCGACGCGCGCGGCGTCGGGCGCAGGCGCGTCCGCGAGCGCAGCAGACCACGCTCGCAGCATCTGCCCCATGATCACCCCGGAGTTGCCTCGCGCTCCCAAGATGGCGCCCCGGCCGATGGCCGCGCACACGTCTTCGTGCGACCCGCCTGCGGCTGCGGCGACGTGCTCGACGACCGTGTCGAGCGTCAACGCCATGTTGGTGCCGGTGTCGCCGTCGGGCACGGGGTAGACGTTGAGACGGTCGAGCACGAGGCGGTGAGTGTCGAGCAGTTCGGCGTAGGTCGAGATCGCCGCACGCAGATCGACCGTCGACATCGTGAGAGCCACGAACCGCAAGGTAGCCAACGCGCCTGGTGCGTTTTGCGCACCGGCTGGTTGTGTTCGGTCTGGTTGTGTTCGATCTGGGCGCGCTTTGCCAACTAGCCTGCGCCCACGCACTAACCGGCAAGTGGAGCGCTGCGTGCAAGGCGTCATCAAGTCATACGACCCCGCGCTGCGGGTCGGCGTTGTGGTTTCAGACACCACCAGGGACGAGCACGAGCTCGCGCCCGACGCGCTGGACGGCTCCATCTTCCGCATGCTGCGACAGGGACAACGGGTGCTCTTCGAGCTGAACGACGAGGGGCTGGCGACCGGCGTGAAGCTGGGGTCAGAGGTCGATCTCGGGACGCCCGACTGGGTACTGGCGCAGGGGGACACGCCGTAGCCGAGCGCCAGCTGGCTTCGCGCCAGGTGACGTAACCGCAACACCTTCGGAGGTCACAGTTGCCCTCAACTACCGAGAACAAACATCTGCTTCGCTGGGTGGAGCACTGGCGTGAGCTGATGCGCCCGCGAGACGTCTACTGGTGTGACGGGTCGCAGGACGAGTACGACCGGCTGTGCGCCGAGATGGTGGACGCCGGCACGCTCACGCGGCTGAACCCCGAGCTGCGTCCGAACAGCTACCTGGCGCGCTCAGATGCCGGCGACGTGGCGAGGGTGGAAGACCGCACGTTCATCTGCGCGGCGAGCGCGGAAGAGGCAGGGCCGAACAACAACTGGCGCGACCCAGCGGAGATGCGCGCCGAGATGACCGAGCTGTTCGCCGGCGCGATGGCGGGGCGGACGATGTACGTGGTGCCGTTTTCGATGGGGCCGCTGGGGTCGCACATCGCGCACATCGGCGTGCAGGTGACCGACTCGCCGTACGTGGCGGCTTCCATGCGGACGATGACGCGGATGGGGCAGGCGGCGCTCGACGTGCTGGGCGCGGACGGCTCGTTCGTTCAGTGCGTGCACTCGCTGGGCGCGCCGCTGGCTGAGGGGCAGGCCGACGTGGCGTGGCCGTGCAACCCCGAGCACAAGTACATCGTGCACTTTCCGGCGACCCGAGAGATCTGGTCGTACGGGTCGGGCTACGGCGGCAACGCGCTGTTGGGCAAGAAGTGCTTCGCCTTACGCATCGCTTCGACGATGGGGCGCGACGAGGGCTGGCTGGCTGAGCACATGCTGATCGTGGGCATCACGCCGCCCGAGGGCGAGACTCGCTACGTCGCGGCGGCGCTGCCGTCCGCGTGCGGCAAGACGAACATGGCGATGATGGTGCCGACGCTGCCTGGGTGGAAGGTTGAGACCGTCGGCGACGACATCGCGTGGATGAAGTTCGGCGACGACGGGCAGCTGTACGCGATCAACCCCGAGGCGGGCATCTTCGGCGTGGCGCCCGGCACTTCGGCTTTGACCAACGCGACGGCGCTAGAGACGTTGTGGGGCAACTGCGTGTTCACCAATGTGGCGGAGACCGCCGAGGGCGACGTGTGGTGGGAGGGGCTGACGGCTGAGCCGCCGGACGGTCTCACCGACTGGCGGGGCGAACCGTATGCGCCCGACAGCGGCGAGCCAGCAGCGCATCCGAACGCACGGTTTACGGCGCCAGCTTCGCAGGTGCCGTCGATGTCGTCGCGGTGGGAAGACCCGGCGGGGGTGCCGATTTCGGCGATCTTGTTCGGCGGGCGGCGGGCATCGACCGTGCCGCTGGTGACCGAGGCTTACAGCTGGGAGCACGGGGTGTTTCTGGGTTCGCTGATGGGGTCAGAGATGACGGCTGCGGCGTCGGTGAAGGTCGGCGACGTGCGGCGTGACCCGTTCGCGATGAAGCCGTTCTGCGGCTACAACTTCGGCGACTACTTCGATCACTGGCTCGGGCTGGCCGAGCGGCCCGGGGTGCAGCTGCCGAAGCTGTTTTACGTGAACTGGTTTCGCAAGGGCACCGACGGCAGGTTTTTGTGGCCGGGCTTTGGCGACAACCTGCGGGTGCTCAAGTGGGTGCTCGAACGCACCGACGGCGAAGGCAAGGCGGTCGACACGCCCATCGGCATGGTGCCGCCGCCCGACGCGCTGGACGTGAGCGGGCTTGACGTGTCTCCGGCCGAGCTAGATGAGCTGCTGAGCGTCAACCGCGACGACTGGGCTGCGGAGGTAAAGCTCATCGAGGCGCACTTCGCTTCGTTCGGCGAACACCTCCCCGCCGCGCTGGCGTCGCAGCTCGAGGGGCTCAAGCAGAAGCTGGCCGCCTAGCGCCCAGCCCGCGGCTCGCCCGGCGCCCCCGCCCGTCGCGCTCAGCCGGTCAGCCGCTGCTCAACCGGCAAGTCGAAGGCAAACACGACCTCCGCCGTGCCCGCACGCTGCGGGTTGGCACCGTGTCGCAGCGACCGTGAGGCCTGCCCGACGACGTGCGCTAGCTCGAACCCCTCGTTGATGAGGTGCTGGACGTGCCAGCCGGTCACGGGCATCAACTTGCCGCCGCGCACGTGGTCTTTGATGTTGAGCACGAAGCGTCCGCCCGGGCGCAGCACCCGCGCGACCTCCGCCCACGCCCGCTTGTGGAAGTCTTGGTATTCGCCACCCCACTGCATCTGGCCGCTGTTGTCGCCGTGGAGAGGCCTGCCCAGCGCGTGTCGGTACGTGTAACGCACGCTGCCGTCGCGGGCCTCGTGGTGGTCGGCGAGCCGGTTGCCGTAGGTCGGTGACGTGCAGACGGCGTCGAAGCTGTGGTCGTCGAACGGCAGCTCGAGCGCGTTGGCGCAGTGCGTGTCCGGGTGCTGATCTGCCCACTCAGGCTCGATCTCGACACCGACCGTCTCGAAGTCGCCGAAGTCGCGCATCTCGTGAATGCCGCCCACACCGGCGAACGGGTCGAGCACCCGCCGGCGCCCCTCTAGCAGCGCCGCAAACAGCTCAGTCAGCCCCGCCGAAAACTTGGCGGGATGCCTCGCCGTCCGCTGCTCCGCCTTCTTCACTTGTTTCTTGCTCATGGCACCTCCCCCTTTGGGCGATTGCGGCGGCCTCTCGGCACCGCATCAGCGGGCAGGGTCTACGGCAGGGGTGGGACATGGCAGTTCCCTCCTCGTGTCCGACCCTGGGTTTACTCTTGGGCGATAGCGGGTCGGCGGGTCGGCGGTCGCGGCGGATTCGTCGGGCGACTCGTGGCAGCATCGGAGGCACCAGTGGCAATAGTTGAAGGCACGGTCAACGTTGCGTTAGGTGCTGCGCTGGGGCGGCGTCATCCAGTCTGGGAGGTCGACGCCGAGCAGACCGGCCAGCTCGATTCTGGGGACGTGACGGCGGACACGCGACGGGTGGACATCGTGATTCACCTCAAGCGGCGCGGGGTCGTGCCCGTGCTCATCGAGGCCGAGTTCGCTCCGGCAGCCTCGGTTGAGGCGGACGCCGACCGGCGCCTCGGCGAGACGGTCAAGTTGGAGGGCCACACGGTCGACCGCGTGGTCGCGCTGCGTCTGCCAGAGCACCTGAAGCAGAGCAGCGGCGCGGCGCTGACCGACGCGGTCGAGGCTGCGACGTATGAGTGGTGTCTGCGGAGTGGTGCCGACGCAAAGACGCTGGCTGACGACAGCGAGGCCGGCGTCGCGGTCACTCGCTGGCCCACCGCTGGCTGGCTGACCGGCGGCGTTGACGACCTGGCGCGGTTCTGTGAGATGCTGCTGGTCGATGAGCGCGGACTGGAAGCGGCCGCCGCGATCATCGTCAACAGCATCGACGCGCTGACCGAGAGCCTGCGAAGCATCGAGAGTGATCGAGAGCAGATGCGACATGTGCGCAGAGTGATGGGTGAGCACGTCGACCCGCCCGACGATGAAGACGAAGCGGTGCGGAACAAGCGGGAAACGCAGTCAACTCAGATGGCGCTGATGATGCTCGCGAACGCGTTCCTCTTCGAGCGGGTCATCATCGACGGCGAAAATCCGCCCGCGGCAGCCAAGCGATGGAAGAAGAGCAAGCAGGGCGACACCAAACAGGAAGTCCTCGACAACTGGAACTCGATCCTCGCACACAACTACTGGCCAATCTTCACCATCGCGAAAGACATACTCGAAACCTGCGTTCGTGACAAGACCGCCAAGACCGACGTCATCCGTCGGCTCACCGAGTTAGCTGAACGACTTACCGACTACGGCGTTGCGGAGACTGGCGACATCACCGGCCAGCTGTTCGGCAAGCTCATCAGCGACCGGAAGTTCCTCGCCACCTTCTACACGCTTCCGCAGTCGGCGTTCTTGATGGCGGAGCTGGTCGCCAGCAGGCTCGACGAACGCGGCTTGGCACCGACCGGGCCAGGCGAGGCTCTGCGGCAGCTGCGGATCGCCGACCTCGCGTGCGGCACCGGCGCGCTGCTGACGAGCCTGTATCAGCGACTCGCGACGCGCATCCGCTCGGCAGGTGCCGACGACGCAAGATGCCACAAGGACTTCATCGAGCACGTGTTCCAAGCCGTCGACGTGATGCCCGCCGCCGCGCACATCACCGCAACCCTGCTGGCATCGGCACATCCCAACGTCGTGTTCGACCGCTCCAACGTGGTTTTGGCACCATACGGGCTTCCACCCGCGGAGACGGTGCCTGCCTACCTAGCGGTGATGGCTGACAACGGCGTGCTCGTTGCTGATCCGACGGCGAGCGCGACATCGAGTGAGATTCTCGACGCGCTGAAGGCGACCGCTGCTTCGCTCGGCGCAGCCGAACCAACGACCGACGGGTGGAACGAGCAGATGGTCGCGGATCACCTTCCAGCGGTCGTGAAAGGTGTAAGATGTCGGAGCCAACCGGCGGACACTTGGTCCGGGCTCAGACTGGACACCCAAGCAACGACTTCGGCCCTTCCATCGAAGCAAACGCCTGCCGCCGTGCGACGACGAGTGCGGGTCGGCTCGCTCGATCTCCTCGACGAAACCCATGAAGTGAGCAACCGACTCGTGCCGTCGGAGGATGCGCAGATCGCGATGGCGGCCACGGGCGAACGGCCAACGGCCAGCCTGCCGCACGGCACGCTTGACGTTTGTGTGATGAACCCGCCGTTCACATCCAACACGTCCGACCGCAAGGACGACACCCCGCCTTTCCCGGAGTTTGCCGGACTGGGCAACCCCGAAGGGGCGCAAGACGCAATGAAGGCGCAGAAGGAGATGCTCAAGCGCAAACGGTCGAAAGCGCTGCGGCAGCCCAGAGTGGACAACTTGAGACTTGAGCCTGCTGCCAACGGCAATGCCGGACTGGCGAGCAACTTCATCGACCTCGCCGACGCGAAACTGAAAGACGACGGCGTGGTGGGGTTGATATTGCCTCAGAAGATGCTGGCTGGCGAGAGCTGGAAGAAGACGCGTGCCTTGCTGATGGCGCGCTACGACGACATCGTGGTGCTCACCATCGGCGCGACCGGCAGCGAGGATCGCGCGTTCTCCGCCGACACAGGAATGGGCGAGTGCATGGTCATTGCCACTCGCACCACCGCGGGAACAGACGAAGGCAGGAACGTCACTTACGTGACGCTGCGTCGACGTCCAACCACGTTGATCGAGGGTGTCGAAGTGGCCCGGCGCATCTGCGATGCCGTGAGGGACGATACCCCCCGCGTCGATGGCGGGGTGCTGGAGGTCGGCGGCGACGATTGCGGGAGCTGGTTTCGCGACAACTCGTTGTCGGGGATCGCTGAAGGAGCGCACAACCTGGTGCTCGTTGCCGCGGCCCGTCACCTGCAGCGCGGCACGCTGGCACTGCCGCGCGACCGCGAGCGGACACTCGCCATAGTTCCACTGGGGGAACTTGGGACGCGCGGCCCGCTCCATCGAGATATCGGCAACCACGTCGGAGATGTTGCTCAGCGCGGCCCGCTTCACATCCACAGCAAACCTGCGAGCCAACAGCGACTCAGCTGGCAGCTATACACGTATCCGGCGCTGTGGAATCAAGATGCTTCTCAAGAAACCAGCCTGGAAGTGCTGCCGGACTGCGAAGGCCAGCTCAAGCCCGGCGAACCCGCTGGTGAGGATGGGCGCGCCTGGCACCTGTGGAACGACCACGTAGCTCGGCTGCACCTGAACCTGGGCCTTGGGTTCAACTCACAGCCGCTGGCGGCGTGCCTCACCCCCGAGCCCTGCTTGGGTGGGCGCTCGTGGCCGACGTTCAGACTCGCCGACCCGAAGTGGGAATACGCGGCCGTCCTGTGGCACAACTGCACGCTCGGCCTGCTGCTGTGGTGGTCGCAAGGCGGCCGCCAGCAGTTAGGTCGCTCTGACTTGACCATCACGCAGCTAGACGATTTGCCGACGCTCGACTATCGCGCGCTTTCTGACACGCAGCACGACAAAGCCAAGGAGATCTACGAGCGGTTCATCACCGTAGACACCAAGCTCACGCTCTTGCCAGCCAGTGAGGCCTACCGCGATGCGGCACGTCAGCAACTAGATCGCGCGGTGCTTCACGAACTTCTTGGCTTCGACTGGAGCGACATTGAGGGCCCGCTCGACACGCTGCGCCACCAGTGGTGCGCCGAGCCGACCGTGAACGGCGGCAAGACGACCCGCCCCGGCTACCAGCGTGAGCCAAAGACCGCTTGACCACCAAGCGAGATAAGGAGCGCGGAAGTTTCTGGCAGGGTCTGCGGCTAACAAAGAGGCGTGGCAAGGAGTCCATGAGCTAGAGCGCGCCCTCGGTGCGCTCTCGTGGCGGAGGCCGGACCGGGCTAGGTGAGGAACATGGCGCGGATGGCGAGGCCCATGATGAAGAGGCTGCCCAGGCCGAACATCAGGTGGCGTTGGCGGCCGAGCTGGTGGCGGTAGCCGTAGAGGACGGCGACGGCGAGCGCGGCGCAGACGCCGTAGAAGACGTGGAAGTTAGGTGCCGGGGTGCCGAGGTTGGCGAGCACGGCGACGCCGACGGCGATTTGCGCGAACACCAGGCTGTAGGCGACGGCGACGCTGACCCAGAGAGCGGCGCTGTTGACGGCGGGTCGGGCTAGCGCCAGCAGGCACCAGGCGCCGACGCCGCCGTTGGCGAACACGACGACCCAAGCGAGCACGGTGTGGGTGAGTTGGAGGGCGTTCACGGCGGAAGCGGGACGGGGCCGGACGGAAAACGACCGGAGGGCGGAAGCGGGACGAAGCGGGCTGGGGTGAGACGAACCCGGTGCTCAGGCGGCGGGGCCGCCGCCCACGTGGTTGACGAACACGTGCACCAGCACCATGAGGTTACGCACGTCGGAGTGGCCGTTGGCGAGGTTGATCTGCGCTGGCTGGCGAGCCTCGGCGTCGGATATTCCCGCCACGTCCATCGCTCGCAGCAGGCCGACGGGCGCGCCGTTGTTAACGAGGTCGCCGAGATCGTTCTTCAGGTGGCGGCCACGTGCGCCGGCGTGCTTGATGAGCATGAGCAGCAGCATTCGCAACAGCGCGCACGCCGACGCGGGCGAGCGGTCGGCGATGTCGGTGGCCTCGCGAAACAGCGGCACCAGCTTGGGCGAAAGCGCCTCGGGCGCGGCGAGGTCGCTGCTGACGTCCGGCCGATCGGGCGGGTCGTCAGGCAACGGCGCCACAGTCACGCAGCTTGGTGACGTCGTCTGCGTCGAAGCCGACGTCGGCCAGCACCGCGTCGGTGTCTTGGCCCGGGTGTCGGGGCGGGCCGGCAATCGTCGCTTCGGTCCGGCTGAAACGAGGCGACGGCGACGGCTGTGTGATGCCCGCGACTTCGGTGAACGTGTTGCGGTGAACGTTGTGCGGATGATCTGGCGCTTCGGCGATCGTCAGCACCGGCGCGAAGCACACGTCGGTCGCGTCCATGATCTCGCACCACTCGTCGCGCGTCTTGGTGGCAAACAGCGCGGCGATGCGTTCTTTCAGCTCGGGCCAGCGGCTGCGCGAGTTCTGCTTGGCGAAATCCGGGTCGTCGGCGAGGCCGGTGTAGCGCAGCAGCTCGGCGTAGAACTGCGGCTCGATGGCGCCGATGGAGATGTAACGCCCGTCCGCGCACCCATACACGTCGTAGAAGTGGCTGCCGGTGTCGAGCATGTTGGTGCCGCGCTCGTCGTTCCACACGCCCAGCGCCCGCATCGAGTGGAACATCGCCATCAGCGTCGCCGAGCCGTCGACCATCGCCGCGTCGACCACCTGGCCAGCGCCCGAGCGCTGCGCCTCGAACAGCGCGCACGCCACGCCGAACGCCAGCAGCATCCCGCCGCCGCCGAAGTCGCCGACCAAGTTGAGCGGCGCGATCGGGCTCTCGCCCTTGCGGCCGATCGGTTCGAGCGCGCCCGCCAGCGCGATGTAGTTGATGTCGTGACCAGCCGCCTGGGCGTATGGGCCTTCCTGCCCCCAGCCGGTCATCCGCCCGTAGACGAGCTTGGGGTTGCGCGCCAGGCAGTCGTCGGGTCCGAGGCCGAGTCGCTCCATCACGCCCGGGCGGAAGCCCTCGATGAGCGCGTCGGATTTCTCGATGACCCGCAGCAGCACCTCGACGCCGTCGGGGTTCTTCAAGTCGATCGCGAGCGAGCGACGACCCCGCGCCAGCACGTCGACGGGCGGCGCGTCGGGCTCGCTGCCGTCGGCTCGGGCGTTAGCGGCGCGGTCGATACGCACGACCTCCGCGCCCATGTCTGACAGCATCATCCCGCAGAACGGGCCCGGCCCGATGCCCTGCAGCTCGACGACCCGCACTCCTTGTAGTGGTCCCACGGTTGCCCCCTTGGTTGTGCGCGAAGCTGGCGCGTCGGGCTGGCCTCACGCATGGTTGGTTACTAGACGCTAGAAGGGTGCCCGTTCGAGCGTGCGGGCTAGCCGGTCGAGCGCGGCCGGAGTGCGCCACCCCCACCAGAACAGGTCGACCCCATCGATCAGCATCGCGGGCGCGATGTGACAGAAGCGGGCGAGGTGCTCGGGCTTGTACGGGTACGGCTCGGTTGGCACGAGCACGAGGTCGACCTCGGTCGCGGCCAGGTCGTCGTCTGTGACCGTCGGGTAGGTGTCGGGGTGATCGGCGAACGCGGAGGCGACACCGAGCGACGCCAGCAGCGTCGTGCCGTAGGTGTTGGCGTTGAGCGTCATATAGGGACGCTGCCAGATGGGAATGAACGCCCGCACCGGGCCGCCGGTCGCGCCGGGCACGAGCCGCTGGCGGCCCGCCGTCGCGGGCGCGCAAACGTGCGCGTGATGAGCCGACACGCCGACCGCGTCGGCGAGCACCAGCATCTCGCGTACCACGTCGTCGACCGAGCGAATGTGCAGCTCGGCGACGCGCACGCCGTTGGCCACCAGCGCGTCGACGTCTTCGGCACGGTTTTCTTCCCGCTCGGTCACCACTAGGTCGGGGGCGAGTTCGACGATGGCGGCGACGTCGGGGTTTTTGGTGCCGCCGACCGTCGGCAGGTCGGGCTGTTCGCAGAAGCGGGTGCAAGCGACCGGCGTGACGCCCCAGCTGATGAGCGTTTCGGTCACGCTGGGAACGAGGCTGACCACTCGCGGCACGGCTACAAGCTACGAAGCGGGCGCGGTCTCGCCGCGGGTGTCCGACCCCCCTGGTAGAACCACTGAGGCGGGCCAGATAGGAGGAGCCGTTGGAGCCAGACAACACAGAGCAACCGGACCCGCCCGACGAGCCTGACGAACCCGCAGCGCCAGAGGTGCTGCGCGGACTCAACGAACACCAAGTCGCCGCGGTCACATCTGACGGCGCGCCGCTGCTGGTGCTGGCGGGCCCGGGTTCGGGCAAGACGCGAGTGCTGACGCATCGCATCGCGTGGCGCGCGCAACAAGACACGCTCGACGCCAACCGCACGATGGCGGTCACCTTCACACGACGAGCCGCGCTCGAAATGCGTAATCGGCTCAACGCGATGGGGGTGCGCAAGCTCGCCGCCGTCGGCACGTTCCACGGGCTCGCGCTCGCGCAGCTGCGCCGGTTTGAAGACGAGCGAGATCTGCCGCCACGCCGCCTCATCGGCGACCGCAAAGACCTGCTCAACGAACTCATCTCCGAGTGGCGGCACAAGGTGCGCGGCCCCGGGCCCCAACGAGACGTGGTCACCCAACCGCTCAGCGCATCAGAACTCGACAGAGAGATCGAGTGGGGCTCGGCGATGATGCTGACGCCCGACGCTTACGCAGGTGCGCCCGGCAAGGCACGAGTGCGAGACGCCGCCGGGTGGGTCAAGCAGATGTGGGGGCGCTACGAACGGCTGAAGCGCAAGCGCAACTTCATCGACTACGCCGACATCTTGGCGGGCTGCCGCTACCTGATGACCCACGACGAGCAGTTCGCGGCGGCGCAGCGCTGGCGGTTTGAGCACTTTTTCGTCGATGAGTTTCAAGACCTCAACCGGGCGCAGTTCGCGCTGGTGCGAGCGTGGCTGGGCGACCGCATCGACCTGTTTGCCGTGGGCGACCCCGACCAAGCGATTTACGAGTGGAACGGTGCCGATGCGAGCTTTACGACGCAGTTTCGCGACCACTTCCCCACCGCCACCATCTTGTCGCTAGAGCACAACTATCGCAGCACCGAAGTCATTCAGGCTGCCGCAGCAGCGGTGCTCGGACGCACCCGCGAGTGGACGTCTGGCAAGCCGCCCACCGTGCTGTCGTTCGCCGACGACGACAGCGAAGCTAGCGGCATCGCGGACTACCTGAAGACGCTGGTGTTGGGCTCGGCCCGGTCGCCCGCATGGGCGGTGCTCGCCCGGGCGAACAAGAAGCTTGATGCGATCGCCGCGATCTTGGAAGAGCGCGGCGTTCCGTATCGACGGCTGCAGTCGCGTGCCTGGCGCAAGCGTCCTGCGACGGTGGCGTTGTTGCGGGTGCTGCGTCACGCTGATGGGCGCCTCGCCGACGCACTCGTACTGGCAGACGAGATACGCGCCGAGGGCGAGTACTGGCACACGGGCATCTACCCGGCTGAGCGCCCCGCCGACGAGCTGGCTCACGACGACGAGACGCCGGAAGTCGTGCCGTTTGAGGTCGCGCTTGACCGTGCGCTCGCGCGCTGCAGCGACGCCGTCGGCGAGCCGCCGAAGCCTGAACAGATGCGTCTGCTTGAACTGGCGGCCGACTTCGTCGAGAACGACCCTCGGGCCGACGGCAAGACGTTCGCGGCATGGTTCGGCGCGTTGCAGCCAGGCGACGACGACAGCGTGACCCAGCAACGCGCCGCCGTCGACCTAGCGACCATTCACGTCGCCAAGGGCTTGGAGTGGCCCAGCGTGATCATCGCCAGCGCCTCAAAGCTGGCAGACGACGGCCCGGCATCTGAAGAGACGCGCGTCGCGTACGTGGCGATGAGCCGCGCCAAAGAGCGCATCGTGCTCAGCTGTCCGCGCACCGACACGCCGCCGAGCTGGCTGGCTGACATCGTCGCGCTCAGCCAACCGCCACGAGTGGCCCCCGATGAGGTCGAGCGCGGGCTGAGCGCCGTGCGACAAAAGCTCGCAGACACGCCCGACGCTCCCGCCAGCCGCGCCGAGCGCCACCGTGCCGCCCGGCGACGCGCCGAGCGCCGCCGACAAAGCGAGGGCTAGAGGTCGAGGTCGGCGAACACGGGCACGTGGTCTGACGGCTTGGTGCCCTTGCGGGCGTTGCGGTCCATCAGGCAGAACGTCATCGCGTCGGCAACCGGCTGGGTCGCCAGCAGCAAGTCGATGCGTAAGCCTTGCTTCTTGTAGAACCTGCCGTCGCGGTAGTCCCACCAGCTGAACAGGCCGTCGGCGCTGTAGCGCGCACGGAACAGGTCGACTAGTCCCCAGTCGGCGACCGCCTCTAGAGCTGTGCGTTCGGGCTCGGTGACGTGGGTGCGCGGCTCGGGGTTGTCTGGGTCCCACACGTCGCGGTCATCCGGGCACACGTTGAAGTCGCCGCCCACCAGAACCGGCTGCGTGGGCGAGGCGGTTTCGGTGAGATGCGCACGCAATCGCTCCAGCCAGGCCAGCTTGTACCGGTAGTGCTCGTGGTCGACCGCTCGGCCGTTGGGCACGTAGACCGAACTCACGCGCAGCCCGCCGCAGGTGGCAGAGACGAGCCGCGCCTCGGGGTCGTCTTCGGCGCCGTCCGCGAAGCCGTTCACCACGTCGTCGATGCCCACCTTCGACAGCACGGCGACGCCGTTCCAGCCGCCCTGCCCGTGATGCGCGGACTCGTAGCCGTGCTCGGCGAAGGCGTCGGCTGGAAACTTGTCGTTGGCCATCTTGGTTTCTTGCAGCAGCAGCACGTCGGGCGCGCCGTAGTCGAGCCACTCGAGCACCCGTGAGATGCGCGCGTTCAAGCTGTTGACGTTCCACGTCGCAACTCGCATCGACGCCAACCTAGCGAAGCTGGTCGGCCGTCGCTAGCTACGCTGCGCCGCCGTGACTGGGGGTAGGCGTGACGTTCGCGCGGTGCTGTTCGACTTCGGTGGGGTCATCACCGAGAGCCCGTTCACCGCGTTCAACGCATACGAGCGCGCCGCGGGTTTGCCGCCCGACACCATCCGCACGCTGAATGCGACCAACCCGAACGCCAACGCGTGGGCGCGCATGGAGCGCAGCGAAGTGTCGCTCGATGAGTTCAAGACGCTCTTTGAGGCCGAAGCCGCGCAGCAGGGTTTCACGGTGGATGGGCGCGAGGTGCTGCGCTGCTTGAGCGGCGCCGTGCGGCCGCAGATGGTGGCCGCGCTTGACCGGCTAGTTCCGCGCTGTCGCATCGGCTGCATCACCAACAACATGGCTGCGAACCACGGGCCGGGAATGTCGCGCACCTCGGCGGCAGCCGCCGAAGTAGCAGACGTGATGGCTCGGTTTGAGGTCGTGATTGAGTCGTCAAAGGTCGGGCTGCGCAAACCCGACCCGCGCATCTACGAGCTGGCGCTGTCGGAGATGGGACTGGCCGCGAGCGAAACGGCTTACCTCGACGACCTCGGCATCAACTGCAAGCCTGCCGCCGCGCTGGGGATGGCGGCGATCAAGGTGACCGACCCCGACGTGGCGCTCGCCGAACTGGAAGAGCTGGTGGGGTTCAGCCTCTGCTAGCGCCCCGTCCTAGCGGGCTGG
>CAYRJD010000070.1:0-16203 GCA_964424585.1 uncultured Acidimicrobiales bacterium | reverse complement strand
GAGACACGCTGCTCGCACGCGACCAGCTGCTGCCCGACCTGCGGCACCGACACATCGACACGCCGAAAACGCCCGACGACGACGCAGAGCCGCCCGCGACCAACGACGAAACCGCCGGGCTCCTCGGACAGACACGACGGTGGTGCGTCAGCTTCGGCGTGCCACGCCTGCTGCTGATCTGCGCTGACTGCTACGCGCCGTCGCGCGCGTGGGAAGCACCCGGCATCCAGGGCGGGCTGAGCCCAAAGAGTGTGGTCATTGAAAAGCACTGCTAAGATGCTCACTATGAAAACCAACGCTTTATCAGAGCCTCCAGTATCCGTCGTCCTCTCGCCGCAGACGCACGCCGCGCTGCGTGCGGTGCGCCACGAGTGGGAGTCAGACGACCAAACCATTGCACGCGTGCTGATAGGCGGCACCGACGCCGCGCCGTCCGCACCGTCCACGCCGCGGCGCGCCAGGTCACGTTCGGCGGCCAAGGCCAAGGCGAAGCGAAGCAGGACCCGAACGAAGGCCGCAGCCACGCCTCGTGCTCGCCAGCCGCTAGAGCGGGTGCAGTCTCAGGTGTCCGGCGACGACATTGAGGCCGCCATCCTCAACTACCTGCATTTCCACGCCACCGACGGCTCCGCGGCACCCGTGCTGGTACTCCAAGCGATCACCAACCACTTCAAGGATCGCCTCACGTCGCAAGAACTCAGCAAGACCTCCGACGGCGCGCGCCGCACACGCTTTGAGGGCCGGGTCAAGAAGCGCAGCCACGAGATGCGGGCGGAGGGACTGATCGCGCCGTCAGCTGCCAGAGGCGACATGAACTTTGGGCGATGGACTATCGCCGCTGCGGGCCGTGAACGAGTGCGCTCGCAGGCGCCCATCGACGTGGGCGAAGCAACGCGCACAGCCGCGTCTACCTACGCGCCCGCGCCCGGCGGCGATGCAAGCCCGCAAGTTCAGACAGCAGAGACAGGCCAAATCACTCGCCCTTAGCGTCAAGTTGAACCATCACGCGTGAGCGCGCAGGTCGCCGACGAGCGCGTTTTGTTCGTGACGCCCCGGAGACACAGTGGAAGCGTTTGAGACGTGCGGTGGTGTATGCAGTTCGGAACCACGAAGCAGTCGCGCGGCATTCTGTGCCAGACACGCCCCCCACCACGGACTTCTCTGGGATGGTGCTGCTACCAGTGTCGGCGACCTGGGTGCTCTGCGGTCACTCGTTACCAAGCCGAGATTGTCGTTCAAGCAGGAGAAGACCGGCTCTGCTGGTAAACGTAAAGCGTGCGAGGTGCTGTCACGCTCGAACGTGCGAACGAGCACCTGGCACTCTGAGGGGCGAGCCAGAGGTTCGAAAGTGATCGACCATGAGGCGAAGCGGTTGCTGGGTTCAGTCAGTGAGACGATCGGCGGGCGAGCGGTCGACGTCACCGATCAGGTGATCGAAGACTGGGGCGGGCTGCCTGACGAGCCGAACTTGGACCTCCCCCACACGTGAAGGAATGGGCATCGACCGCGCGACGTTGTTTGCCAGGTCCTCAAGTCGCCGGCGTTCGTGGAGTCGCTACCGGTAGTCCAGGTCGCCAAAGATCGTCACAAGGTCAATGTCGCTGCCGGGCTGCTGCTCGTTGGCACGTCACTCAAAGCACGAGGCGGCGCCCACTACCGGTACCTCACGCCCGGTGCCGGGGTGTGCGGCGCTGGCAGCAGCGCGACCAATAGCGGCCGCAGCGACCGACACCACGCGCTGGAGTTACCGCTTGCTGTCGCTTTCTGTGGTCGTCTCGATTGGGTCGCTTTCGGGTCCGGTGAGCCGGTAGTGCGCTTCGCCGGCGATGACGACTTCTCCGTCCCTGTCTAGTTCAAGTTCAAACGTTGCTATGAGGTCGGGCTCCGTGAATGGCGTAGTGCTTACCAAGCCGGTCAACGCCGACGTACAGCTCGTCGGTTTCCACTTGACCGACTCCCCTAACGGTGGTCCGCAGGTGGTTTTGCAGCGAGTAGCACGTAACCCCGGTGAAGATGTCAGTCAGCCGGTTGTACCTCACCGTCGCCAGCAACGCCTGCTCGTCGGTGAAAGAGCACATCGAGACTATGCCTGGCGTCGCACCCGGAACTGCTGTCTCGGCTAGACCAACTCGGGGTTCGATAGCCGACAGCTTGGATAGAGCAAATCGATAAGCACTCTTGCCCGTGAGCCGAACAACCCAGCTAGTGCCTGGCTGACGGTCAGCGTCGCGAGCCGGGCCAGCGAAGCAGCAGCACTTCTTCGCGCAGCTGCTCGCCCGTGGCGGTGGCGAGGCGAGTGCGGAAGAGGTCGATGCCTTCAACCTCGTAGCCGACGGCCTCCGCGGTACCTGCGAGCAGCTGACCCGTCCTGATCATCACCCGCAGATACGAAGCCTGGTCGCCCACCACGTAGGCAAGCCTCGCACCAGGGTTGAGCACCTTGGTGAGGCTCGTGAAGTGACGGGCCATGCCGCCGAAGTAGAGCTTGGTGACGCGGTGGTACTGCCGCTCAAACCCCGACGTCTTGCCCATCTCGATCCGGCGCTGCTCGATGGACTGCGCGACACGCTGCACGTCAGGGTGGCTCTCGGCCCACCGGTCGTCGGTGTCGGCCGCGTAAACACCGCGTGTGTTGGAACGCACGAGCCGCTGCTTGGCGTCACGCAGCTCAGCGCGGTCACCGATGAGGCCCAGCAGCACCGACTCGAGCCGCACGGTGCGCGTGTAGTCCTTCTCATTGGGATACGGCGGCGACGTGATGACGGCATCGACCGACGCAGGTTCGAGCACCGACGCGACGGCACGAGCATCCGCCAGGTAGACCTTCGCAGGCACGCCGTCGCGCGCCCCCAACACCCGCAGGTCATCTGCCATCGCATGGACGCGCGCCAGCCACGGCGCGACAACGGCAGCGTCAGCCTTCTTCGTGCCGACGCCGACCTCCGGGCCAAACCGAACGTTGCCGATCGACCGCACCAGCGCGGTCGCCAGAGCCACCCGTTCGTAGTTGGCGAACTGATCGTCGTGCTCACCAACGAGTGCGTCCAGCAGCACGAGCGTCTTGTGCATCGGCAGGGGGCTCAGCGAATCTTTCAGCAGCAGACGCATCGACTCCGGCGGCAACGTGCGAAGCTGGCGGCGCTCGTTGGCGCGACCAGAGCGCGCTCCCGCGGCACGCGGTCGACGACGTCACCACCGCACAAGCCTGCTGCGGCACGTCCCTCCCGCTCGATGGGGGTCAGACAGGGGCGGGTCTAATCTGGCGGCCGTGTCAGCACCGACAGTGTGCGTCGCCCGAGCGCACGCGTCTCTTCGCGCATCCACTCGTCTGGCTGGTTCTCGAACGGAAACAGCACCAGGTCGCCCGGCTGGGTGCACGCTTCGATGAACGGGCGAATCAACATGAACGTGTCGGTGCCTTCGTCGCCAGATTCGTGCGCAGGCACTTTCGCCCCACGCAGGCGCGCGTCGCTGTCGGCACGAATGAACCCGACGAACGCCATGCGAATCTCTTGCGGCGTGAACTCATCGAACACAATCGTCCGATACGCGCTCAACCCCCACTCGCCGTCCCACGCGTCGAACGCGGCGTGGCCCGGATAAAAGCGCACCCAGTCGGTCTGCCTGAGCGCGTCCACGTTGTACTGGTGCTTCAGCAGACGCGACATGCACGGCGGAGACAGACAGGGATGCGCCCAAGGAAACAGGCTCGTGAAAATCAACATCTCGCGACCGCGCTTCAACACCCGCGCCAGCTCGCCGCTCACTTCGAGCATCCACTCGACGAAATCGTCTGCTGCCACGCTCAAACCCAGCTCGCGCAGCAGCACCGGATGAAACGGCGAACCTGTGATGAAATCGACCGACTCGTCCGCTACGTGCTCGCGCAACACCGTGACCAGGTCGCCAGCCAGCCATCCGTCGGGGAGCGGCGCTTCACCTTCACGCACTATGCCTCGCTCTCGGTTGCGTGGGAGTTCGCGGCTTGTAGATGTCGTTGAGTTGTGCCGATGCCATGGATGGAAAATGTAGGGCAGGGGTAAGAAATCGCCGGGCCAAGACAGCCGCAGGTCAACTGTGCCAGACTGAACGCATGTCGACCGTGACCGAAAGCAGCGTCGTTGGCGCGCCAGACGACGAGCTCGCGCGCAGCGTCGCGGAGTTTCTCGACGCGAGCAAGGCCAGCGGCGTGGCTTGCCCGGCGTACGGGCCGATCTTGCCGCCAGCGCTGCACGAGCGGGCGCTCGCCTGGCAGCGCCACATCTTCGCCAGCGGCTGGGCGGGGCTGCACTGGCCGACCCAACACGGCGGCCAAGGCCTGACCCGCATCCACACCGACGTCTGGCTGGAAGAGTGCGAGCGAGCCGACGTCGCGCCCTACTACAACCTCCAAGGCCCGCTGCTGGCGGGCGAGGCGATCATGCGCTCCGGCACCGACGCGCAGCAAAGTCGCTTCCTCCGCCCGACGCTCACCGGCGACGCGCTGTGGTGCCAGCTGTTCAGCGAACCAGGCGCCGGCAGCGACCTCGCCGGACTAACCAGCGCAGCCGTGCCAGACGGCGACGGCTTCACCCTCAACGGGCAGAAGGTGTGGTCGTCGAACGCCCAGTTCGCGCACTTCGGCATCTTGATGGCACGCACCGAAGCCGACGTCCCCCGCCACGGCGGCATCACCTTCTTCTTGTTCGACATGACGTCGCCGGGCGTCGAGGTAAAACCCATCAAGCAGATGACCGGCGACTGGGAGTTCTGCGAGGTGTTCTTCACCGACGTGCACATCCCGACAGACGCGGTGCTCGGCGGACGAGGCAAAGGCTGGGGCGTCGCCATGGACGTGCTGGCGGACGAACGCAGCGCGGATGGCGTCAGCGGCATCGTCAGCCTCGACCGACGTCTCGCCGCGCTCACGCTCGCCAGCGCGACGCGCGCCAGCACCGACGGCGCGACCAGCCACGTCAACACGCTCGCCCTCGACGCGCTGATGACCCTGCGCTCCCGCGGCCACGCGCTCGGGCGGTTCATGGAGCGCGCCGGCGACGACCCGCACATGGCTCCCCTGTTCAAGGTGCTCGGCGCCGATCTCGGCTTCGACGAAACCTGCCTCGAAGCCGACCTGCGCGGCGCGCAAGCGATGCTGTTCGACGAGCCGACCGAACGGCTGCTCTACTCCCCCGGCATGCGCATCGCCGGCGGGACCAACGAAATCCAGCGCAACATCATCGGCGAACGAGTGCTCGGGCTGCCCCGCGAACCCAAACCCGAAGCCGCAGCGCAGACCTAGCCGCCATACTCTGCGCTCATGGATCAGCACTTCACCAAAGCAGGCTTCGACCTCGGCATCGTCACCACCAACGACCAAGCGATGCTCGAGTTCTACCGAGACGTCGTCGGCCTCAAGTTCGAAGCCACCCTCACGTTCGACAACCCGCTCATCACCACGATGCACCGGCTGTGGGCGAACGACAGCCTCCTCAAGCTCGTCGTCCCCAGAGGCGACGTCGCCGCGCCGGTGCCCGACGGCATCGGCGGCGCCACCGGCTTGCGCTACTTCACGCTCAGCGTCGAGGGCATCGACGAACTCACCAAGCGCTGCGAAGACGCAGGCGCGAAGGTCGTCTGGCCCGTCCACGAAGTGCGCCCCGGCGTCACCGTGTCGATGCTCGAAGACCCCGACGGCAACTGGGTCGAGCTGCTGGTGATGAGCTAGCCAGAACGCCGCCGCCGAGCCGCCGCCCGCTGCCGAGCCCGAATGATCTTGGTGCGCTCAACGGGCGTCAGCCCGCCCCACACCCCTTGCTTCTCGCGCAGCAAGATCGCGAACTCGAGACACTCGATGCGCACCGCGCACCGAGCGCACACCTCACGGGCGGCCGCGAGTTCGGTCTCGTACGCCGCGCCAGGTTCGCGCGCCGAAGCGGTGCTCGCCACCGCGCCCGCGTCGCTCGACTTGCCGTCTACGTCGACGAAGTCGTCTGCCGCGAAGAACACGCTCGGCCCCAACCCCTTGCACGCCGCGTCGCACTGCCAAGCAACCAGCTCGTCGTCGCCCGAGAGGTACTTGTTGCGCCCGAAAGCGGCCGCGATCGCCTCTTCGTGACGCCTGGTCAACTCCGAGGGTTCCATAGGCACATCTTTCACCCTCCCGCCGCCCAGCTGAGTCACTTGTTTGCGAAATCTTGTCGATCACCTGTGGCGCGCCCCACACTGAGCCGATGAGCGTCGCGCCACCCCCACGCAGCTTTGTCATCCGCGGCCACGAAGTCGAACGCCGGCCGGTGCTGATAGGCGGCACCGTCTCGCTCGCGTGCACGTTCACTTTGGGCGTGGTGCTCGGCACGCTGGTCGCCGAAGGCTCGACCCTCGCGCTCGCCGTCAACGCCGGCCTGCTCGCGAGCGTGCTCGCCGGCGGGCTCATTGCCGGCTATCGCAGCCGCACCAACCAGATGCTCGCCGGCACGCTCACCGCGCTCGCTCCGACGCTGCTGGCTCTCGTGGTGCAGTTCATCAGGCTCGCCAACGACGACGAGCCAGTTCCGGTCGCAGGCCTCGTCTTGCTGTGCTTGCTGCTGGCGTCGGTCGGAACGCTCGGCGGACTAATCGGCGGCGTCAGGTCGCCGCGCAAACGCTCGCTCCATCACTAGCCCAGCCCCGTTACGTCCAGCCCCGTTACGTCCAGCCCAGTCACGTCCAGCCCAATCACGTCCAGCCCAGTCACGTCCAGCCCAGTTACCCTTCAGCGCAGGTGGTGAGTCGGCCGGGCGGCCGCGGCGAAGCCAACGGCGTGAGCCGTCGCAGCTTCGCTGAGGAAGGTCGGGACTCCACAGGGCAAGGAGCTGACTTACAACCAGGCGCCGCGAGGCGACGGCAAGTGCAACAGAGAGCAGACCGCCGATGGGCGCGCGGGCTGAGCGATCAGCCCTACGTCACAGGCAAGGGTGAAACGGTGCGGTAAGAGCGCACCAGCACCGAAGGCAACTTTGGTGGCTAGGCAAACCCCTCCCGGAGCAAGGCCAAGCAGAGATCGAGTGCGCCCGCTCAACGATCTCGGGTAGGCCGCTCAGATGGATGGCCGCCCCGGCTCACGCCGGACAGAATCCCGCCTACAGGCTGGCTCACCACCCCGCTCGGCCTGACGAGCGCTAGTCGCTCGCCGTCTCCTCGGCGTTCGCCGCCGCGTCCCACGCCGCGCCCATCAGGTGCTCGGTCGAGTTGAACGACCACAGCACCGGCTCGCCTCGTCGAAACCCCACCCACGTGATCTGCGCTTGGTCGACGTGCATGCGCCAGCTCATCGCCACCGCCGACGCGACGTCTGTCGCGCCCAGCGCCCACGCCACCGCCGCCTTGATGGGCGAGACGTGCGAGCACACCACCGCCGCCGTGTCGTCGCCGATCACCTCCGCGGCACGCTCGCACGCGAGCCACACGCGCTCGGTGAGCGCCACCAGCGACTCACCGCCCGGCGGCGCGAAGTGCGCGTCGGCTCGCCAGGCGTTCCAAGCCTCGATCGGCACGTCGGCAACCGGACGGTCTTCCCAATCGCCGTAGCTGAGTTCGGCCCAGCCGTCGTCTTCGATCCTGACCGCAGCGCTGTCGCGCGCGCCCAGCTGCTCAGCCACGATGTCGGCCGTTTGGCTGGCCCGACGCAACGGCGAGGCGATGACGTGAGAAACCGGCGGAACGCGCAGCCCAGCGTTCGCGCCGTGCGTCCCGGTGGAGGCGGCGATGGAAGCGGCGATGGCCTGACCGGCCGCGATCGCTTGGGTTCGTCCCAGCTCGTCCAGCGGATGGTCGACCCGACCCTGCAGCAAGCGCCGCGCGTTGGCGGCCGTGCGGCCGTGCCGCACGATGATCAGCACGCCAGCCGTCCGGTGCGCGCGAAGCTGCGTCGCGCCTCGGGCGCATGCAAGCCGTAGACGCGCCACAGCCACACCAGCAGCAGCAAGCCTGCGACCTCGAGCGCGGCGTTCAGCCACAGCGGCCGTGCAGCCACGAAGAGCTGATGGGTGTGAAGCGCTCCGGGGTCGACGAGCGGCCAGCCAAACACCGCAACCGTCAGCCACGCGCCGTCGAACACCAGGTGCCAGAACACGCCGATCGGCAGCGCCAGCCACCGGCGGCGCGCTCGCCGCCGCCCGACGGTCGTCGCCATCACGACGACCAGCAGGCACACCGGCGCAGCGAGTGAGTGCATCACCCCCGCCGTCGCGCGAAACCCAGACCCGCCGAGGCTCAGCGCCCACGCCGTCGTCAGGTCGACGACGTCGGGCAGCAGCGCGCCCAGCACGATCACGCGGTGGTCGATGGCCGGGTCTCGAAACGTCGCGTGCATGGCGCTGAGCGAGGTGCCGACAAACCAGAACAGCATCAGCTGAGAATCAGCAACGCTCCGCACTCGCTGCAGTGGTGCTCTTGCGTGTCGCCCGCGCTCTTGATCGCAGACGCCTCGGCGGTGGGCAGCGAGAGCCCGCAGGCCGTGCACCGCGCGCCGTCCAACGTGCCGACCGCAGGGCTCGGCGCGAGGCGGGCCCAGAGCTGCTCATAGGTCGCCAGCGCCGACGCGTCGACGCGACCCGCCACCTGCGCTCGCTCGCTCGTGGCTTGCGCGATGTGCCCCTCCAGCTCGCCGACGCGAGCGTCGATCACGCCGTCGAGTTCCGCGGCACGTTCCTCTAGCGCCGCGCGCTGGGTAGCCAGCTCGCCCAGCTGCTCGCTCAAAGGCTCGGCCTGCTCCATCATCTCGAGCACGCCGTCCTCTGCCTCCGACAGCATCTGCCGCAGCGTCGCGATCTCGTGCGTGACCGCTTCAGCGTCTTTCGCCGCCGTGATCGAACCCCCGTAGAGACGCTTTTCGTCGGCCTCGATCTTCGCTTCGATCTCTGCGACCTCCGCCTCACGGGCGCGCTGGGTGGTTTCGATGGTCGACAGCTCGCCTTCCACTTCCGCCGCTCGTCGCGCCAGCTCGTCGATCTGCGTGCCCACTTCGGCGCGCTCGGTGCGATGCGCGATGTGGTCCATCTGATGGGCGAACATCGCCAACCTGGCATCGACCTCGGCCAAGTCGAGCAGCCCGTCAAACTTGCTCATCGGGCTGGACTTGCCTCGGCGTCGTCAGCGGCGTCGACGTCGATGTCGGCAGGGGTTTGGCTCGTCGGTTCGTCTTCGACCGGCGCGCGGCTCGCCTCTAGCCGCGCGGCAGCCTCCACGCACGGCACTCGCTCTAAGCGAAACACGCCCGACGGCAGCGGCAGCGGAATTTCGCACACGGCAGCCGGCAGCGGCCTGAGCTGGCCCGTCGCCGCGTCGGGCACAACCATCAGGCACGACAGCTCGAACGGCCCCAGCTCAGCAGGCACACCTTCGAGCGTCACCTCGCAGGTTTCTAGCGGCTGCGTGAGGTTTTTAGCGCGACGGCTCGGCGGCGGCGCGGTCGGCAGCGGCTCGACGGGCGTGCCGGTGAGCGCCTGCGACATGTAGTTCCCCCAGATCATCGCCGGCGCCCAGCCGCCGGTGCCGCGCCGAGTGTCGAACGTGCCGTCGGGCGTCCGAGCCAGCACGTCGGTCATCGACAGCTGCTCGTTGGGATGACCCATCCACACAGCGGTCGCCATCTGCGGTGTATAGCCGACGTACCAGGCGTCGGTGAAATCCTGCGCCGTACCGGTCTTGCCAGCGGACGGACGGTCGCCGGGTAGCTGCGCCCGTCGGCCGGTGCCAGCCGTGGCGTTGGCTTCGAGCACCGACGACACCAGGTGCGCGGTCTCGCGCGAGATGACCTGTCGCCCCTGCGGCTGGTGCTGGTAGATCACGTTGCCCGCGGCGTCTTCGATGCGCTCGATGTAGTACGGCTCGTGACGCACTCCGCCGTTGGCGATCGTCGCGTAGCCCGCCGCCTGTTCGAGCACGGTCACCTCCTGCGCGCCGAGCGAGATCGACGGAAACTCGAAAAACACACGGTCGGGCCCGCGACCCAAGATGTCTTCCGCCACGTCGGTCACGTCGTCGAGGCCGGTCAGCAGCCCCAGCCGCACGTACGAGCAGTTCGAGCTGCGCAACGTTTGGGCGCGCAGCGTGTCCCACTTCCCCCGTGAGTTGCCGAAGTTGGCGACCTCGTAGTCGTCTCTCGGCGGATTCGGAAACACGCACGGCCCGATGCCGTTGATGTAGTCGTGCGGGCGTGTGCCGTCTCGCTCGATGGACGCCGCCAGCACGTACGTCTTGAACGACGAACCCGGCTGCCGATAGCCCTGGGTCGCGAGGTTGAACTGCAAGTCGGTGAAGTCGGGCCCGCTGCGCAGCGCGAGCACCGCCCCGGTCGACGGGTCGACGCTCGCCATCGCCACCTCAAACTCGCCCGTCCCGCCGGGAAATACGTCGTCGATCGCGTCGTTCATCATCGCCGTCAGCTCGGGGCGGAACGTCGTGAACACCCGCAGGCCGCCGTTGTAGACCTGCGCGAACCGCTCTTGGTAGGTGTCGCCCAGCGCCGGATGAGAAAGCAGCACCTCGGTGACTTCGTCTAAGAAGTAGTTCTTTCGCAGCGCCACGTCGGCGCGCTGTGGCGAGAGGTTGCGCCGAGGCAGCGGCCGAGCGTCGAAGCGCGCTCGCTCGGCCGGCGTGATGATGTGCGCGTTCTGCGCGAGTTCGAGCGCGCTCGACCGACGACGCGACACCAGCTCGATGTTTTGGTCGAACCCGTCAAAGACGCCCGGACTGCGAATCAAGCTGGCCAGCAACGCCATGTCGCCCACGTCGAGCGTGCTGACGTCTTCCTTGCCGAAGTAGGTCTCTGACGCGGCGCGAATGCCGTAGGCACCGTTCCCAAAGTACACCTCGTTCAGGTAGAACTCAAGTATCTGCGACTTCGCGGCGTTGGCGGCAGCCTGGTTGACGAGCTGCTCGTCGTCGCCTCGGTAGGTGCGCAAGATGCGCGCCTTGTTGGCCTCGAACAGCTCCTCTTCGAGCCGGGTCGCCAGCACCGCTTCTTTGATCTTGCGGTTGAACGACCGCTCGTTGCCGACCTCGCGCAGCTTGACGATCTGCTGGGTGATCGTCGAGCCGCCCGAAGAGATGCTGCCCGACGCGACGTTCGAGATCAGCGCCCGGGCCGTGGCACGCATGTCGAAACCAGGGTGACGGCAAAACTTCGCGTCTTCGACTACCAGCAGCATCGCGATGACGTCGCGCCCCAGCGCCGACGACGTCTGCGCCTCGTTCGTCGCCAACGTGGCGCTGTCGTCACACACGTCGGGCGGCAGCGAGATGGGCTCGCGGTCGACGACGTACAGCAGCACGCCCAACTGCGCGCCGTGCGCGTCGAACACCAGCGACCGCTGCTCTCCCAGGCCGAGATCGATGTCAACCTCGGTGCGGCTCCGCTCGACCGCGTCGGCGCTCGACAGCACGTACGGCCCGGCGACGGCCACGAACGCCCAAACCAACGCCGCCGTCAGCCCGACCACCACCGCCAGCACCGGCAGGCGGCCCAGTCGGCGCAGCAGTCTCAGCAGAGGTGATCTCACAGGCATCTATGAAGGTACCGCCGTGGGCTGCTTTGGCACCCTTATGGGGTGAACGAAGCCGCTCGCGCCCGCCCGGGTGAGTCTCGCGTCTGGGTCATCGACGGCGGCCCGACGCCGCTGCGCTTTCCCTCTCACCTCGCTGAGCCGACCACGGTGATCTGCGCGGACAGCGGTCTCACCCACGCCCTCGACGCGGGCATCGCGGTTGACGTGCTCGTCGGCGACCTCGACTCGGTTGCGCCGCAGACCGTCGAACGCTGGCGGCGCGCCAACCCAGCCGGAGCCGTCGAGCATCACGACGCCGACAAAGACAACAGCGACCTAGACCTCGCGCTCCGCACGGCTATCGCGCTCGGCCCGCACGAGCTGGTGGTCGTCAGCGGCGGCAGCGGCCGGCTCGATCACCTGCTTGTCGGAATGCTGGCGCTCGCTGCGCCCGCCGTGTGCGCCCACTCTCCCACCGCGTACCTCCGCGACGCGGTCGCGCTGCCGATAACCGCTGGACAGACGCGCACGCTCCCCCTGCTCGCCACAAAGAGCGCGGTGACGCTGGTAGCCATCGGAGGTGCCGCGCGAGCGAAGACCACCGGCTTGCGTTGGAACCTAGAGCCGACCGACCCGCTCGAGGTCGCCAGCACCCGCGGGCTGAGCAACGAGCCGACCGGCTACCAAGCGCCGCAGGTCACGGTTACCCAAGGCACCCTGCTGGCGCTGGTAGTGCCCCTCGATGACCCCACGGACGAGCCGTGAGGCGAGCGGTCGCGCTCGTCGCGGCGTCGTGCGCGCTCATCGTCGGGTGCTCAGGCGGCGCGAACGAACGAGAGCCGGTGCGAGTGCTCACGCATGAGTCGTTTCACCTGCCACAAGATGCTCTCGACGAGTTCACCGCGACGAGCGGGCGAGCGGTCGTGGTGCACCGAGAGCCCGACCGCACAGCGGTCGTCAGCCTGCTCGGCCGCCTGGGCAGCGAGCCGGTCGTCGACCTCGTCGTCGGCATCGACACGCTCGACGCGCAGCGGGTGATCGACGACGGCCTCGTTGAGCCGCACCGCACGCCCGGCGCGGATCGACTCGAAGCGCAACTCGCCGTCGACGGCGACTGGCTGACGCCGATCAGCTACCTCGATGCCTGCTTGAACTACGCGCCTTCGCACTACGTGGAGGCGCCGCGCCGCATCGACGAGCTGCCCGAGCCCAACAGCCCGCCGGTTCCGCCAGTGCCCACGTCGCTCGCGGTGGTTGCGAACGAGCGCTACGCGCGCCACACGCTCGTGCCCGACGCGAGCACCAGCCGAATGGGCGCGTACTTTCTGGTCGCGCTCGTGACGACGTTCGCGAGCGAGGCCGACGCGAACAGCTGGACCGACGCGCTAGATGCCATGCTGCGCGGCGGCATGCGCGTCGCCCCCACGTGGGAAGAGAGCTACTTCAACGGCTTCCTCACCTACACCGCGTCGGCGAGTATCGACGACGACCAAGTCGATGCGCTGCCTCCAGACCGGGTGAGCGTCACCTGGGGCTCTGCCGGCATGGCGGCCGTGTACGCCCGCTACCAGAACGACCTGGTGGGCGACATCGACATCGGGGTCGTGCGAGACGGCTGCGTGCGTGTCGTCAACTACGCCGCGCTGCTCGCGAACGGCGAGAACCGCGCCGGTGCTGTTGAGCTGCTGAACTTCTTGACCGAGCCCGTGCTACAGCACGACATCGGCGACCGCTTCGGCAGCCGACCGGCGCGCGCCGACCTCGTCAGCACGCCTCACTGGCAAGACCACGGCGTGAACGTCGAGCCGCTCGTGCTGAGCCCAGCCGTAGTGGGCCCGCAGTGGGAGCAGTGGCAGCTGACGTGGGGGCAGATTGTCCGCAGGTTCGCGACGGGCGACGTGCCGCCGCTCGTGGTGACGGTGCCCCTGCCCGACGGCTAGCGCGACAGGCGGCTAGAGCGACAGGCGGCTAGCGCGCCACCAGCGACGGGTCGTAGCCCAAGCGACGGTCGGGGTCGACGCGATCGACCAGCGCGCAGCTGAACAGCCCTTTGGCTCGTAGCACGTTCGTCGCGGCGGCATCTAGGCGGTCTTGGGCCAGCGTTCCGGTTTCGAGCGCGGCGAGTATCGCGGTCGTGGTAGCGGAGACGTCGCTGCGACCTCCGACCATCGCCAAATCGACGCCAGCAGCCAGCGCCATCACGGCCGCTTGTGCGACGCTGAACCGGTTGGTGACCGCTCCCATGATCAACGAGTCGGTCACCACCAAGCCGCTGTGACCGAGTTCGTTGCGCAACAAGTCGGTGACCGCCGCTTTCGACAGCGACGCAGGCGTTCCGTCGGTAAGCCCGGGCACGTCTAGGTGTCCGATCATCACGCCGACGTCGTGGCCGACGAGCAGCGACGCGAACGGCACCAGGTCACGGCGTTTGAGCACCTCGATCGGCTCGGTCGTAGCCAGCGCGTCGTGCGTGTCTGCGGTGACCGCTCCGTGACCCGGGAAGTGCTTGAGCACCGGCAGCACGCCGTGGGTCGACAACCCGTCGACGGTGGCTTGGGCGTAGTCGACGACGACGGCGGGGTCGTCGGAGAACGCTCGGTCGCCGATGCCGGGCCCGCCGCCGACGTCCACCACCGGCGCGAAGTTGACGGTGAACCCCAGATCGACCATTTGGCGCGCGTGAGCTGCGATCATCTCGCCGACCGACTCGGCGCTCTCGCTGGTTTGCGCCTGCGCGGACGGCAGCGGATCGAGCACGTAGCGGAGACGCTGAACGCGGCCGCCTTCTTCGTCGACCGCGATCATCAGCGTGACCGGGGCGGCAAAGTCTTGAAGCTCTTCGATACGACGCCAGACGTGCTCGGTGACGTTGCCGTTGATCACCACGCCGGCGATCGCGTGTCGCCGGGCAGCATCGGTCGCGTTGTGCAGCTGGGCTTCGGTGAACGCAGCGAGGATGGTCTGGCCGACCCGAACGTCGAGCGGCAACTCAGCGGTGCATCCCACGTCGACGTCGGGCCACCAGAAGCCCCGCAGCAAGAAGCTCGTGGCAACGCCAACCAAACGTCCCGGCGGAGCGTCGGCCTCGATGGTGCCGGCTGGGCCGGGGTCGCCTACCGCAACTTCGTCGCCGGTGGCGAGTGTTAGCCACAAGCCGAGCGCGCCTTCGACGCCGGCTCTCGCGCCGACGACGGGCTGCGTGATCTCCGCGGGCTCCTCGAAGGTGGGCACGATTGAGCTGCCCACCACCTCGACCGTGCCGTCGCTGCTGACTATCCAGTAGCCGACGCCGCCGGGCCCGCGCAGCACGTCGACCAGCGGCGAGCCAGCTGGCTCTTGCGCGCTCGCGAAGCCAGCTACCGAGATGCTCGCCAATCCAACCGCGACGGCTACGCCGAGCGCCGCGGTGAGCAGCCGAATGCCCAACGTCAGGTCGACAGCCTCATCAGCTCGCTCTCTAGCTCCTCGGCCGACAGCAGCTCGTGAAACAGCGTCACGGTGTCGCTGCCCGCTTCGTCGACCTCGATGGGTACGTTGATGGTGATGTCACGCACCAGACAAAACGTTTCGTCGACGGCCGGGCAGTAGAACACGGTCGAGTTGCCGGTCAGCACGAAGTCGTCGTCGCCCACGCGCGCGTCGAAGACAATGGGCGTGGTCGGGCCGTGTGCCTCGTAGGTGGTTTCCCCCACCGCGGTGGCGCCGTCGTCGCTGGCGGTCCACGTGTAGGTGAACAATCCGTCGGTGTTGAACTTGTAGCCCTCGGGCAGTCCGAAGTCGGCGACGATTTCCACCTCGCCGGGCGCGACCTGTTGCGGCGGGTGTGTGACGACGTCTGACGTCACGCTGGTCATCGTGGTCGCGGCGACGTCTAAGTTGCCCAGCGCCAGCGTCGACAGCTCACCGGTCGCCAGGTCGAGCGTGCGGATGCGGTGGTTGTTGGTGTCGGCGACGTACAGCGTCTTTGACGTCGCGCTCAGCCCGCTCGGCTCAGACAGCTGCGCTTGATCGCCGCTGCCGTCGGCCAGGCCGATCTCGCCGTTGCCGACGACGTTGGTCGACACGCCGCTGGTCAAATCGAGCCGCTTGATGCGGTGGTTGTAGGTGTCGGCGACATACAGGTCGGTGTCGACCAACTCGATACCGATGGCGTGCTGCAGCTGCGTGGCGGTGAACTCACCGACGCTGTCGCCCCACTCGAACAGGCCGGTGCCAACGAGGGTTTCTACGCCGCCGGTGGGCGCGAGGTCGAGCGAGCGAATCGCGCTGGCCTCTGGGTCGGTGATGTAGATGATTCGCTCACCAGCTGCCAGCCCGGAAGGTTGGGAGAACGTGGCCAACAGCGGCGGCCCGTCGTCGATGCCCTCTCGTCCGTTGCCGGCTGCTTGCTCTAGATGCCCGTTCGCTAGGTCGAGCCGCCAGATCTGGTGACGACCGGCGCCAGCTATGTAGAGGGAGTTGCCCACCCGCTCGACGTCCCACGGCGAAGCGATGGCTACGTCGGTGGCGGGGCCCGCTACGAAGCGCGCGCCCAGCAGCTCGCCGGTGCCGCCGCTTGTCGAGACTTCATTCGCGGTCAGATCGACTGCCCGAATGAGGTGGTTTTCGCGATCAGCCACGTACAGCGTGTTGCCGTCAGCCGACAGCGTCATGCCTTGGGGCTGGTTGAACTGGGCGACGTCGAACGGGCCGTCGA
>CAYRJD010000069.1:0-66826 GCA_964424585.1 uncultured Acidimicrobiales bacterium | reverse complement strand
CGCGACGACGACCGGCACCTGCCCGGTGCAATCACTGTCAGTCCCCGGCGGCAGCACCTGCGCGCTCGCAGCCGAAGCGAACAGCGTCGCTAGTGCGACACCCCCCCCCACAGCCAGAAAAATTTCGCGAAGCGACACGTCAATGGTGCCTCCCCTGCTCGACGAACAACCTCCACTCTACCCACCCGCGCCCAGCCGCGCTCACTCCGCCCGCGCCGCGCCACCTCGAGCGCCGCCAGCTAGCTGTCGGCCATTCGTTCGGCGAGCCAGGCTGCGTGCTCCACGAACGCCTTCTCTTGGGCGCCTCGCCAGTCGACGAGGTCTTCAATGGCGACACCTAGCTTCTTGCGGCGGTCGATCACGTTTGGTAGCTCACGGAGCTGCGGCACCGATATCTGCTTGCTTCCCTTGAACGAGTTGCACTTGTGGCACAGCAGCGACTTGTTGTGAATGAAGTGAGAGCCACCAACCGACTGCGGATCGATGTGGTCGAGCTCGAAAAATGTGTCATCTTGCAACGGAGTACCGCTGCTGTCACGCTGAACGAATCCGCACGCCCAGCACGAGTAGTCCGAGCAGCGGGCGAGCACCTCCTTCTGTTGGGCGGGCGACATGTCAGGATTGTCTCGTTTGAACACCGGCTCATCGAGAGGCGGGGGAAGCCGCACCGGCGGGTCTTCATCGGTGCGAGTAGGCAGCTCGTCTGGCCCGGCGACAACCACGCGGCTGAAATCAAGAGCAATTTTCGCGTCGGCAGCCCGGAGGTCGAGTCGCTGCTCCCACCCGTCCAACGTGAACTGGCGTTTGATCATCGTCATCGCTCTGGGCGAAATGTCGCATGCCACCCACCTGCGTCCCAGAACTTCTGCTGCGACAGGCACGTAGGCGCATCCGGCGAACGGGTCGAGCACGAGGTCACCCGGGTTTGAGGCTGCGGCAATGATACGTTCTGCCAGTTTTGCTGGCTTCTGTGTCGGGTAGTTGCGTTCTTTGTTTTTCGGGCCGCCGAGCATCTTTATGTCGGTCCACCAGCTCAGCATCGGCGTTTGTCCGCCAGCGAAGTCTTTCTCACGCATGCCTTTAGGGAGCTTTCCCTCCTTAACGGCCCGCTCATATTTCTTGCGGTCAAAAATGGTCACCATCATTCGTTTCAGGTTGGCGTTATATCCAACTCGTTTGCCGGTTTCGTAGGTCCGCTTTGAACCCTCGGTCGGCTCGGTGCGCAAGACGTTGAACGTGGCGTGTTTGTGAGACTTCGTGTAGAAGAGAATGGTGTCGTGTTTCCGCTGAAAGTGCTTGGCTCTCGTGGGCATACCGCGGTAGCACCAAACAATTTCGTTTCTGAGGTTTTCGCCACCAAATATTGCGTCCAACAGCAATCGCAAGTAAGAGTTCGCCGTGTGGTCACAGTGAAGAAATAGTGAGCCTGTGGACTTCAGTGCTCGATGCATTTCAATGAGCCGCACCGCCATGAACGTCAAGTATGCGGCGAGCGAATGACTGCCCGGTGGCTTCCCTGGATCGTGTATGCGTCGAGCAGTGTGGATTACCGAGTGAACTGCCGGATAACGCTCACCTAAATTGTCAAACCATTGTCTGTGCACGTCGCCGTCCCACGTCCAGATGTCTGTGAACTGCGCTCCCTCGCCGTTCGGCGGCCATTCCACGTCTCGCTGCTCAGCTTGAGACCGACTACGAATGCCCCAATCTGCTAGCTGACGGCGCTCGGCCCGGATCTCGTCATCCTTCAACTGCTTGTCTGGAGCGAGCTGATCGCTCGTGAACGTGTCGCGCTTGCCGAACGGCGGATCGGTGACGATGAGATCCACGGTCTCATTGTCTAGCGATCGTAGAAGGTGAATGTTGTCGACAATGAACAGGTGGCGATCCACTTGCTGCGCGTCGCTCGCCGCAGGCGTGCCCGTCTCGTCTGCGGCTTCGGCTGTCTTGGGTGAAGTCATCGTGCGTTCCTCGCGTTCACGTCGACACTCAACCTAGAGCACGGGTGGGACATGCGCGAGGCATTCGGCTGCGCGTGCGCGTCGCCGTCTCGGCCTGCGCGAGGAAACTGGCGGGGGCTAGTTGGCGAGTTTGACGTTGGGGCCGTAGATGAGTTCGACACCGGGTGGTGCGGCGCGCCAGTTGGGCGCGAACCAGCAGGCGATCGTGCCGTCGGTGCGGATGGCGCACGAATGCCCGTCGCCGGCGGCGATGTGGGTGTACGCGCCGGCGGGCGGGTCCGCCCGCCCGTCGCCGTTGCGGCCCCAGCAGGCGGCCGAGCTGTCGTCGGCGCGGATGGCGCACGAATGCCAGCCGCCGGCGGCGATCGCGGTGTATCTGGCGTCGGTGCCTGTGGTTTGTGCGATGGTTTCTTGAAGGTCGGGGCCGTCGATGTCGGGGTCGGTGACGATGTCGGTGACTTTGCCGATTTGTTCGGCGGTGTCCCACCGGTCGTTGCCGCCGACGCGGGTGAGGTCGTAGTCGTCGACTTTCGCATCGGGCACCGCGGCGGTGCCGCCGACGATCAGCCCGTCAGAGCCGATGATCCAGCCGCCTTCCGCGGCGTCGTCCAGGCGGTCGCGCTGTTGTGGGTTCATGGGCTGATCGCGTGGCCCGGCTAGCACCACGCAGGTGGTGTCGAGCACCCCGGCGAGGGTGACCGCGGCGTACAGGTCTGACTGCGCGGCCGCGTCCGACGCGACGACGATCGGCACTTCGCCTGCGCAGTCGCCGTGTATGCCGGGCGGCAGCCGCACCTGCTGGCCGTCGACGAACACCGTGGTGCCGCCGCGACACGACGCCGAACCGGCGGTGCGCTCCCGCAGCGCGTCCACGTCGACGTCGACGCCGGCGTTCAGCTGCTCGACCGCCGCGCCGACCAGACACGCGGTGTGCCAGCGATCCACCCCGCCCAGACGCGTCACGTCGCGGCCGCTCAGCTTCGCGTCCGCGACCGCGGCCGTACCGCCGACCACCCACACCTCCGCAGCAGCGTCAAGACGCGTGCGCTGCGCCCGATCCATCGGCCCGTCCCGGTCGCCCGCCAGCACCAAACAATCCGCGCCCAACGCCCCAGCCAACGTCACCGCCGACGACACATCAGACGCAGCATCAACATCAGACGCCACCACCACCGCCGTCAACCCCGAACAACCACCATCCGTGCCCGGCGGCAACCCCTGCCCGCCCGACACCGCAGCGAACAGCGTCGCTAGAGCGACACCCCCCCCCACGTCAGAAAAAACTTCGCGACACGACGCACGATCGGAGCCTCCCAGGTTGACGAACGGCGCACAACCTACCCCACCAACAATCAGGTGCGGTGGATTTGGCTGCGCAAGGCGTCGAGCCAGCCGTCGGCGTCGGCGAGGGTGGCGGTGCTCTCGCGGCGGGCGTCGTCGGCGCCTGCGCCGGCGGCGGGGTAGGAGCCCAAAAACTTCACGTCGTGACCTTTCGCTCGCAGCTGGCGCAAGCAGTCGCCCACCACCTCGTCGCCGACGTGACCAGCGAAGTCCAACAAGAAGCAGTAGTCGCCCAGCGTCTGGCGGGTGGGACGAGACTCGAGCCGAGAAAGATCAATGCGGCGAGCGGCGAACTCTTGCAAGATCGCCAGCAAGCTGCCCGGCTCGTTGCGATGCTGAAACACGACCACGCTCGTCTTGTCGTGCCCCGTCGGCGCGGGAATGCCCGACGACGCCAGCAGCAAAAAGCGCGTCTGGTTGCCCGGGTGATCTTGAATCTGCGTGCGCAACGCCTCCAGCCCGTACACCTCGGCCGCCCGCGGGTTGGCGATGGCAGCCGAACGAGCGTGCCGATCTTCGGTCGCCACCAGCCGAGCCGCCTCCGCAGTCGACGTCGCCGCCTGCACCCGAGCATCCGGCAGGTGCTCTCGCAAAAACGTCCGGCACTGCGCCAGCGCCACCGGAAACGACACCACCTCCTCTACCAGATGCAGCCCGACGTTGGGACGCACGATCAAATCCAAGCTCACGTCGAGCACCGCCTCGCGCTGGATCAGCAAGCTCAAGTCGAACGCGAGCGTGTCTTGGGTGACGTTCACCGCGCCCTCAATCGCGTTCTCAATCGGCACGAAGCCCACGTCGACCGACCCCTCATCGAGCGCGGTCAGCACGTCGGGGATCGACGCGTACGGCCGCAACACCGCCGCCGCCAGATCGGGCTGGCCGAGCAGCGCCTGCTCGGTGTAGGTGCCCGCCGGGCCCAGGTAGCCGACCCTGGCGTCTGGCGACAACGCCGACGGGCGGGCTGTCGACTGGCGGGCTGTCGACGGACTGGCTTGGCCCGCAGCACCCACGCACGGCAGGATAGAACCGTGACGACTGCTTCCGAAAGCCCAGCCGGTGGACGCTGACACGCTGCGGGCGCTGCTCGCCGAAGTCGAAGCGGGCACGACCAGCCCCACAGCAGCGCTCGAACGCCTGCGACGTCTGCCGTTCGCCGACCTCGCGCACAGCCGCATCGACCATCACCGCCAGCTGCGCACCGGCCACGCCGAAGCTGTCTACGCGCCCAGCAAGCAGCCAGCCGAGTGCGTCGACATTGTCGCCGAGCTGCTGGAAAGCGGCACCGGCCCGGTGGTCGTGTCGCGCGCCGACGCCAGCCAAACCGCCGCGCTCACCCGCGCACACCCGGGCGCGACCGTCACCGACGGCACGCCCGCGACGCTCGTGTGGCGCGCTCAGCCGCCGCGAGCCGAGCGAGTGGTGATCGCCTCAGGCGGCACCGCCGATGGCCCCGTCGCGCGCGAAACCCAAGCAGTCCTCGCCGCGCACGGCGTGTGCGCCGAGCTGCTCGCCGACGTCGGCGTCGCCGGGCTGCAGCGATTTCTCGCTTGCATCGACGCATTCGCGCAAGCCGAAGCAGTGGTCGCGGTGGCTGGAATGGAGGGTGCGCTCGCGACCGCGGTGGCGGGCGTCACCCCCGCGCCGGTCGTGGCAGTGCCGACCAGCACCGGCTACGGCGCCGGGCTCGACGGCGTGACCGCGCTGTTGGCGATGCACGCCAGCTGCGCGGCTGGAGTGACCGTCGTCGGCATCGACAACGGCTTCGGCGCGGCGATGGCGGTGATGCGCATCGTCGACCGAGGCTCCAACCGCGCGACAACCGACTGAACAACGAAGTGAGCGACGCGAGCCAGCCAGACGCCGTCGCGTGGTTTCAGCCCACCTCGGGCATCGCTGGCGACATGGCGCTGGGCGCGCTGCTCGACGCCGGCGCGTCGCTTGAGCGCGTAACCGACGCGCTCAGCGGGCTAGCCGTCGACGGGTGGCAGCTCGCGGCCGAACGCGTCAAGCGAGGCTCGATCGCCGCGACCCGAGCAGTCGTGACCACCGCCGAGCAGCACCACCACCGACGCTGGGCAGACATTTGCGACCTGCTCGACGTGAGCGCGCTAGCCGACCGCGTGAAGGCTCGCGCGCACAGCGTCTTTGCCGCGCTCGCGCACGCCGAAGCAGAGGTGCACGGCATCAGCGCGAACGACGTGCACTTCCACGAAGTCGGCGCGCTCGACGCAATCGTCGACGTGGTGGGCACCGCCGCCGCGCTCGAAGACCTGGGCATCGACCGCGTCGCGTGTGGGCCCGTCGCTGTCGGCGCTGGCACGACCGCGGGCTCACACGGCATCGTCGGCAACCCGCCGCCCGCGGTCGTCAAGCTGCTGGCGGGCTTTGAGACCGTAGGCGTCGACACGCCAATCGAACTCACCACGCCGACCGGCGCCGCCATCGTCGCGGCGCTCGCGAAAGGCTCATCGCCGATGCCAGCGATGGTGGTGACCGCCTGCGGGTTCGGCGCGGGCACCGCCAACCCATCTCATCGGCCCAATGTCACCGGCGTCGTCATCGGCAAACACGTCGGCACGCGAGAGAGGGCCGGCCCAGCGACCAGCACGACTCAAACCGTCACCCAGCTCAGCACCAACGTCGACGACGTCACGGGCGAAGCGCTCGCCCACGCGCTCGCCGAGCTGATTGACGCAGGCGCGCTCGACGCGTGGGTCGTGCCGATCGTCATGAAGAAGGGACGACCCGCCCACGCCGTCGAAGTGCTCTGCGAACCCCAACGCGCACCCCAGCTAACCGCGCAGCTCATGGCGCTCACCGGCACGCTCGGCGTGCGTCACACGACCACCCAGCGCACGGTCGCGCCGCGCACCACCGTCACCGTGTCGCTCACAGCCAACGGCACCAGCCACGACGTGCGCGTCAAGGTTGGCCCGCACCGAGCCAAAGCCGAGTTCGACGACGTAACCGCCGTCGCCCAAGCGCTCGGACGACTCGCCACCAGCGTCGCCGCCGAAGCCGAAACGCTGGCACTTCGCGCGCACGACGACGCCAGCTAGCCCGCCCGATAGTCAACGGGCGGGTAGCCCCCTAGGCTTATGCTTGCTGCTTGCGCTCGTAGCTCAATTGGATAGAGCGTCTGACTACGGATCAGGAGGCTGGGGGTTCGACTCCCTCCGGGCGCGCTGTGCTGGCTAGCGGTGAGCGAATGGAACTGGTCGAGCGCGCCGCAGCACTTGGCCCGATGCTCGCCAAGCGCTCGGCCGGCTACGACCGCCAGGCCACCTTCCCCACCGAAAACTGGGCCGACCTAGCCGACGCCGGCTTTCTCGGTCTGTGCGTTCCAAAAGCAGCAGGCGGCATGGGCGCCGATTTCGCCGGCTACGCGCTCGTCGCAGAAGAGTTGGGCAAGCACTGCGCCGCCACCGCGCTGACGTTCAACATGCACACCGCCACCGCGATGCTGGCGGGGTTCATCGCCGACGACCTCGGCCCCGACGCCGAAGCCCAAGCCCACCTCGACCGAGTGCGGCCCGGCCTGTGGCGAGGAATGATCGAAGACCGCCTCATCCACTCCCAACCCTTCTCTGAGGGAAAAGCCGTCGGCCAGCGCGGCACGTTCGCCACCACAGCCACTCCGGTCGACGGCGGCTTCGTCGTCAACGGCAAGAAAATCTTCGCCTCGCTCTCGGGCGCAGCCGACATCCACAACGTGCTGGCGTCAAACCCGGGCGACCCGCGGCTGCGCTTGCTGGGCGTGCCCGCCGACGCCCACGGCCTCGAAATCGTCGGCGAGTGGGACCCGCTCGGCATGCGCGGCACCGACTCCCGCACGCTGGTCTTCACCGACGTGTTCGTACCAGCCGAAGCCGAGGCGCTGCCGCCGGGCATGTTCAACCAGATGATCAAACGGTTCCCGCAGTTCTACATGAGCCTCTCGTTTTCCTACCTCGGCTTGCTGGGCGCGATCGTCGACCTCACCCGCGCGTATCTGCGCGGCGAGATGGGCACCTCGGCCGGCCGCGACCACCCCGCCAAGCAAGCGGGCTGGGCGGAGATGCAGCTGGCGTACGAGCAGGCGCAAGCGCTTACCTACCGCGTGCTCGCCGAGGCACGGGTCGACCCGACGCCCGCCGAGCTGCACCGAGCGATGGCCGCCACGGTCGTCACGATGGAAACCGTCGCGCAGGTCGCGTCGCTGGCGGTGCGCGTGTGCGGCGGACGCTCGATATTGCGACCCAACCCGCTCGAACAGCACTACCGCGACGCACGCTGCGGCGCGCTGATGCTGCCGTGGAGCGTCGAAGAGTGCATGGTGCGCCTCGGCAAAGCGGGTCTCTACGACAACTGACGCACAAGGAGCAGCACAACCATGGCGAATGAGATTCACCACTACGTCGACGGCCAGCCGGCCACCAGCGACGTGCTCGCGCCCGGCGGCGAGCACCGGCACGGCGACGTGTTCAACCCAGCCACCGGTGAGGTCACCGGCCACGTGCCGCTCGCGTCGTCGGCGGTCGTCGACGCGGTCGTAGCCAGCTCGCGGCAGGCGGCGCAGAGCTGGCGCGACAGCTCGCTCGCGCTGCGCAGCAGCATCATGTTCGCGTTCCGGCACATCCTCGCCAGCCGCACCGACACCCTCGCTCGCGCCATCAGCGCCGAGCACGGCAAAGTCGTCGCAGATGCAGCCGGCGAGGTCGCCCGAGCGCTGGAGAACGTCGAGTTCGCCTGCGGCGTCACCAGCCACCTACAGGGCGCGTTCAACGACCAAGTGTCGGCCGGCATCGACGTGCACACCATCCGTCAGCCGCTCGGCGTTGCCGCCGGCATCACGCCGTTCAACTTTCCGGCGATGGTGCCAGCGTGGATGTTCGCCACCGCCATCGCGTGCGGCAACACGTTCATCGCCAAGCCATCTGAGCGCGACCCGTCCGCGTCGATGCTGCTGGCGCAGTGGCTGACCGAAGCCGGGCTGCCGCCGGGCGTGTTCAACGTCGTGCACGGCGACGCGACCGCGGTCGAAGCGCTCATCGACCACCCAGACGTCGCGGCGGTCAGCTTCGTCGGCTCGACCCCAATCGCGCAGCAGGTGCACGCCCGCGCCACCGCGCACAACAAGCGCGTCCAAGCGTTGGGCGGCGCGAAGAACCACATGGTTGTGCTCGCCGACGCGGATGTCGACGTCGCGGCCGACGCAGCGGTAAGCGCCGCCTACGGCTCGGCTGGCGAGCGCTGCATGGCGGTGAGCGCGCTGGTAGCCGTCGGCGACGTCGCCGATGCGCTGGTCGACGCCATCGCCAAACGCATCGGCGACCTGCGGGTCGGCGCGCCCGACGACGAGGGCGTCGACATGGGCCCGCTCGTCACGGCCGAGCACCGCGACAAAGTTGCGGGCTACGTCGAGCGAGCCCGAACGCAGGGCGCGACGGTCACGGTCGACCCGAGCGACACGCCGGTGCCCGCGGCTGGCTTCTACCTCGGCCCCGCATTGTTAGACGACGTGACGGCAGCGATGGAGTGCTATCGCGACGAGATCTTCGGGCCGGTGCTCAGCGTGGTGCGGGTCGATACGTTCGACGAAGCGCTCGAGCTGGTGCGCACCAACCCGTTCGGCAACGGCGCCGCGGTGTTTACCAGCAACGGCGGCGCGGCGCGCGAGTTCGTCCGTCGGGTCGAAGCAGGCATGGTCGGCGTGAACGTGCCCATTCCCGTGCCGGTCGCCTACCACTCTTTCGGCGGCTGGAAGAACAGCCTGTTCGGCGACGTGCACATGTACGGGCCAGAGGGCGTGCGATTTTTCACGCGCGCCAAGGCCATCACCACTCGCTGGCCCGACCCTGCTACCAGCACGGTCGACCTGGGCTTCCCGACGACCGACCGCTAGCGGCATCAGCTAGCCGACAGCGCCTAGCCCGCCACCAGTCGCGCCAGCGCGGTCGCGACCGCAGCCAGCGCGACGGTCGCGTAGAGCGGCAGACGTCGCCACGCGCAGACGAGCGCGACCACGACGCCCGCGACGCGCGCGTCGATCGCGATCTCAGAGTTGGTGCTGAACGCGAGCTGCGCGGCTACCGCGCACACGATGGCCACCGGCACCGCAGCCAGCACCGCAGTTGAGCGCGGCCCCAGCCGAGCGTGACGACCCAGCGCCATGCCGACGAGTCGCTGGCCGAACACGCCCACCGCCAGCGCGCCGATCACGCCCCACGTCAGCACGAGCGTGGCGCGCCTTCGCCAGGCTCGCCCTCGTTGGCCTCGGGCGCGCTGTCTTCTGGCTCGCCCGCGTTGGCCTCGGGCTTCGCAGAACGCAACGCCCACAGCGCGGTCAGCCCGCCCAGCAGCACCGGCGCGCCGCCGGGCAGCACCTCGATCAGCCCCAGCCCCACGACCGCCGCCGCCAGCCCGATCACCCGATGGTGCGCGTGACGAAACTGCGGCCAGATCACCGCGATGAACACCGCCGGAAACATCGCGTCGAGCCCTAGCGCGCTCGGGTCGCCGACCCACTCGCCAACCACGACGCCCAGCGCCGAGCCGATCCACCACGGCGCGACGAGCCAGAACGACACCACCGCGTACGCCCGGCGAGCGGCCCGCCCACGGGGCTGCGCGAGCGCCAGCGCCACGTTCGGGTCGAACGCGCAGAACGCGGCCGCCGCGCGTCTCGCGCGACCTCGCCACAGCATCGGCGCGACCGTCGCCGCGAGCACGCCGAAGCGCGTGCTCACCAGCCAGCCGCTGCTGATCGACGCCAGCAAGCTGCCGCCGCCCGCAGCCACCGCCGCGAACGCGAGCGTCGCGGTGGCGGCGTTCACCAGCACCGCCGCAACCAGCACCAGCGCGGGCTGCGTGCCCGCGTCGATGTGAATGACCGACACGCCGATCGCGAGCGTGAAGTAGGTGGCGGCGATGGTCGCAACGTCGGTACGTTGCAACGTCGTGTCAGCGAGGCTGTAGTGCCGACGCAGCTTCGCCAGCAACGTTGACATCACGTTGCCGTGTGTAACCGGTGCGCAACCGCTTGCGCGAACGAGCGTGGCCAGCGGGTGTAAGAACGGACGCATGAACACACGCACCGTCCCTCCCATTGGTCTTCGGTTTCGTCTCCCGACTCGCTGGCTGCTCGTCGCCGCGGCCTTCGTGCTGCTCGTCGCCGCATGCAGCAGCGACGACGTCGAGCCCGGGGCGTTCGCCGACGTCGACGTCGACGTGGGCGCCATCGACCTCAGCGACGTCGACATAGAAGAGGTGTCGCTCGCCGAGCTGAGCGCCCAAGAGGTCACCGCCATCTTGGGGCTCGGGCCAACGAACGTCGAGCGCGTCGCCGGGCTCGCCGAGTTCACGAGCTGCGACGAGCTGCGTGACCACTTCGTGCTCCACGCCAGCGCGCTCGCCAAGTCGCGCACGTTCGGTTGGGGCGGCGCAGGCGGCGTCGGCGGCGTGCCCGAGATAGACGTGATGGAAGAGACGGCCGTCGATTCCGACGACGCCGGCGCGGCGTCGTCCGACCTCGTCGCACAGTCGAGGCCGACGGGCGAAGCCGACGGCGACGACTTCAGCACCACCAACGTCGCCGAAGCTGGCGTCGATGAGCCCGACATCGTCAAGACCGACGGCGAGCGCCTGTTTTCGCTCAACGACCGGCGCTTGCGCGTCATCGACGCCCGCAGCGGCGTGCGGGCTCGGCTGTTGAGCACCGTCGAGCTGAGCTACCGCGACGAGTCGTACCCAGTCGACATGCTGTTGCACGAAGACCGCCTGCTGGTGCTGTTCGGCGGGCACCGCCCGTGGACACTCGACCCGGCGCTGCTCGCGCGAGCCCAACAGATCGTCGCCGACCTAGACCCCGGCTCGACGACTGACGGTTCGGCGACCGACGGCTCCGGCGGTGCCACGTCTGGCGGATCGTCGGCTAGCACGGGGTCGAGCGACGGCGCTGCCACGTTCAGCTCCGAAAACATGCCCGGCGAAGACGTGTCCGACGAAGAGCGGGCGATGCTCGCCGAGGCTGGCAAGTTCGCCGGCGACTACTGGGCGCCCGTCAGCATCGTCGCCGAATACGACGTCAGCACAAACCGTCCGCGGCTCATCAACGAACTGCACCTCGAGGGCGACTACGTGACCGCCCGCATGGTCGACGGCGTCGTGCGGCTCGTCACCACCAGCCACCCTGCGCCGCTCGACGCGCTGCCCATTCCATACATCGACGAAGCCACCACGCAGAACGCGCTGGTCGAGGTGTTTGAGAGCACCGACATCGGCGACTGGCTGCCCACCTTCGAGCTGCGCGACGCGGCCGGCGCCGAGCTGCGCTCGGGCACGCTGGCTACGTGCGAGCGGGTGTACGAGCCGGGCCGGTTCGCCGGCATCGCGTCGGTCAACGTCGTCACCATCGACCTCGCGGGCGACGGCCTGGGCGGCGAACTCGACGGCACCTCGGTGCTGTCATCGGGCAGCGTCGTCTACGCGTCGGCCGACAACCTCTACGTGACGACGACCGAGTGGAACGACTTCGGCTTCATCGTCGACTCAAACGGCAACCCGGTCGACCTCGACGCCAACGCCGATGAAGTGTTCGACACCTACCCGGTCAACACGCACATCCACAAGTTCGACATCTCAGACCCCCGCGCCGCGCACTACGTCGCCTCGGGACAGGTCGAAGGCACCGTGCTCAACCAATACTCGCTGTCTGAATACGAAGGCAACCTCCGCATCGCGACCACCACCGAAAACTGGGCGCGCGGCAGGGTGAACTCTGAGAGCTTCGTGACCGTGCTCGGCGAGCAAGACGGCGAGCTCGTCCAGCTCGGCCAAGTCGGCGACTTGGGGCGCGGCGAGCGCATCTTCGCGGTGCGCTACTTGGGCGACGTCGCCGCGGTCGTGACGTTCCGCCAGACCGACCCGCTCTACACGATCGACCTCGCCGACCCGACCGACCCGCAGGTGCTGGGCGAGCTGAAGATTCTCGGCTACTCCGCCTACCTGCATCCGGTGGGCGACGACTTGCTGCTGGGCGTCGGCCAAGACGCCACCGCCGAGGGTCGCACGCTCGGCACGCAGGTGTCGCTGTTCGACATCAGCGACCTCACCGACCCAATCAGGCTCGACACGTGGACGATTCCCGACAGCACCTCGGCGGTCGAGTGGGACGCCCGAGCGTTCCTCTACTGGGCGCCCGAAGGGCTCGCCGTCATACCCGTCAACTCATACGGCGACGACGGCCCGCCCAGCTCGGCGTACGGCTTGCGCGTGTCGCCGACCGCCATCAGCGAGGTCGGCGAGGTCAGCCACGTCATCGATCCGGTGCGGCGCTGTCAAGAGTTCCGCACGTGGGTCGAGGGCGAACGCGACCAAGCCGAGAGCCGCATCGAGTGCTGGACCGAATACGACTACCGCGCACAAATCGAGCGCGCCGTGATCGTCGGCGACGTGCTCTACACGCTGTCCGACTACGGCATCGCCGGCAGCAACCTCGCCGACATGAGCGGCACGAGCGTGCTTCGTTGGCCCAGCTAGCGCAGCAGTTGGCGAATTGGTAGCAAACTGGGCCACATGTTCGGCACCGCAGATCAGCTGGTCGAGTGGAAGTCGACGCCCAAACTCAGCCAGCCGCTGATGGTGGTGGCGCTGGAGGGCTTGTTCGACGCGGGCTGCTGCGCGACCGGAGCGGTTGACGGCATCAAAGAGCACGGCACCTGCACCCACATCGCGACCATCGACCCCGATGAGTTCTACGACTTCCAAGAAACCCGCCCCGAGATCAGCTTCGGCTACGACACCTCCACCATCGCCTGGCCCGCCGTCGCCGCTCACGCGGTCACGGGCAACCCCAAGCACGACCTGGTGGTCGTCACCGGCATCGAGCCGCGCATGCGGTGGCGGACGTTCTGTGAGGCGCTGCTCGAGATCGCCGCCGCGACGAAGTGCCAGATGATCGTCACGCTCGGGGCGATCGCCGACAACGTGCCGCACACCCGCCCGCCGAGGGTGACAGGCAGCGCCGCTAGCTCGCAGCTCGCGAAGCGGCTGGGACTGTCCGCGCCCAGCTACCAGGGGCCGACCGGGGTCATCGGCACGTTCCACGGTCTCGCGGATGAAGCCGACGTGCCGGTCATCTCGCTGCGAGTCGCCGTGCCCTACTACGTCGCCGGGCCGCCCAACCCGAAGGGCACCCGTGCGTTGCTCGCCGAGTTCGAGTGGATTACCGGCGTCAGCACCGACGCGCACCAGCTCGACGACGACGTGGCGGTGTGGGAAGAGCGAGTCGCCGAAGCCGTATCGAGCGAGCCGAGCATCGTCGCCTACATCGAGGGCCTCGAACGCGCGGCAGACGAGCAACTTGAGCGCGAGATGCCGAGCGCCGAGCAGATCGGGTCACAGGTTGAGGCGTTCTTGGCAGAGCGCTCCGAGCAGGGCGACGCGGGTAGCGACGAGCCCGGCGACCAGCCCGCCGGCGACGCGCCGTGAGCAGCACCTTCGGCGAACGCTTTCGCATCACCACGTTCGGTGAGTCGCACGGCGGTGGAGTCGGCGTTGTCGTCGACGGCTGCCCCGCGCAGATGAAGGTCGACGTCGCCGACATTCAAGCCGAACTCGACCGCCGTCGGCCCGGACAGAGCCGCCTCACCACGCAGCGCGACGAAGCAGACGAGGTCGAGGTGCTCTCGGGCATTCTCGACGGCGTCACGCTGGGCACGCCGCTCGCGATGGTCGTGCGAAACACCGACGCGAAGCCCGGCGCATACGACCACCTAGCAGACGTGTATCGGCCCAGCCACGCCGATTTCACGACGCAGGCGAAGTACGGCATCAGAGCCGTCGCCGGCGGCGGACGTTCGTCTGCGCGAGAAACCGTCGGCCGGGTCGCCGCGGGTGCGGTGGCGCGAGCGGTGCTCGAAGCTGCCGGAGTGACCGTGGTCGGTTGGGTGGCTTCGGTGCGCGACATCGTCGCCGAAGTCGACACGGACGCCGTGTCGCGCACCGGTGTCGACGCGCACCCGACGCGATGCCCAGATGCCGCGGCGGCGGCGCAGATGGCCGACGCCATCACCGCGGCGCGCGCAGATGGCGACTCGCTCGGCGGCGTGGTCGCGTGCGTCGCTCGCGGCGTGCCCGCGGGCTTAGGCGAGCCGGTGTTTGACAAGCTTGACGCGCAGCTCGCGAAAGGCTTGATGTCGTTGCCGGCCGCGAAGGGCGTCGAGGTCGGCAGCGGCTTCGGCGCGACGCTGCTCACCGGGAGTGAGCACAACGACTCGTTCATCGTCGGCGAAGACGGCCCCGCGCTGGCGTCCAACAACAGCGGCGGCATTCAAGGCGGCATCAGCAACGGCGCGCCCATCACGTTGCGGGTGGCGTTCAAGCCGACCGCCACGATTGCGGCCGAGCAACACACCGTCACCACGGCGAACGAGCCAACTGTGCTGGCCGCGCGCGGCCGTCACGACCCGTGCGTGCTGCCCCGCGCGGTGCCGATGGTGGAGGCGATGGTGTGCTTGGTGCTCGCCGACGCGCTGCTGCTCCAGCAAACGACGCATCTGCGAGCGAGCTAGCTCAGTCGGTCAGCCCAGCAAGCTGCCCATTCGGGTCACCGCGTCGGTGAGCAGACCCGGGTCGGTCGCGAAGTTGACGCGAACGCACCCGTTGCCTCGGTCTTTGCCCGTGGTCGGGTCGCCAGGTGTCGGGTCGCCAGTCGCGGGAAAGAAGTCGCGGCCCGAGTTGACGTATACGCCGGCCTCGTTCAGAAACCGCTCGGCGGGGTCGTCACCCAGCACGCCCTCGCCGACCGCGCTCAAGTCGGCCCAAGCCAGATACGTAGCTTGCGGCGGCGTGTAGCGAGCGCCCGGCAGGTGAGCTGACAACAGCTCGCCCAGCAGGTGACGGTTGTGGTCGAGCGCGTCGCGCACCTCGGCTAGCCACGCGTCGCCGTCGGTCCAGCCGGCAATCGTCGCCACCTGACCGAGCACGCCGATGCCGCCGATCGCGAACGACGGAATGGCTTTGATCTGCGGCAGGTAGCGCTGCGACGCGGAGTGAATGAACGCCATTCGCAGCCCGGCGACGTTGAACGACTTGGTCGCAGCGGTGACGGTGACGGTGCGCTGGGCCGCGACGTCGCTCACCGACGCGATGGGCGTGTGGGTGGCAGGCTCGTAAACCAAGTCGCAGTGAATCTCATCGGAGATGATCACGAGGTCGTGCCGCTGCGCGATCTCCGCCAGCGCAACTAGCTGGTCGCGGGTGAACACGATGCCGAGCGGGTTGTGCGGGTTGCACAGCAACAACGCGGTCACGTCGTCGCGCGCCGCAAGCGACTCGAGGTGCTCTAAGTCGAGATGCCAGCCGTCGTCGGTTCGGCGCATCGGGTTGTCGACGACTCGCCGCTTGAGCCCGTCGATGAGCGGAAAGAACGGGTGGTACGCGGGCGTTTGCAAAATGATGCCGTGGTGTGGCTGCGTGATCGCGTCGATGACCAGGTGCAGACCTTGGATGACGTCGTGGACGCGCACCAGCTCATCGGTCGACGTCTTCCAGCCGAACGCGCTCTCCATGTGGCGCACGAACACCTCGAGCACCGGAATGGGTTCGTCGTAGAAGTCGTAGCCCAGCCCGCCCGTGTCGATGCGGTCGCGCACGGCGTCGAGCACGACGTCGGGCACCTCGAAATCCATGTCCGCTACCCAGAGGGCGAGCACGTCGCTGCCGTGGCGCGCCCACTTGATGCCGGGGCGGTTGGTGATGCGGTGTCGGTCGAAGTTGAGGGTCACCGAGGGCTCCTTAGTTGGTCGAGGGTTGGCCGGGGTTAGTCGAGAGTGCTTGCGCGCGGGTGGGCTTGACGCCACAGCACCAGCGGGTAGCCAACCAGCGCAACCAGCGCGAACGCAAACCACTGCAGCGCGTAGCCGAGGTGCGGCCCGGCATCGGTCGCTGGTGAGCCGAGCAGCATGAGCGGCGCAGCGACGTTCGTGGTGAGCGTTGGTTGGTGCTCGACCAGCTCGACGTAGAAGCCAGCCAGAGCCACCGACGTCTGCTGGTCGAGGCGTGCGACGTCGACGCGGGCGACCGAGGCGAGCTTGCCGGCCGCCGGGTCGGCCGGCCCGAGCAGGCCTCGGGTTTGGGTCGGGCGGATGCGTCCGGTCAGCGTTACTTCGGTCGTGGGGAAGATGGCGCTGGCCAGCTGGCTGAGTTGGTCTGGGTCGCACTGAGTTTGGCTGAGCCAACCCGCCACGACCATCACGCCGGCTTGGCTGTCGCGCAGGTTGCCGTTGAGACTGACGGCGCCGTGGGTGAGCGCGAGCGGCGCGGCGAGGTGGCAGCCCGCGAGGCCGTTGTGGCTGCGGTTGCGCACCAGCACCGCGTCGGTCGCCAGCCACCTGCCGCGCAAACTCACCGGTCGCCACTCGTTCGCTTCGACGAAGGCGTCGTGAGCACCTGCTGTGGGCAGGTCGCTCGCGGATAGGTCGCTCGCGGTTAGGGGCGCGGCGTCTGCGGCCGCCGCGATGTCGGCGTTGCGCGCCTGTCGTTCGTGGTGTCGCGCCCACTGCCAAAATCCAGCCGACACGAACACCGCGAGCAGCGTGAGCGTCAAGGCGTGACCGACGATCCAGACCGGCCGTCGCGCGAACGCCCACATCGACTAGCTGGCGCTGGGGCCGTTGCCCAGACGACTGCCCAGACGGCTGCCCAGACGGCTGCCCAGGTGCCGCACCGTCAGCTCTGGCAGGTCATCGGCTGGTTCGATGCCGAACATCTGGGCGAGAAAGCTCAGCTCGTATAGCTGCGCGGCGACGATGTGCACCGCTTGACGGAAGCCGTGCTGCTCGCCAGCAAACAGCACATACGCGTGCGGCACGCCTGCCGAGTCGAGCGCGTCGACGATGGTTTCGCTCTGGCTGGGCGGCACCACCGGGTCTTCGTCGCCTTGTAGCACCAGCGTCGGAGTGGTGAGCTTGTGCGCCTTGTCGAGCGGCGAGCGCTGGCGGTAGATGGCTTCGTCGGCGGGCAGTTCACCGATGAGCCGGTCTAGGTAGCGAGCCTCAAACTTGTGGGTGTCGCTGGCGAGGCCGATCAAGTCGGCGACGCCGTAGCGGTTGAGCCCGACGGCGAACAGGTCGTAGTCGCACAGCGCGCACAGAGTGGTGAACCCTCCGGCCGAGCCGCCCTTGATGGCGAGGCGCGCCGCGTCGCAGTCGCCGCTGCGCGCGAGGTGCTGCGCTGCGGCGACGCAGTCGGCGACGTCGACGACGCCCCACCGACCGTTGAGAGCTTGGCGGTAGGGCGTGCCGTAGCCGGTGCTGCCGCGGTAGTTGACGTCGACCACGCCGAACCCTCGGCTGGTGAAAAACTGAATGCCCAAGTCGAGGTGGCTGCGGGCGTTGCCGGTCGGCCCGCCGTGGCTGAGCACGATGAGCGGCGGCAGCTCGTCGGGCGGGGCTTCGTGCGTGGCGCTGGTGGGCGGAAAGAAGAAGGCGTGCGCGGTCGTCGTCTCGGCGCTGGTTGTGTCAGGCGGGCTCGGCTCGGTGGGCGACGAGAACGAGATGACTTGCGGCACCGATATCGAGCCGGCGTCTAGCACTGCCGGCTCGACCGGTGAGAGCTGCGTCGCGGTGCCGTGGTGCGCGATGTGGTTGATGGCGGGGCCGCTCGTCCAGCTCGCCGTCGTGGCGATCACGCCGCCGTCGGGTGCTGCGACCAAGTGCGCGAAGCTGGTGAGGTTGGTGGGCACGTCGACGAGCGAGCCCTCTCGCTGGGCACCCTCTCTCTGGGCACTCTCGTTTTGACTGGCCTTTTGGCTGGCTCCTAGTTCGATGCGCGCCAAATGGCCGACGCCGTCGCGCACATACGTGCACCAGATGTCGCCGCTGGCGTCGAACGCATACGACGAGTTGCCGAACGCCCAGGGCGCGACGCCGAACTCGATGCCGCGCGCGTCAACGTCGCGCAGCACTGGCGTCGGCTGGGTTGGCTCGCTCGCGTCGGTGGCTGCGCGACAGATCGTCCACCAGCCGTCGCTGTCGTCGACGACAAACAGCTCACCAGTCGGCGACCACGCGGGCTGCATCAGCGCGCTGTCGCGAGCGACGATGTGCCCCTCGCCGCCCGTCTTCTCATTGGGGCTGGCGGCGGCGTCGCTCGTCGCAGGCTCGAGATCGATCACGTGCAGGCGGGTTTGGTCCCACGGCATGTTGGGGTGGTTCCAGCTGACGAACGCGAGCTTGCTGCCATCGGGGCTCGGGCGAGGGCTCGCGTAAAAGTCCGCGCCAGACGCGAGGCACGTAACGGTGCCGTCGAGGTTGACCGCGACCAGGTCGTTGACGGCGGCCGGGTCTTCGTGAGCGCCAGCGTGAGTCTCGCGCACCCAGATGGTCGTTGAGGTGCCCGGCACCGCTGCGCCGTCTGCGTAGCGCACCGAGTTCGCGTGCGGTGGCTCGGGCGTGATGGCTCGCGGTTCGGCGTTCGGCGCGAACAGCCACAGCCGGCCGTCGCGCCCGGACGAGCCGATCACGCACGGCTCGTCGCGACCAGCTGGCGCACTGACGGCGAGCGGCAGCCACGCCGCGCCGCCGTAGCTGTGAACTCGCGTGCGGATGTCGACGTCTTCGGTGCCCGCGACGTCGCTGGGCGTGCTGGCCGACGCATCGCCAGCCGCGCCGCTCATCGCGCCGAGCGAGCGCCGCACCACCGCGCTGCGTCCGCCGCTCGCGGGGCGTTGCTCAACCCAGTAGCACTCGCCGCCCAGCACGTGCGGCTCGCCGCGCTTCACCGACGCCTGCGCCAGCGCTTGCGCGCTCAGCGCGGACGGCCACTCGCCGTATCGGGCGGTTTGTTTCATCGGGTCAACCCTCTCTTGGGCTCGTCCTCTTCGGTTCGCCGCTCAATCGTCTTCCAGCGTCTCCAGCACGTTGCGCACCTGCGTTTCGGTTTCGGTCAGCTTCGACTTACACAGCTTGATGAGCGCAGCGGCTTCGGTGACGCGTTCGAGCAGCGCATCGACGTTGACGTCGTCGCTCTCGATGTGCGCGAGAATCTCCTCGATGCGCCTCATGGCATCGGCGTAGCTCGGCTGGTCGCCTTCGAGCGGAAGTTCGGACATAACGAGCCCTCCTTTGGGGGTGGCCTGTAGAGGTGGTCTATGGATTTGGTGGCGGCGAGAGGTTGGCGGCGCCGGGCGCACCTTCGTCGACGGTGCTGGCTACCGAGCCTTCCGCCAGCGTGGTGACGAGACGAGTGCCGCTCGGCGGCGGCTGACGCACCGGCTTGCCTTGCGCGTCGCGCGTAATCGAGAACCCGCGCGCCAGCACCCGGTCGGGCGAGTGCGCACTGATGAGCTTCGCGTCGGTGCCGAGGCGTTGCTGCTGCTGTCGCAGGACCGACCTCGTGCGGTCGCCCAACTTGGCCTGGCTGTCGAGCGCGCGCCGTCGCTCGGCGGCTACCGCATCGCTGGCTGCTCGCACCCTGAGCACCGCACCAGCGGCCTGTTGGGCGGCCGAGCCGAGCGCTCGGTTCGCCGCGTGCGGCAAGCGGAGCGTGACGCGAACCACGTGGCTGCGCTCGCGGGCGAGCTCGTCGCTGACCGACCGCGACAGCTTGTTGGCGACCGCCAGCAGTCGAGCACTTGAACCCTCGACGGCTTGAGCGGCTAGCGCGTCGAGCGCGTGCGCGTGGTCGTCGAGCCGCGCGTGAAACGTCGCGACGCGCTCGATGAGAAACTGCGCGGTCGCGGTCGGCGTGATGAGTGCGGTGTGCGCGACCTCGTCGAGCACCGTGCGGTCGATCTCGTGTCCGATGCCGCAGATGATCGGCAGCCGGTGGCTGGCCACTCGCCTGGCCACTCGCTCTGAGTCGAACACCAGCAAGTCAGAGCTGCTGCCGCCGCCTCGAACGATGGCGACGACGTGCGGCCACCCAGCCTCGACCAGCTCGTCGGAGTAGTCGAGCGCCTCGATCAGCGTGCGCTCGGCGTCGCGGCCTTGCACCCGCGCGTCGATGGTCTGCACCCGAAACGCGTAGGGCGTTCGTCGCAGCTCAAAGACGAAGTCGTTGTAGGCGGCGCTGCCGTGAGACGTCACCAGCAGCACGTCGAGCGGCACCAGCGGAAGCGGGCGCGCGGCGTTGGCGCGCAGCAGCCCTTCGGCGGTCAGCGCGGCGATGATGCGGCGGCGCTCGCCCTCCAGCTTGCCGAGCGTGTAGTTCGGGTCGACGGCCGAGACAATGAAACCGACCTCAGCGAACGGCGCGTAGTAGCTGACCTTGCCGCGCACCAGCACCTGGAGGCCCTCGCTGAGCGCCGGTGCCCCTGCTCTCTCCAGCTCTGCTTCGATGCGAAGCCGGTGGTTCGCCCAGAGCTTGGCGGGCAGCTTCGGCGCGCTCTTCGTGCTGGCTGTGCCGTGGTCTCGCAGGTCGAAAAAGCTGTGGCCGCTGCGCTGCGGTTTCGGATTGCCGACGATCTCGCCGATGACCCACACCTCGTCGAAGAAGTCGCCGGAGATCACGTCGCCGATGGTGGTCGTCAGTTCGGCGACCGTGAACGCGCCAAGGCCGACGGGCGGCCCAGCTGGGCCAGTCGTCGGGCCCGTCATATGGCCAGTCAGCGCGGCGGGTTCGCTCACGTGGGGCAGGCTAAGCACCTAACGAAACTCCAACCGCGCAGTTTCCGCGTCCGCCCCACCGCTAGCTTGCCGCCTGTATGCGACCTCAAGACCAGCAACCCACCAACGGCGCACCCAGCCAGCCCAGGCGGCGGCGTGGCGTGACTCGAACCAGGATCATCTTGGGCGCGGTCTTCGCGGCGCTGGTGATCGCGGTTTTGTCGCTGCGGGCGTTGTCGGTGTTCGTCACCGACTTCATGTGGTTCAACTCGCTCGACTTTTCGGGTGTGTGGTGGAGCGTGCTGTGGGCGCGGGTCGGGCTCGGCTTGCTGTTCACAGCCATCGCCTTCGTAGTCATCTGGATCAACCTGTTTTTGGCCGAGCGACTGTCGCCGTCGAAGCGACCGGCCGGGCCGCAAGAAGACTTCTTGAAGCGCTGGCACGAAACCATCGGGCGGCGTCGCGGGTGGCTGCGGCTGGGCGTGGCGCTGCTGCTGGGCCTGCTGGTCGGCGCGGGCGTGTCGGGTCGCTGGCAAGAGTGGCTGTTCTTCGTCAACCCGGTCGACTTCGGCTTTGCCGACGAGCAGTTCGGACGCGACGCCGGCTTTTACGTGTTCCGGCTGCCGTTCTTGGAGTTCTTGGTCGGCTGGGCGTTCGCGGCGGTGCTGGTGGCGTTCATCTTCGCCGCCGTCTGGCACTACCTCCACGGCGGCATCTCGATACAAGGCCGGGGAGCCGACCGCAACAGCGTCACGCCGCAGGTGAAGGCGCACCTGTCGTTGCTGCTGGGCTTACTAGCGCTCATCAAGGCGGGCGGCTACTTCCTCGACCAGTTCGGGCTCACGCTATCGACGCGCGGCGTGGTCGACGGCGCCACCTACACCGACGTCAACGCGCAGCTGCCGGTGCTGCGGCTGATGATCGTGATCAGCATCTTCTCGTTCCTGCTGCTGGTCATCAACATCTGGCGGCGAGGGTTCACCTATCCGGTCATCGCCGTCGGGCTGTGGGCGGTGATTGCGGTGCTGGCGGGCGCGCTGTATCCGGCGCTGGTGCAGCGCTTTCAGGTCGAGCCGTCGGAGTCGTCGCGCGAAGCGGAGTACATCGAGCGCAACATCGCGGCGACGCGCTCGGCGATGGCTCTCGACCGGGTGACGTCGCGCGAGTTCAACTACGAGCCAGAGCTGTCCGCGCAAGAGATCGTCGACAACTTGGCGACCGTGCGGAACGTGCGCTTGCTCGACCCGGCGATCACCCAAGACACGTTCCAGCAGACCCAGGGCATTCGCACGTTCTACGACTTCACCGACATCGACGTCGACCGTTACATCATCGACGGCCAGCCCACCCAGATCGTGCTATCTGCGCGCGAGCTGCGGGCGACACAGCTGCCCAGCACCACGTGGGAGACGACGCGGGTGTCTTACACGCACGGCTACGGCATCGCCGCGGCGCCCGCCAACGCGGTCGACACCAACGGGCGCCCCGCGTATGTGCTGGGCGACATTCCCGCGGTGGCCGAGCCGGGCGCGGAGGCGCTGGCGCTCACCCAGCCTGGCCTGTACGTGGGTGAGGGGCTGACCGGCTACGCCGTGGTCGGCGCGAACCGCAACGAGGTCGACTTCTTAGACGACGACGACGTGCGGGCCGACACTCGCTACGACGGCGAAGACGGCGTGGGCATCGGCTCGCTGGTGCGGCGGTCGCTGTTCGCGCTGCGGTTCGCCGAGCCGAACTTGTTGGTGTCGAGCGAGATCGGCGGTGAGTCGCGCATCATCTTCTACCGCGACATCATGGAGCGCGTCCGCAAGGTCGCGCCGTTCTTGAGCTACGACGGCGACCCGTATCCGATAGTGATCGACGGCGGCGTGCGGTGGATCGTCGACGCCTACACGACGTCGTCGTTCTTCCCGTATGCGCAGCGGGCGAACCCATCCGCGGTGCAGCGGGGCGATCTGCGCCAGCAGCTCAACTACGTGCGCAACTCGATCAAGATCGAGATCGACGCTTACAACGGAACGATGAAGTTCTGGATCATCGACGAAGACGACCCGATCGCCCAGTCGTACCGCAAGCAGTTCCCCGACCTGTTTGAAGACGGTCAGCCCGAACCTGAGGTCGCGGCGCACTTCCGCTACCCCGAAGACCTGTTCCGCATTCAGACCGACATGTGGGGCCGCTACCGCATCAGCGACCCGGCCGAGTTTTACGACGCGGCTGGCGCGTGGAGCGTCGCGCAAGACCCGGGCAACACGGTCGGCGTGACCGTGCAAGAGATCGAGACCGACGCGACCGGTCAGGTGATCCGTCGGTCGGAGGCGCGCATCGGGCCGCAGTATCTGCTGCTGCGCTTGCCCGATGAAGACGCCGAAGACTTCGTGCTGTTCCGGCCGTTCGTGCCGTTCAGCGAAGACGATTCACGCAAGAACCTGGAAGGGTTCATGATCGCGCACAACGATCCCGACCGTTACGGCGAGATCGAGGTGTATGAGATCAGGTCTGACCAGCCGGTCGACGGGCCGGCGCTGTTCAACTCGAACATTCAGACCGAGACGTCGATCTCTGAGCGCATCACGCTGTTGAACCAGAGCGGCTCGCAGGTGCGGTCGGGCAACTTGCTGATGATGCCGGTGGGCAGCTCGTTGCTGTACGTGCGGCCGCTGTTCGTCGAGGCGACCGGCACCACGGCGGTGCCTGAGCTGCAGCTCGTGATCGTCGGCGTGGGCCCAGAGGTTGTGATCGCCGAGACGTTCGGTCAGGCGCTGGAGCTGGTGGTCGACGACTTGAACATCGACTTGAACGCGGGTGGCGCGAGCGCGCAGGTCGATGGCGACGGCGCGGATGAGCCGTCGGACGTGCTCGATGAGCTGCTGCCCGACGACGAGCCAGACGAGCCGGGTGCTGCGTCTGCACCCGACGACGAGCCCGGCACCGTGCAACCCGATGCCGATGAGCCTGATGAGGGTTCGGTCGCTTCGTTGCTAGCCGCCGCGCAAGCAGCGTTCGATCGGGCCGACGCGGCGCTGCGTCGTGGCGACTTGGCGGGCTACCAAGAAGAGGTCGGCGAGGCCGAACGTCTGCTGCGACGCGCAGCTGAGCTGGTTGACGCGGCCGGCGTGAGCCGCACCGCGCAGGCCAGCCTGCGCGACCTGGTTGACCGCGTCAGCGTCGCGTCGTCGCTGCTGGGTGGTCGCACCTGAGCGAGCGACGACATGGCTGAGCGACAGCGTGGCTGAGCGTCAGCTGCGCACGAGCGAAGGTTTCGTCGACGCGCCCGAGAGCGCCTTGTGGGTGGTGGCGCACCCCGACGACATCGACTTCGGCAGCGCCGGATCGGTGGCCGCGCTCACCGCTGCTGGCACGCGCGTCGCGTATTGCCTGGCGACCAGCGGCGAGGGCGGCGACGACGACTTGACGCACGCGGCTGCCGACTTGGCGGCGCTGCGACAAGCCGAGCAGACAGCCGCTGCGGCCGAAGTGGGGGTTAGCGAGCTGCACTGGCTGGGCCATCCCGACGGCACCGTGGAGGCGACGCTGGGTTTGCGGCGCGACATCGCGGCGGTCATCCGGCGGGTTCGGCCGGAGGTGGTGGTGACGCAGTCGCCAGATGCCGACTGGGATCGCGTGTACTTCGTCCACCCAGATCATTTGGCGGTGGCGCGGGCGACGGTGGCCGCGGTGTATCCAGATTCGCGCAACCCGCGCACATTTGGCGAGCTGCTAGAGGACGGACTCGCGCCGCACACGGTGAGCGAGCTGTGGCTGTTCGGCGCCGAGCCGAATCGCTACGTCGACATCACCGACACGTTCGACGCGAAAGTGCGTGCGCTGCGTGCTCACGTCAGCCAGACCGCCGAGATGGACGACCTCGAGGGCCGCCTGCGCACCTGGGCGAGCGAGACGGCGGCAAAGGGGGGCATGAGCGAAGGACGGCTCGCGGAGGCATTTCGCGTCATCGCCGCGACGTGACGCAGCTTGCGACGAGGGCTGGCCCCGCGCCCGCGGTTTTCGCGGTCGAGCCGGTGGCCCCAGCCACGTCGAGCGCACGCACCGACTCGCCGCGCGCGTGGGTGGTGGTAGCCGGCACGTTCGGCGCGTCGATGGTGACGCTGGGGGTCATCTACAGCTTCGGCGTGTTCCTCGATGAGATGACGACCGAGTTCGGCACCGGCAAGGGCGAGACGGCGGTCGTGTTCGGCATCACCACGTGCTTGCTGTTTTGGCTGAGCCTCATCACCGGCAAGCTGGTCGACCGAGTTGGCCCGCGGCTGGTGCTGCTGGGCGGCGCGGTGTCGCTAACGGGCGGGCTGTGGGCGACCAGTGAGGTGACGTCGCTGACGGTCGGCTACGTCACCTACGGCATCGGCGCGGGCGTCGCGGCGGCGTGCGGCTACATCCCGTTGGTGGCATCGCTTTCTGGGTGGTTCGAGCGAGGCAGGGCGCTGGCGGTCGGCATCGCCGCGGCGGGCATCGGCGTCGGCGGAATGGTGATCACGCCGCTCTCCGCGCACTTGGTCGACACGTACGGCTGGCGCGACACCTACCGCATCTTCGCCGTGGTCGGCGGCGCGATCTTGTTGCTGTGCGTGATGGCGGTCGGCAGGCCGCCCGGCGTGGCGGGCCGGGTGCGAGGCGTGTGGTGTCGGGCGCTGCGGTCGCGCTTTTTCTGGCGGCTGTGGCTGGGCGCGCAGTGCTCGGGGCTGGCGCTGTTCATTCCCTTTGTCTTCTTGGTGCAGTATGCGCAAGAGCGTGGCGTGGCGTCGGTCGCCGCAGCGAGCCTGCTGGGATTGCTGGGCGGCGCGAGCATCGTGTCGCGGGTGGGCTTCGGAGCGCTGACGAACCGCATGGGCGCGTTCGTGCTCTATCGGTTTGGAATATTCCTCTATCCGGTGAGCTACGTGATCTGGCTGCTAGCCGGTCACTCGGTGCTGATGCTGGTGGCGTTCAGCGTCGTGCTGGGCATCGGCTACGGCAGCTTCGTCGCGATCAGCCCGCTCGTGCTGGCCGAACGCTTCGGCACCGTCGGGCTGGGCTCGCTGATGGGCTTGTTCTACACAACCCAAGGCTTGGGCGCGCTCGTCGGCCCGCCGGTCACCGGCTGGGTGCACGATGCCACCGGCAGCTACACCATCCCCCTCGTCGCCGCCCTCGTGCTCAGCTGCGCCGCCGTCGCCTTCCTCTCGGGCCTCCGCACCCTCGCCCCCGAACCACCCCTTGCAACCTCCGCCTAGCGGCTCGATGTGTCCTTGCCGGCACCGCTGACATAGTGTTGCGTCCGCTTGCCGACCGTTGGAGGTTGCGTTCGTGCGCTGGTTGATGAAGTTGTTCGTGCTGGCTGGAGCCGCGCTGCTGGTGTTGACTGGCGGCGGCGCTGCGGGGGCGCAGGTGCTGCCGCCGGGGACAGATAGTGACTGCGCGGGTCAGGTGCCGATTGTCGTTGGTTCGGATGCCGCCGCGCAGTCTGACATCTACGCCGCGGTGATGTTGGCCGGTGTGCTCGACACCAGCTGCGTCGTGCTCGCTGGCCCCAGAGGCGACGCGATGGAACCTGTCCAACGGCGACGCTTGGTCGCAGCGAACGCCTCAGGCTGGGTCGTCGGCGGCACAGCTGCGGTGCCTGATTGGAAAACCGCTGGCTTCAATTTGAAGCGCTTAGGCGGCGTTGACCGATGGCACACCGCTCGTCTCGTCGGTGCGGTCGCAGCCAATCCCCGGGGCAACGTCGCCGCGTTGACGGCGGCTACCGCGCCGTCCGCTGTGGCTAGCGGCACCGCTGGTCGGGTCTCGTCAGGGCTTCGTCAGTCTCAGGCGACGCCGGCCGTTGATGCCAACGCAGCCGCTGCGGCCGCGTGCAACGACGTCGGCTGCATCTTCAGGTTGGCGCGTGAACGTCGCGAGCGGATTGTGAACGAGTTGACCGCGAAGATCAATGCTGGCGAGTACGGCATCGGCGCGGACGGTGTGCTGCGCGGCCCGGCTGGTTTCGAGGTCGATCTCAGGGCATGCCCCGCCGATTGGAACAACACTGGCGGCATCACGGGCAGCCAGATTCGTATCGGCCACACGACGGCGCAGTCTGGCGCGTTGGCGGCGTACGGCAACATTGCTGTCGGGTGGAATAACTACTTGAACTGGGTGAATGAGAATGACCCGCTGACCTTTCCGGACGGATCCACGCGTGACGTGGTGCTGGTCGTGCGCGATGACGCGTACGTCGCCGCACGCACGATCGAGTTCGTAGACGATCTGATTGAGCGTGAGAATGTGTTCTCAATTCTTACGCTCGGCTCGCCGAACACGTTGGCGACCTATGACACGATCAACGATGAGTGCATCCCGCAGCCATTTGTGATGACCGGTCACCCGGCCTGGGGTGATCCGCGTGAGCACCCATGGACCACGGGCCTGCAACTGTCTTATTCCACCGAGGCAGTGTTGTGGGGTCAATGGATCAAGGAGAACCTGGCTAGCCAGCTCCCCGTCACAGTCGCTGGTCTAGTGATGGACAACGATTTTGGCTTGTCCTACGAGCAAGGCTTTGAGCGGTGGGCGCGTGAGAACTCCGACGTCGTCGCCAACTTCATTCCCATCCGCCACGACCCAGCGGCACCGCGCATCACGAACGAAATGAGCGCCATTAGAGCCAGCGCACCTGACGTGTTCATTTCCATGACGGCCGGCAACGCCTGCCTGCTGGCGGTTCAGGAGGCGGAGTGGAGTGGCCTGAACGACATCGTCGACGCGGCCTTCGCGCCGTCGGTGTGCAAGGGCATCGAGGCATACATGAAACCAGCGGGTGGTGCTGGTCACGGTTGGTGGATCGTCGGCGGCGGAGCCAAAGACACCTCCGATCCTTCCTACATTCGCGAACCATTCATTTCCTGGGTCAACGACAACCTCGACGCGGGCGGCCTGAATGCGTCGATCTCCCTCTACGGCACCGGTTACTGGTACGGCTACCCCTATGTTGAGAGCCTCCGCATCGCGGCTGCGCTGCCCGGCGGACTGACCCGCACTAACTTCATCTTGGCGGTGCGCTCAGTAGATCTTTACCATCCGATGCTTCTGTCCGGGCTGACATTCCAGTTGGACGGAGCATCCGACGCGTTCGCTGTCGAAGGCTCAGACTTCAGTCAATACGACGCCTTTCGGCACGTCTGGAATCTCGTCTCCGTGGTCGACGTCAACGGCCAGACGCCCACCTGTTCGTGGCGTTGGTCTTATGGCTGTGCGTAGCTAGCACCGCGCGCACGGCGACGGACGGCCGGATAATCCACGCGCGGGGGCCGTTCGATCTCTACTCTGCGGGAGGTTGCCACGACTGCCTAGCCGAGAGGTTGCAACCGCGCTGTGCTGACTAAGTTGCGTATTGGGTCTGTTGGGCTTACGGCTGCGGCGCTGGCGGTCGCAGCGGCGATGGCCTTCGCGCTCGCTCCGGCTGCTGGCGCGCAAGAGCTGCCGCCCGAAGGCGAGTGTGAGGGCCAGGTGCCGATCGTCGTGGCATCTGACGAAGCCGCGCAAGCTGACCTGTCGGCCGCGGTCATGCTGGCGGGCGCGCTCGACACCAGCTGCGTCGTGCTGGCGGGCGCGCGCGACGGCACCATCGTGCCCGCGCAGCTAGCGCGCCTGCGCGCCGCGCGTCCCGACGGCTTTGTCGTTGGCGGCCCGGCTGCTGTGCCCGAACGCAAGGTCGACGGTCACGACCTGGCGCGGCTCGCCGGCGTCGACCGCTGGCACACCGCTCGGCTGGCGGGCGCGGTCGCCGCCAACCCGGACGGCGACGTCGCGTTGCTGACCGCGCGGACCGCACGCGCAGCCAGCGCCAGACGCGGCACCACGGTCACCGTCGACGGCCGACAAGTCAGCCTGCCTCCGGGCATCGACACCGACTGCGCGGGTCAAGCGCCGGTCGTGGTGGCAGACGACGTGGCGAGCCAGTCTGACCTCTACGTCGCTACGACGCTGGCGGGTGTGCTCGACACATCGTGCATCGTGCTCGCAGGTGCGCGGGTCGCGCCGATCGACCCAGCGCAACGAGCGCGCCTCGATGCAGCAGGCGGCGACGGTTGGATAGTTGGCGGTGAGGCGGCGGTGCTGCCAGCGAAGGTGGCTGACTTTTCCCTCATCCGCCTGGCGGGCGCCAATCGTTGGCACACCGCGCGTCTCGTGGGCGCGGTCGCAAGAGCACCGAGCAGCGACGTCGCCCAGCGCGCGATCGAAGCCGCGCTCGGCGGAACTCCCGTAGCGCGCAACTCGGTGTTGCTGGCCGACGCGAGCGTCCCGCTGCAGCAGGCGCTCGCGGGCACGCGCGAGCACTTCAACCACCCGCGCTCTGTCCGCTACGCCGGTCAGGTGAGGCCGCTGACGATCGCGCGGGTCAACTCGTGGCTTCGACTGGACGGCTCGGGCGAAGGTGCGCGCATCGAGATAGACCCGGCGACAGTTCAAGCGAGCTTGGCTGAGCTGTTCAACGACACGAGCAGCCCTGACGGGCCCGCCGTGTTCACCATCGACTACTCGTCAGACCCCACCGGCGTGCCGAAGATCGTGAACGCCGACGGGCACATCAAGTGCTGCACTCCCGAGTCGACGCAGCGTCTCATCGACATGCTCGTCAACGACGTCGGCGGCACGCTCACCCTCGACGGGATGCCCGCGATCTCGGTTGAAGAGCATGCGCGGCTGTCCGCGCTCGGCATCGTCGAACGGGTGGCGACGTTTACCACGCCACACAAAGACGAGCCCTACCCGAGCCGCGTCACCAACATCCAGCGCATGGCAGACCTCGTGCGCGGCACCGTCGTCGCGCCGGGCGTGACCTTTTCGCTCAACGCTCACGTGGGGCAGCGCACGTGGCACAAGGGCTTCGTGCCTGGTGGCGTCATCTCGCACGAGAGCGGCGGCCTGGGCGTCGGCATCGGCGGTGGCGTGTCGCAGTTCGCGACCACCGCGTTCAACGCGGCGTTCTTCGCGGGCCTAGACATTCCGCTCTACCAGATGCACTCGCTGTATTTCCCGCGCTACCCGTTCGGGCGCGAGGCGACGATCAACTACAAGGGCGGGCCCGACCTCCGCCTCCGAAACAACACCGACTACGGCGTGCTGCTGTGGACTCGCTACACGCCCACGTCGATCACCGTCGACATCTACTCGACCAAGAACGTCTGGGTTACGCCCGAGCCGACGTCGTTCGTCTGGTCTGACGAACCGTGCCGCAACCCGACGTCAGACGCGTGCCGTGCCGCCGTCGCTTCGCCGCAGGCGACCAGCCAACGTGGATGGTGCAAGGTTGAGACCACCCGCACCCGCACATACGCCAACGGCAGCAGCGAAGACGACACCTTCACCAACCGCTACGGAAACGTGCGCGGCTGCGGCTAGCGGGTCGGGCCCGGGCTTCGGCGCAGCGAGACAGTCGCTAAGTTCGGACACGACGAGCCGACCCGTAAGGAGGTCAGACCGATGACGACCCTTCATCCTCGCGGCGTGAACCACCTCGCGATCTCCACCTGCGACATGAAAGCGCAGCTCGAGTATTGGAGCGACGTGCTCGGCTGCCCGCTCAAGGCGCTCTACTGGATGCACGGCGTGGAGGCCACGTTCCACGGCTTCGTCGAGCTGGCGCACGACAGCTACGTCGCGTTCGTGCAGCACCCCGACAACGGCAAAGACATCGAGTACGGCGTCACGCACGCGGGCAACCCGGGGGCGCCTGTCACCCGCGGCGCGATGCAGCACGTAGCGCTTCACGTCGACACCTTCGATGAGCTGCTTGAGATGCGCGACCGCATTCGCAGCCGCGGCGTGCAGGTGATGGGCCCGATCGACCACGGGTTCGTTCAGTCGATTTACTTCGGCGGTCCTGAAGGGCTGTCGCTGGAGGTCGCGTGCGGCACGGCGATACCGGCGGAGCAGTGGGTGGACCCTGAGGTGCGCGACCTCGCCGGCATCACGGCGGAGGAAGCCGAGCGGCTGAAGCACCCCGCGCCGTTCGAGCGTCCGTCAGCGCCGGTCGCTCAGCCTGCGGTCGACGGCGACCCCTACACGATGCACCCCGTCGAGGTGTACGAACGCACGATGGCCGTGCCGGATGAGGTCATTTGGGAGCGGGCGAGCGAGACCACCCCGCCGGTGAGCGTCGACTGAGAGCGGCCGCTCGACACGACCGCACGCTCGCGAGTTTTGATCGCGGCGGCGACCCCCTTAGACTGCGCCTAGCGGGGTGGAGCAGTTCGGAAGCTCGTCGGGCTCATAACCCGAAGGTCGCAGGTTCAAATCCTGCCCCCGCCACTAAGGGTGGCATTCGTGCTTGCCGCTCCGTAACGAAGGAGATCACCGACGTGCGAAGTTTGACGCGGCTGGTTGTGCGGGGGGGGGTTCCTCGCTAGCTCTTCTGGTGACCTTGTTTGCTGCTGTGGCTGGTGCGCAGTCGGTCGCGTTGCCGCCGGGCACCGAGGCCAGCTGCGCCGGTCAGGTGCCGATCTTGGTGGCGTCAGACGCCACGTCGCAGTCGGACGTCTACTCGGCGGTGATGCTGGCCTCTGCGCTCGACACCACGTGCATCGTGCTGGCGGGCGCGCGCGACGAGCAGATGGATGCCGCGCAGCGGGCGCGGCTCGACGAAGCGCGCGACGGCGGTTTCGTGGTGGGCGGCACCGCCGCGGTTGCGTCTGCGAAGCTGCGCGGTCGTGCGATGGTGCGCGTAGGCGGCGTCGACCGTTGGCATACCGCCCGCATCGTCGGCGCGCTAGCGGCTGACCCGAGCGCGAACGTCGTCCAGCTCACCGCGAGCACCGCGCCCTCATCGCGCAGCGACGCCAACCCGCCGGTCGCGCAAGCGGCGCCGTTCATCTCGGTGTCTGCTGGCAGCGCGCACACGTGCGGACTGCGAGCTAGCGGCAAGGCAGAGTGCTGGGGCAACAACAACGAGGGCCAGGCGCGTGCTTTGTCGGGCACGTTCAGATCGGTGTCGGCCGACTCCAACCACTCGTGCGGTGTGCGCACCGACGGCCGCCTCGCGTGTTGGGGCAACAACGCCGACGGGCAGGCGAGCCCGCCAGAGGGACGGTTTGCCCAGGTGTCGGTGGGCTGGGATCACTCGTGCGCGGTGCGCGCAGACGGTCGGGTGCTCTGCTGGGGCACCAACGAAGACGGACAGCGCAACGCGCCGGGCGTGACGTTCACGCAGGTGTCGGCTGGCTGGGATCACACGTGTGGGCTGCGCACCACCGGGCGCATCACCTGCTGGGGCGAAAATCAAAACGGCGAACGAGTGCCGCCTGGCGGCACCTACAAGATGGTGTCTGCCGGCTGGGATCACACCTGCGGCGTGCGCACCGACGGACGAGCGGTGTGCTGGGGTGAACGCCTCGACGGCAAGTCAGACGCGCCGGAGGGAACGTTCATGGATGTCTCGGCTGGGTGGCATCACTCGTGCGGCATTCGCATCGACGCGTCGCTGGTGTGCTGGGGGCGAGCCGGGGGTCTGGTGAACTCGCCGTCGGGCTCGTTCACCGACGTCTCGGTGGGGTGGAACCACTCGTGCGCGGCGCGGGTCAGCGGGTCGGTCGTGTGCTGGGGCGAGGTCGCGCTTGCGGACGCGTCATCGGCGCTGACGGCAGTCAGCGTCGGCAGCGGCCACACGTGTGAGTTGCGTCGCGACCGTTCGCTCGACTGCTGGGGCCCGAACACGCAGGGCCAGACGAACGAGCTGAGCGGTGAGTTCATCTCGGTCGCTGCCGACTCCAGCCACTCGTGCGGCGTGCGCGCCGACGGCACTGTGACCTGCTGGGGCTACCACGGCGACGGCCAGCTCGACGCACCCGAGGGCACGTTCACCCAGGTGGCGGTGGGCTGGAACCACTCGTGCGCGCTGCGCGACGACGGCAGCGTCGCTTGCTGGGGTCGCAACGACGACGGCCAGACGGACCCACCTAGAGGCACGTTCACCTCGGTAGCAGCAGGGTGGGACACCTCGTGCGGCGTGCGCGACGACGGCCAAGCGGTCTGTTGGGGAGAGAACCACGACGGCGAAGAGCGTCCGCCGCCCGGCACGTATGCGACCGTGTCGGCGGGCTGGGATCACGTGTGCGGAGTGCACACCGACGGGCGGGCCGTTTGCTGGGGCGACAACGACGACGGCCAAACCGACGCGCCCGAGGGAACATTCACAGACGTCTCGGCTGGGTGGGCGCATTCGTGCGGCGTGCGAGCTGGCGGACAGATCGTCTGCTGGGGTCGGCCGGGCGGCTTGCTGCGCACGCCGGTGGGCGCCTTCACGTCGGTGTCGGTGGGCCGCAACTATGCGTGCGGCATTCGCACCAGCGGCACGCGCGTTTGCTGGGGCGACGTCGTCGGCCCGCCGCTGGGCGTCAAGCAGCCCGCGCACCTGACCTTCGGCGCGAACTGAGCGACCACCTCGCTAGACGCCGCGGTGCAGGTTGCGCACGCCGCGCGCGTCGCTAGGCTGAAGTCGACGTTATTCAAACCCACTGGGGCGTGGATGATTCCGGTCAGCGGCTTCCGCTCGCCCGCCGTTGGTGGTTCGCCACTGGTGGCCGCTCCAGTCTTGAGGACCCCAGCGAGGTCGCCCGAGGTGGCGGCTTCGCTGGGGTTTCTCGCGTCTGGTGCGTCAGGCCGCGGCGCGGCGGAGGTTGCGCGCGCAGCGCCTGTCGTCCGGTTGTGGCAGCGTTCGCCCAGCCGTTAGAGTGATTGGTCCGCCGGAGAGTGGGAGATCCCGGGCGACGAGCGATCGTCGACCCGCCTACGGGCGCTCCGGTGAATTAGGACCCCCCGGAGAGTGGGAGATCCCGGGCGACGAGCGATCGTCGACCTGCCTACGGGCGCTCCGGTGATGAGGACCCCAGCGGGGTCGCCCGAGGTGGCGGCTTCGCTGGGGTTTCTCGCGTCTGGCGCGTCAGGCCGCCGCGCGGCGGAGGTCGCGCACGCCGCGCTCGGAAACCCACTTGCAAAAGATCGCGTTCTTGACTGTGATGGTGAGACACGGCGCGCCACGCGCCGCGGGGCAGAAGGAGTCGGCCGTCGTCTTCTCGTCCCGTCCTTGTCTCGACGCGCCACATAACGAACGGAGCAACCGATGGCAACGTCAAGCGACGGCGGACAGCCCCTCAACCGAGTTCAGGTTTTCGTCGACTACTGGAACCTCTTCTTGTCCCTGGATCGCCTCGAGGCGCGCTTCACCATCGACTGGGAGAAGCTCGGGCCAACACTCGCTCGCGCGGCTGTCGAGGTGGTTGACGACCTAGCGCCGCATCGCTACGAGGGCATGAACGTCTACGGCTCATACAACCCGCGCACCAACAGTGGGAAGCAGCTGTCGGACTGGGCGTCCAGGGCGCTGGCGCCGCTGCGTGGGTTGAAGGTCGACATGCTTGAGCGAACGCGCATGCTGCAGGGCCCGGTGTGTCCCGCTTGCCACACCGAGATGACGCGATGCCCAACTTGTCGCAAGAGCATGCGCGGCACCGAGGAGAAGGGCGTCGATGTGCTGATAGCCACCGACATGTTGAGCCTGGCGTGGCAGGACACCTACGACGTCGCCGTGCTGGTCACGTCAGACCGTGACTTCATCCCTGCCGCCGGGTTTCTGCGGACGCGCGGCATCAAGGTCGTGCAGGCCTCAGTGCCGCCTGCGGGCGCGCAGCTCGCCAGCGCGTGCTGGGGTCGGATCAACCTGAAGGACATCCGCGACGGCTTCCGCCGCACGGCGAAGTGACGACGGCGTGCCCGCAGCCAGCCTGCAAAGTTGCGCGCGCAGCCCGCTCGCCGTCGACAGCCGGCTCGACCTCAGCCGACGCGCCGTCGCGGGCGCTGGCGGGATCGCGCACCTGATCTCCGGGCGCCGACGCTTGTGATGTGCCCACTGGGTCGCTACACTTGCTTCCATCACAACCCAACCGGGGCTATTGGGCAACCAGTCGAACGGGCTGCGGCTCCTCCGGTTCTGATTTCAACCCCAGGGACGCCGCAAGGCGTCCCTGACTCATTTCTGGGCCGAAGTCAGCTCGCGGCGAGTGCCGGCGTGCGCCGCAGTCGAGCGTCGCGAAACTCACTTGCCGCGCCCGGCGCCGTCAACTAAACACAGCGTCGAGCCGGTCGAACGCGCCCTTGCTTCGCAGACGTCTGGCGCGAGAGACACTGCCCAGCGGACCTAGTCAAAGGAGACGAAAATGTCCGACGCCAACCCAGCCGCTCCGGCCTTCACTCGAACGCGGTCTTTGTTGACTTCTGGAACTTCACGTTGTCCATGCGAGCCGTCGAACCGAGTTTCACAGTTGACTGGCGACGCCTTGGGCCGGTGCTCGCTGAAGCTGCGGCCCTTGAGGTTGACGATCTCGCGCGGGTCGTGTACCGAGGCATGAACGTCTACGGCTCCTACGACCCCGCCAACGAGGCTGACGTCAAGCTCCATCACTGGGCGACGAACACGGTGGCTCGGTTCCCGGGCGTGACGGTGACCATGCTGGAGCGGCAACCGAAGCGGCGTGCTCCGACGTGCCCTGAGTGCCACGAAGCCGTTGAACAGTGCCCGCGGTGCCAAGGGGACATGCGGGGCACTGAAGAAAAGGGTGTGGATGTGATCATGGCGACCGACATGGTCGGCCTTGCTTGGGAGGGCAACTATGACATCGCGGTGCTGGTGTCGTCAGATCGCGACTTTGTGCCAGCTGCGCAGTATCTGGCGATGCGCGGAATTCAGGTGGTGCACGGTGCTTTTCCTCCGTCTGGGACGCAGTTGTCCAACGTGTGTTGGAGTCGGATTGATGTTCGGTCGCTCAGGCGTCGGTATCAGCGCGCCAGGACCTGACTACTTCTTCCGCTTGGAGCGGTCTGTTTCGCTGACGCTCGTCTTTGGGTGCTTGGTTGCTTTACGCTCCATAATGACAAGCATGTGATACGACAGTTCGCCGCGGGTATTGTCAGGAACATGAGCGCGAAGATGTTGGACGGGCGGGCGCTGGCGGAGCTGACGAAGGAGCGGATCGCGACCGAGGTGGCCGAGCTGACCGGCGCGGGGCAGGCGGTGCCAGGGCAGACGGCGCCGGGGCAAGCGCCGCCGGGGCTGGGCACCCTGCTGGTCGGCGACGACCCGGCGTCGCAGAGCTACGTCGACGCGAAGATTCGCGACTGCGCCGAGGTGGGCATCCGCTCCGTCCATCACGCGCTGCCAGCGACGGCAACGCAAGACCAGCTGCTCGAAACCATCGCCGCGCTCAACGACGACCCTGCCGTCAGCGCCTACATCGTGCAGCTGCCGCTGCCGCCGCACCTCGATGAGGCCGCCGCGCTCGCAGCGGTCGACCCCGACAAAGACGCCGACGGGCTCCACCCGTACAACCTCGGTCGCCTCGTGATGGGCGCGCCCGGCCCGCTGCCGTGCACCCCGCGCGGCATCCAGCTCATGCTCGCCCACTACGGCGTGCCGACCGCCGGTCGACACATCGTCGTCGTCGGGCGCGGCCTCACCATCGGACGTCCGCTCGCGCTGTTGATGACCCAGCGCCAGCCCGATGCCAACGCAGCAGTCACCGTCGTTCACACCGGCGTAGACGACCTCGCCTACTTCACCCGCCAGGCCGACGTCCTGATCTCAGCCGCCGGCGTGCCCGACCTCATCACGCCCGACATGGTGCGAGCTGGCGCAGCGGTCGTCAGCGCCGGCATCACCCGGGAAGGCCGCCGCATCATCCCCGACGTCGACGAAACCGTCGGCGAGGTCGCCGCGTTCATCACGCCCCGACTCGGCGGCGTCGGCCCGATGACCCGTGCGATGCTGCTGGCAAACACGCTCGACGCTGCCCGCCGCCGCGCGGCGAGCTAGCTGGCCGTAGCAAACTTCGCCCCGACCACACCAACCGCACACCCCCAGAGAAGGGAACCCGTGAACGAACCCGTCCGAGTAGCCGTCACCGGCGCCGCTGGCCAGATCGGCTACAGCCTCCTGTTCCGCATCGCGTCCGGCGCGATGCTCGGCCCCGACCAACCCGTCATCCTGCAGATGCTCGAAATCGAACCAGCGCTCGGCGCGCTCGCAGGCGTGAAGATGGAACTCGACGACTGCGCCTTCGGTCTGCTCGCTGGCACCGTCGAGACCGCGGACGCGGATGAAGCGTTCGACGGCGCCGACTACGCGCTGCTGGTCGGCTCGATGCCCCGCAAGGCGGGCATGGAGCGCAGCGACCTGCTCGAAGCCAACGGCGGCATCTTCACCGGCCAGGGAGCGGCGCTTTCCCGCAGCGCCAGCCCGCACGTCAAGGTGCTGGTCGTCGGCAACCCCGCCAACACCAACTGTCTCATCGCGATGCGCAACGCGCCCAGCATCGCGGATGCGCAGTTCACCGCGATGACGAGGCTCGACCACAACCGCGCCGTCGCGCAGCTCGCCGCCAAGACGAACGCCGCCGTCGCTGACGTAACCAACATGACCATCTGGGGCAATCACTCCGCGACGCAGTACCCCGACGTGTTCCACGCAGCGGTCGGCGGCAAGCCCGCCGCCGAGATGGTCGACGAAGCGTGGCTCGCCGACGACTTCATCCCGACCGTGCAGCAGCGCGGCGCCGCGGTCATCGAAGCGAGGGGCGCGTCGTCGGCAGCGTCGGCAGCTTCAGCTGCGGTCGACCACGTGCGCGACTGGGCGACCGGCACGCCGCCAAACGACTGGGTGTCGATGGCGATTCGGTCCACCGGCGACTACGGGGCACCCGACGACGTGATCACGTCGTTCCCGTGCCGCGTCGTCGAGGGCGCGTATGAGGTCGTCACCGGCTTGACGCTCAACGACTTCAGCACCGAGCGCATCGAACGCAGCTGGGCCGAGCTGGTCGAAGAGCGCGACACCGTCGACCAGTTGGGCCTGCTCGGCTGAACGCGGGCGCGCACGAGCGGCCCGCCCGCGCGTCTCGCTCGACCGAGCTTGGTTCGCTGAGGAAGAGGAAGTGGTTGGCGCACGCGAGCGGGATTGCGGCTGCGGTGCCGCTCGCAGCGCTGACGATTGCTGCGGCATCCGCGGTGTTGGTGCTGACCAGCACAGCTGGCGCGCAGGTGCTGCCGCCGGACGCGAACAGCGACTGCGTTGGGCAGGTGCCGATCGTGGTTGCCTCCGACGTCGTCGCGCAGGCCGACCTCTATTCGGCGGCGACACTGGCGGGCGCGCTCGACACGCGCTGCATCGTGCTCGCGGGCGCGCGTGACGCGCCGATGCCACCAGCGCAAGCCGCCCGCCTCGAGGCCGCGGCACCAGGCGGCTGGATCGTCGGCGGCATCGCCGCTGTGCCACAAGAGAAGGTCGCCGGTCGAAGCCTCAAACGCCTCGCCGGCGTCGACCGATGGCACACCGCGCGCCTCGTCGGTGCTGTCGCGCGCAACCCCGACGACGCCATCGCAGCGCTCCACGCGCGCACCTCGCCGCACGCTGGCGCACAGCTCACCGCAGTCGACGTGGGCGGCAGCCACTCGTGCGCGCTGCGCGACGACCGCACCGTCACCTGCTGGGGCGATAACCGCTACGGCCAGTCCGACCCACCGCCAGGCGAGTTCATCGCCGTGTCGGTCGGCGAGTATCACTCTTGCGGCGTTCATCCCGACGGCGTGCTCGCGTGCTGGGGCGACAACGATCACGGCCAAGCCGATCAGCCGCCGGGTTCGTATGCCGCGGTCGCCGCCGGTTGGGGTCACTCGTGCGCGCTGCGGCACGACGGCAGCGCGACTTGCTGGGGTGACGACGTTTACGGGCAGCTCGCTGCGCCGCCGGGAGAGTTCGCCGAGATATCGGCGGGCGCGCTCCACACGTGCGGGCGGCACCCCGACGGCGTGCTCGCCTGCTGGGGCGACAGCCGCTTCGGTCGGACGGCTGTGCCCTCCGGGTTGTTCACCGCTGTCAGCACTGGCTGGGGTCACGCCTGCGCACTGCGCACCGACGGCACGGTCGCTTGCTGGGGTGACAGCGACTTCGGTAGGGCAGAGGTGCCGGCTGGCCCGTTCGCCGACGTCGACGCCGGCGGACTGCACTCGTGCGCTCGACGCGTCGACGGCAGCGCGATCTGCTGGGGTTACAACGGCGGCGACCGAGCGGCCGCGCCCGCCGGACCGTTCAGCGCCGTAGCCGCTGGTTCGGTGCATTCGTGCGGCCTGCGCGCCGACGGCAGCGTCGTCTGCTGGGGCGACAACGACGACGGTCAGCTGGTCGTCCCCTCTGGCGCGTTCAGGTCGATCGCCGCCGGCGCTGAGCACTCGTGCGGCCTGCGCGCCGATGGCAGCGTCGTCTGCTGGGGCGACAACCGCGACGGCCAGCTCAACGCACCGCCAGGTGAGTTCGTCGCGGTCGCTGCCGGGTGGGATCACTCGTGCGCGCTCCGTGCCGATGCCACGATCACCTGCTGGGGCAGCAACCGGTTCGGGCAAACCGACGTACCGGCCGGTGAGTTCACCGCCGTGTCGACGGGCGAGTACCACACGTGCGCACTGCGCGTCGATGCCACGGCAACCTGCTGGGGCGAAAACGTTGACGCCCAGTCAGACCCACCGCCCGACACGTTCGTCGCCGTCGCGGGCGGTGGCTATCACAGCTGCGGGCTGCGCACCGACGGCACCATGACCTGCTGGGGCGAGAACCGCCTCGGCCAAACCGACGTGCCGCCCGGCATCTTCACGTCGGTGAGCGCGGGCTGGGGGCAGGGCTGCGGAGTGCACCCAGACGGCGTCATCGGCTGCTGGGGCGACAACCGCTACGGGCAAATCGAGCCGCTCGAAGGCCAGTTCGCCTCCGTCGCCGCGGGCGCCTATCACACGTGCGGGCTGCGGGTCGACGGCACCATCACGTGCACTGGGTGGAACCTCTACGGCCAGCTCGACGCGCCGCCGGGAGAGTTCACCGCCATCACCGCGGGCTCGCGGCACTCGTGCGCGCTGCGCGCCGATCGCACCGTCTTCTGCTGGGGCTCGCTCGGCCGGGTGGCGGTCTCCTAGCGGGTGCCTCGCCCGTCTGCTGACGCGGCGATGCTTGCGTGCGCGGCGCGGTGTCGCTATGGTTTGCGCTGCTGTCGAGAGAGGAGACAACGACGATGCGTCGTCTGCCAAAGTTATTTTTCTGGGGGGGGGTCTCGCTTTAGTAGCGGTGTTCGCCTCGACGGCCGGAGCGCATGACGATTTGCGTTTGCCGCCGGACAAGTTCACGACGAGCGACTGCACCGGTGAGGTGCCGATCGTCGTCGCGTCTGACGCGGCCGCGCAATCAGACATGTATTCGGCGGTCACGCTGGCGGGCGTGGTTGACACCAACTGCATCGTGCTCGCGGGCGGGCGTGACCGCTCGATGTCCGCGACGCAGCGGCGACGCCTTCAGGCGGCCGACACGCAAGGCGACCCCGCTGGCTTTGTGATCGGCGGCACCGCAGCGGTCTCCAACTCGAAGGTGAACGCCTACGACCTCGACCGCCTCGGCGGCGCCGACCGCTGGGAAACCGCCGACCTCGTCGGCGACCTCGCCTACCGCGAAGCCCAAGAGAGCCTAAGGCGAACCGCCAACACAACGCCGCCCACAAACACCCCCACGCCTTCTAGCGCGCGCACTACTTCCGGCGCTAGCCTGACCTCTGCTGGTAGTTCGCATTCGTGCGCCATCCGCGCCGACGACAGCTCGGCCGTCTGCTGGGGCTACAACGGCTCCGGGCAGGCGGACCCGCCCGCCGGCAGGTACACCGCGATCGCCGCCGACAGTTCGCATTCGTGCGCGATCCGTGCCGACGACAGTTCGGTCGCCTGCTGGGGCACCAACCACGACGGGGAGGCAGACCCGCCCGCCGGCAGGTACACCGCGATCGCCGCCGGCGGCTCGCATTCGTGCGCGATCCGTGCCGACGACAGCTCGGTCGCCTGCTGGGGCACCAACCGCTTCGGGCAGGCGGACCCGCCCGCGGGCAGGTACACCGCGATCGCCGCCGGCTGGGATCATTCGTGCGCGATCCGTGCTAACGGAAACGTCACCTGTTGGGGCAATACAGGTGAGGGTAGAACGAATGCGCCGCAGGGTGCGTTCACCGCGATCGCCGCCGGCGGCTCGCATTCGTGCGCGATCCGTGCCGACGACAGCTCGGTCGCCTGCTGGGGCACCAACCGCTCCGGGCAGGCGGACCCGCCCGCCGGCAGGTACACCGCGATCGCCGCCGCCAGCGAGCATTCGTGCGCGATCCGTGCCGACGACAGCTCGGTCGCCTGCTGGGGCACCAACCACGACGGGGAGGCAGACCCGCCCGCGGGCAGGTACACCGCGATCGCCGCCGGCTGGGATCATTCGTGCGCGATCCGCGCTGACGACAGCTTCCACTGTTGGGGCGACAACACGTACGGCCAGTCAGCCGCCCCGTAAACGACCACCGGGACTCACCGTCGCTCCGCCGCCGTGACCTCGTGCACAACGATCCCGCGTCCGCAGTCGCCGCTGTCTGCTTCGCCGTAGAGTCGCCAGGCATCGCCGGGCAAATCTGCGCGCACCTCGGCCGACTTGGGCGCGACGGTGTCCGGGTTGAACACGCCCACGTCCGCGTTCGAGCCTGCTTCGCAGAGCAGCCCTCGTAGTGCCGCGGCGGTTAGCGTTACCACGATGATTTCGCGGTGGGGCGTGCGGGCGATGGCGTTGGCGGGCGCTTTGGTGAGTTTGGCGCTGTTGGCGGCCGGTTGTGGCAACGATGATTCCGATACAGCAGGCGTGCTCTCGGCGGGTTATGCGCATTCCTGCGCCTTAGAGACCGACGGTTTGGTGGCGTGTTGGGGAAACGACGAGTTCGGGCAAACGAATGCTCCCGCAGGGTCGTTCATATGGATATCGGCTGGTGGCGTTCACTCCTGTGGAGTTCGTTCGGACAAGACGTTGGCGTGTTGGGGTGAGCGTGGGTCGCGCCAGGTTGATGTGCCGACCGGACTCTTCCTATCGGTTTCCGCTGGCGGGACGCATTCGTGTGGAGTTCGCGAGGACCGGTCGGTCACATGCTGGGGCGAGAGCGCATACGAGCAGCTGGGTGTCCCTGCAGGGATGTTTGCACAGGTCTCCGCTGGAGCAGCGCATTCGTGCGCCTTGCGGACGGACAAGACGTTGGTCTGTTGGGGTGCCACCGACGACGACCAAGGCGACGCGCCCACCGGGTTGTTCGTGTCGGTCTCCGCCGGCGGGGCGCATTCGTGCGGGGTGCGCGAGGATCGATCGGTCACCTGTTGGGGTAACAACGACTTCGGCCAAGCGGACGCACCTCCGGGTGAGTTCACGCAGGTGTCCGCTGGTATTGGTCACTCCTGCGGCGTCAGGCGGTCCGACCGCTCCGTGACGTGCTGGGGCGACGACGACCACGACAAGCTGACTGCCCCGTCAGGGGAGTTCGTGGCGGTATCCGCAGGAGGACAGCACAACTGTGGTGTCCACGTGGACGGAGATTTCGCTTGCTGGGGCGCCGACAACCATGGCCAGTTGACCAGCCCCGGCTCGGTCAATCAGTCTGACGATGCTCACAGCGGGCCGCCCACCACGCCCGACAGAGCACCTACGGAGGTCTTCGGTAGGTCGTTGCCGGAGTTCGAGCGGCTCGCGCCCGGAGCGGTTGACGTGGCCACAGGCCAAGACGCGCCGATCTTCACCGGCACCGACATGCTGACTGGCGAGAGCTTGACGAGCCAGACGAACAACGCTCCGCTCATTATCGGCTTCTACGCGCACTGGTGCCCGAACTGCCAGCGCGAGATTCCCAACATCGTGAACTGGCTGCGAGACAACGACCTGCCCGAGGGTGTGGAGTATTTGGCCGTCTCAACGTTTGAGAACCAGAGCCGAGGCAATCATCCGCCAGAGCGGTGGCTCCGCAACGAGGGTTGGCTCCTGCCGGTTTTGGCTGACCAGAACGGTGAGGTCGCCGAGGCGTACGGTGTCAGCGGCGTGCCGTTTCACGTCGCCGTCACAGCAGACGGAAAAATCGCTGGGCGTGTCAGCGGTGAGATCGGGCCCGAGGGGCTAGTCGACATCGCCAACCAGCTGCTGTCGGCACAGCAGTTCGACGTCGAAGGCGGGAACGTCTCCGAGGCTGCGTAACTGCGATTTTCCAGACGGTAGGTGCACGCCTACCGCGAAGCCGGATGTGTGGTATGCGCAGAAGCCGGTGACCAGCACGCGCTCGATGCGCCAACGTTGGTTCTACAGATCAGGCGGTCTTCGTGTCGCAATCGGTTCCACAACAGTTCGAATCGCTGCTAGTGTTCGCGGTGACACCAACCCACCGGAGACTCGGGCAACACCCAGCTGGCGCACTCGCGTCGGCCCGCCGTTACGGCACTCCGGTCTACCCACCCCAGATGGGTTGTGGCCTTCTGGGTTGCAACTCGTCTGGGGTTTGGGTCGCTCCGGCGACTAGCTCGTGGCGGTTACCGGTTCGGTGTCGCGGCCGGCGCGCAGCAGGGTGCCGGGACGGGCGTCGGTGAAGCCGGAGGCGTCGTAGGCCTCGGTGCCGTTGATGAGCACGTGGTTGATGCCGTCGGCTTCGCCGTAGAGCCGCCAGGCGTCGCCAGGCAAATCTTCGCGCACCTCGACCGGTTTGGGTGCCACGGCGTCCGGGTCAAACACCACCACGTCCGCGTGCCAGCCCCGCTCGATGCGCCCGCGCTCGGTGAGGCCGTAGAGCCGAGCGGGCACGTCCGTGAGCTTGTGGATGGCGTCGGACAGCTCAAGCATCTCGCGGTCGCGCGCCGCGGCCAGCAGGTAGGTCGAGTAGTTGAACGTCGCCAGAAAGTCCAGGTGCGCGCCCGCGTCCGACGCGCCGATCACGCAGCGGTCGTCGTTCCACAGCTCGCCGCGCAGCGCCCAACTCTCATCGTCGTCGCCAGCGGCTCGCGGATACAGACCCGTCTTCAGGTCGTCGGCCACCACCAACTCGCACAGCGCATCCCACGGCGAGACGCCCTGCTCGTCCGCGATGTCGCCGATGGTGCGCCCCTCGAAGTGGCGCAGGCTGTCTTTGCTCACCTCGCCGACGGTCAGACGCTCCCACCGAGCCACGCCACGAAACGCGCTCGGCTGTTGCGCCAACTCGTTCAGCTCGGCCCGCCTCGCTGGGTCGGCGAGCAGCGCCGTCTTTTCCGCGACGCCCAACGCCATCGGCTCGGTCCAGCCGTGCAGCGTGTCGAGCAGGAAGCCGCTCTCAAAGCACAGCCGGCTCACCGCCGGCATCGGCGCCGTCAGCGCCAGCACTCGCCCTCCCTGGCGCGCCGCGAAGCTGCTGGCCTCCAGCTTTTCCAAGATGACGTCACGCTGGCGAGCGTTCGCGAAAATCACGTTCCAGTTGAGCGGCAGGTCAGCCGCGGTCGACATGTCGGTGAGCAGCTGGTAGGTGTCGGTGTCGAACCGCTCGATGGTGGGAATGAACTCGAGCGCGACCGCAGGCGTGTCGCGCACCGAAGCGCACAGCTCGATCAGCTCGTTCGGCGTCGCGTGGCGTGAGGGAATGGGCTCGCCCGCGGCGTCGTTGTGCGTCTTCGCCCACGAGCTGCTGAAGCCCAGCCCGCCTGCCGCTATCGAGTCGGCGAGCAGCGCCTTCATCGCGGCGAGGTCGTTCGGTGTCGCCGTCTCGCCGACCGACCGCTCGCCCATCACCACCCGTCGCAGCGCGCTGTGCCCGACGAGGAAGCCGACGTTCGGCATCAGCGTGCCGTCGATCAGGTCGAGGTAGTCGCCGAAGCTGCGCCAGCTCCACGGCACGCCTTCCTGCAGCGACGCGAGCGGCATCCCCTCGACCCGGGCGAGCATCCGCATCAAGTAGTCGCCGTGCTCGGGTTCGAGCGGCGCGATGGTGAAGCCGCAGTTGCCGCCGATCACGGTCGTCACGCCGTGCGCTGGCGACGGCGACAGCGTCGTGTCCCAAAACACCTGCGCGTCGAAGTGTGTGTGAATGTCAACGAAGCCCGGGCAGACGACCTGGCCGGACGCGTCGATGGTGCGGCTCGCCGCGCCAGCGGCGGCAACCTCGTCGTCGCCGATGGCGACGATGCGGCCGTCGCGGATGCCGACGTCGGCGCGCAGCGGGTCGGCGCCGCTGCCGTCGATCAGTTCGCCGCCTGCGATGCGTGTGTCAAGCATTGGTATGTCTCCTTTGATTGGCGTGGCAAGCCTGCCACGTTGTCGCTCTAGGTTGAGCGGCCTTATGTTCGCACAGGAAGGGGCTGCGATGTTGAGTGACGCTCATGTCGGTGCGTATCCGCAACGCCGATCAGCGCAACGGCGAGTGCGGCTGACGCTGGCGTATGACGGCACTGCGTTTCACGGCTTCGCCGAGCAGTCTGACGTGCGCACCGTCGGCGGCGAGCTGCGTGTGGCGCTGCAACGCGTGCTAGGAGGTGAGGTCGCCGACTTCGCGGTCGCAGGACGAACCGACGCGGGCGTTCACGCGCACGGCCAAGTCGTGTCGTTCGCGACGAGCAGCGAGCGCCTCGACGTCGAGCGCCTAGCTGCGACGCTCACCAAGTTGTTGGGGCCCGAAGTTGCCGTGTGGCGAGCCGAGTTGGTGCCCGTGGGATTCGACGCTCGCCACAGCGCGACGGCGCGCCGTTACGAATACGCGATCCGCCAGGCGCCCGCCCTCGACCCGCTACTCGCCAACCGGCAGTGGCACGTCGGTGCCCAGCTCGACATCGCCGCGATGAACGAAGCCGCCGCCCACTTCGTCGGCGAACACGACTTTCGGTCGTTCTGTCGCGCACCCAAGCCAGCCGCGTCCTGCGTAGACGGCTCGGCTAGTGGGCACTCGTCTACTGGGCACCCGTCTGCCGAGCGTGCCTCTACCGGGCGACCCGACCCAGCGCTCAACCGCCGGGTGCTCGCCGCCAGCTGGCGCGAGCAGCCCGCGCCGATGGAAGGCCGACTGCTCACGTTCGACATCTCCGCCAACGCGTTCTGCCACCAGATGGTCCGCTCGATTGTCGGGTTCTGCGCAGACGTGGGACAAGGCCGCCGCCAAGCCGACGAAGTGCCCGCCGTGCTCGCCGCCGCCGACCGCAACGCCGCAGGCACCGTCGCACCGCCTCACGGCCTCACGCTGATGCACGTCAGCTACTAGCCGTGCAGCGCTGCAGGTTGGCGCGCACCCGAGCGCGCCTTAGCCTTGCGCCCCGTGCCTACCTACGCTCCCAAGGCCGCAGACATCACCCGCGACTGGTACGTCGTTGACGCCGAAGGAATGGTGCTCGGACGCGTCGCCACCGAAGTCGCCCGAGTGCTGCGCGGCAAGCACAAGCCCACCTTCGCGCCCTACATCGACACCGGCGATCACGTCATCGTCATCAACGCCGACAAGGTCACCCTCACCGGCAACAAGCTGCGCGACAAGATGGTGCACCGCCACTCTGGCTACCCCGGCGGCTTGCGCAGCGAGAGCTACGGCGACCTGCTGGCGCGCCGACCCGCCGACGCCGTGCGCCGCAGCATCGTCGGGATGCTCCCGCACAACCGGCTAGGCCGCGCGCAAGCCCGCAAGCTGCGCGTCTACGCGGGCGCGCATCACCCGCACGCCGCGCAGCAGCCGCAGCCGCTTCCCATCAACCGCTAGCAGGAAACCGCCCGTGCCCGCACCGCTCACTCAAACCATCGGCCGCCGCAAAGAGGCCGTCGCCCGAGTTCGACTTCGTCCCGGCAACGGCACCATCACGGTCAACGGCCGCGCGTTCGAGAGCTACTTCACGTCCGCGGTGCATCGCACCGCCATCACCGAGCCGCTGCGGCTGGCAAGCGGCAAGCGCGACGACCACGACGTCGCGCCGCATGAAACGTCTGACACCCACGACGACAAAGCCGACAGCCGAGCCGACGAGAAAGACAGCCCGACCTACGACGTCGACGCGACGCTCGACGGCGGCGGCATCTCTGGCCAGGCTGGCGCGCTGCGGTTGGGCATCGCCCGCTCGCTCGTCGAACTCGACCCAGACTGCCGCCCGCGGCTGAAACGAGCGGGCTTGTTGCACCGCGACGCACGCGCCAAAGAGAGCAAGAAGTACGGCCTCAAGAAGGCTCGCAAGGCGCCTCAGTACTCCAAGCGCTAGCGCGCCCGGCTGCGCACGTGGCCCGATGCGAGCGAGCCAGTTTGAGCGAACTGACGTGAGCGAACTGGCGTGATGGCAGCCACGAGCGCGGCCACCTTCGGCACCGACGGCATACGCGGACGCTTCGGCACCGAGCTGACGCTGCCGCTCATTCGTCGCCTCGGCGCAGCTGCGGCCGCTCACCTGATGTCCGTCGACGCGACCGACGGACGCGACGTCGTCGCAGGTGACGACGCACCGAACGTGTTTGTGCTCGGACGAGACACCCGCACCTCGTCGCCCCGGGTCGCCCACGCGCTGGCGAGCGGCGTAGCCGACGTCGCACCGGCCGCGCACATCATCGACTTGGGCATCGCGACCACGCCGATGGTTTCGTTCGCCTGCGGGCAGCTGCGCTGCGCGGGTGCCGTGGTGACGGCTTCGCACAACCCGCACGTCGACAACGGCATCAAGCTGTTCGCCGCTGGCGGGCGCAAGCTCACCGGCGCAACGCAAGCCCGCATCGCAGCGCAGCTCGACCCTGAGACGCAACCCGAACCAATGCAGCGTGCGCAGCAAGTGGCGAGCGCAGCGGCGCTCGCCACCGCGCCCGCCGACCTGCTCGCCGCCTACCGAGACTCGCTCGCCGCCGACGTGGCAGCCATCGACCTCGCTGGCCTGACCGTCGTGGTCGACTGCGCTAACGGCGCGGCGTCGCCGCACGCGCACGATCTGCTCGGCTCGCTCGGCGCGGTCGTCAACGTCGTGTGCGCCGAACCTGACGGACGCAACATCAACGACGCCTGCGGCAGCGCCGCACCGGAAACGATGGCCGCGGCCGTCGTCGCCACCGGCGCGCAGCTCGGCCTCGCGCTCGACGGCGACGGCGATCGGGTCATCGCGTGCGACGAGAACGGCACCCTCATCAACGGCGACCGGCTGATGGCGCTGTTCGCGATCGACATGGCGAGCCGCGACGAACTCGCCAACCGCACGCTCGTCACCACCGTGATGTCGAACGGCGGCCTCGACGTCGCCCTCGCGCAGCGAGCCATCACGGTCGTGCGCACCGATGTTGGTGACCGCCACGTGCTCGCCGCGCTCGCCGCCGACGGACTCAGCCTGGGGGGCGAGCAGTCTGGGCACATCATCTTCCACGACCGCTGCGCAACCGGCGACGGCCTGCGCGCCGGCGTCCGCCTGATGGCGTTGATGCGTCGCCACAACGAGCCGCTGTCGAGCCTCGCGAGTGCGATCATCGACGACTTTCCTCAGGTGCTCGCCAACGTCGCCGTCGGCACGGCCCTTAACGCCCTGCCCGACGACCTGCGCGCCGACATCGACCAGCTAGCGGCTGCGTCGCTGGCGCGAGTGCTGGTGCGACCGAGCGGCACCGAGCCGGTCGTGCGGGTGATGGTCGAGTCGCCCGACGAAGCAGAAACCCAGCGGCTGGCTGACGTGCTGACGAAACGCATCGCTGCGAGGCTCACTTGATTTGGTCTATCGCTAATCTGGCCATCGCTAATCTGGACCGTCTATGTGCGGAATAGTCGCCGTGCTCGCCAGCAGCACCGAGCGGCCAGCCGCAGACCTGAGCGGCTGCTGCGCCCAGGTCACGGCCGAAGCCGCCGAGTTGGCCGATGCGCTGGCTGCAGCCGCAGCCCAACCCGCGCGTGAAACCCGCAAAGCCGCGCTGGCTGACATCGCGTCGCGAGCCAAGGCGCTCAACCGACGCCTGCGCACGCAGCAAGCCGTGGTGGCGTTCGTGCGCGACCCCACGGCCACCGCGCAGCTGCGGGCCGCCGCCGAGCGTCTAGCCAGCGAGCTTCAAGACGTCAGCGAAGCGTCTGCTGGCGAGCCCGTCGCCAGCGATGCAACCGCCAGCCCGGTCGACGTCGCCGAAGCGATCTCGACGCTCGCCGATGCCAGCTTCGAGCTAGCCAACGACCGGCTCGCCCAGCTCGACGAGATCAACTCACTCGCCAGCACAGCTGGCTCGTCGACGCCGCCGCCGGAGGCCGTCGCCGGCTGGTGGGCGATCGCGGTCGCCCTCGCTGCGCTCGACCGGCTCGAGGTGCGCGGCCGAGATTCCGCCGGCGTGCAGGTGTTCGTGCCAGCGTCCGCAGACCACCTGGCAAACCTCGCCAGCGAGGTGAAGCGGCTGGGCCGAGACGGCCAGCTGTTCGGCGGGGGCGACGTCGTGCTCAGCTCAACCGGCGCCGCGTTCGTCTACAAGGTCGCAGCCGAGATCGGCGAACTGGGCGACAACACCGCCAACCTGCGCCGCCAGATCGCAAGCGACCGCTTGCTGCGCGAAACGCTCACCGCACTCGCCACACATCAGCAAGCTCGCGACCGACCGCCGGTCGTCGCTGTGCTCGGTCACACCCGCTGGGCGAGCGTCGGCATCATCTCCGAACCCAACGCCCATCCCGTCGCCGCGGCCAGCCACACGAGCCCCGGCTGTCACATCGCCGCGGTCGTAAACGGCGACGTCGACAACCACGTCGAGCTGAGCCGCGAGCACGACCTGGTGACTCCCGCGGCCATCACCACCGACGCGCGGGTCGTGCCGACGCTGCTGTGCGACGCGCTCGCCCAGCGCGCCGACGCTTCGCTCGCTCGCGCGTTCACCCGCACCGTCGCGACGCTCGAGGGCTCGCTGGCGGTTGCCGTTCACGCCGCAGCGCACCCAAACACGCTGGCCCTGGCGCTGCGCGGCAGCGGTCAAGCGATGTACGTCGGCGCGACCGACTTCGGCTGGCTGGCCGCCAGCGAGCCGTACGGACTCGTAGCCGAGTGCGACACCTACGTGCGGATGGACGGCGAGACGTCGTCCGACCCCGCCAACCCCGTCGGCAGCCGAGGCCAGGTCATCGTCATCGACGGCGCTCACCACACCGGCGAGTGCCACGAAGGCGCGCAGCGCTTCAGCTACGACGGCACCGCGCTGCCTCTGGCGGCTGATGACGTGATCGCCGCGGAGGTCACGACCCGCGACATCGACCGCGGCGACGCCCGGCACTTCTTCGGCAAGGAAATCCGCGAGGCGCCTACCAGCTTTCGAGCGACCCTGCGCGGACGCATAGGCGGCACGCCTACGCGACCCCGGGTCGAACTCGGCGACGACGCGCTGCCATCGGGCATCGTCGAGCGGCTCCGCAGCGGCGAGATCGACAAGATCGTCGGCATCGGTCAGGGCACCGCGGCTGCTGCCGCCGCGACGCTCAGCGCGTTCATCGAGCAGCTGACTCGTCAGATACCTGGCGGGTCCCGCAGCCGGCTCGGCGCGCTCAAGACGTCGAGCTGTCTCGCCACCGAGCTGTCGGGCTTCGGTCTGACCGACGACATGTCCGACACGCTGGTGGTGGCCGTCAGCCAATCCGGCACGACCACCGACACCAACCGCACGGTCGACTTGGTGCGAGACCGCGGCGCCAGCGTCATCGCCGTCGTCAACCGCCGCGGCAGCGACCTCACCCACAAGGCCCACGGCGTGCTCTACACGTCCAACGGGCGTGACGTCGAGATGTCGGTGGCGTCGACGAAGGCGTACTACAGCCAGGTCGCCGCGTGCGCGCTGCTCGCTGGTGCCATCGTCGACGAGATCGCCGACGTCGAGGGCGCGCCGAGCGCGGCACCGATAGCAGGCCTGCTGCGCGGCCTCACAGCGGTTCCCGCGGCGATGGAGCAGGTGCTGGCGGCCCACGAAGACGTCGCCGCGGTCGCTCGCCGACACGTCGGCGCGAAGCGCCACTGGGCCGTCGTCGGCAACGGCCTCAACGCGCTCGCCGCGCGCGAGGTGCGCATCAAGCTCTCCGAACTCTGCTACCACGCCGTCGCCCAAGACGCCACCGAAAACAAGAAGCACATCGACTTATCCAGCGAGCCGCTGGTGCTCGTGTGCGCGGTGGGGCTGACCGGCTCGGTGCTGGCCGACGTCGCCAAAGAGGTCGCCATCTACCAGGCGCACGCCGCCACGCCCATCGTCATCGCGTCGTCGCGCTCGCAGCTACCCGCCGGCGTCGACACCGTCGTCGTGCCGAGCGTGCACCGGTCGGTCGACTTCGTCTTGGCGACGATGGCCGGACACCTCTTCGCCTACGAAGCCGCGCTCGCCATCGACGCTCTCGCGCATCCGTTGCGCGAGACCAGAGCCGCGCTCGAAGAGCGCCTGGCGCGCCGCCGTGTCGAGCCAGACGACGACGATGCGCGCAGCGCTACCGACGACCTCGCCGACGTCGCCGCAGCCGTCGCGCCGCCGCTCGCAGACCTCACGCCTCGGCTGCTGCGTGGCGACTACGACGGACACCTCCGCCCGGCCACGGCACTGCGGCTGGCAACCGTCGCTCGCTACGCCGCAGCCGTCACGCCGCTCGACGCACACCAGCTCGAACTCGGCGTCGTCGGCACTCCTGCGGTCGTCATCGACGAGCTGGCGAGCGCGCTCAACGACGCCATCGACGAGCTGGGCCGACCCATCGACGCCATCAAGCACCAAGCCAAGTCGGTGACGGTCGGCATCAGCCGCGCCGAAGAGACACTGCTCAAGTCGCTGCTCGTCGCCGAGGTGATGGCCGCCGGCGCGCCGCAGGAGCACCTCAGCTACCGCGCCCTGGGCGCGCTTTCGGCGCTCGACGCCGCGGTCGCGCAGGTCACCGGCTTCACCCGCTACCGCATCGCCGGCGAGGTCACCTCAGACGGCGCCGGCGCGACGATCACAGTGACGAGACGCGGCGGCATCGCTGCTGACATCGCCTCGCGCACCGAAGACGACTCGACGTTGCGAGGCACCAAACATCGGGCTGCATTCGAGCAAGAGGTCACCGTCGGCGTCGGCCGCGACGGGCGCACGGTCATTCACGTGCCAGAGACGAGCGACGGCGCCACGGTCGGCATCACCTTGTTGCACTGCGATTTTGCGCCGACGCTCGACGCGGAGGCCGCGCGCTCGGTGCTGCGCGGCTATCGCGGACGCTACGGCGCGCTGCGCGACGCGGTCACCGAAATCGTGCCGACGTTCGACGACGAGCTGCTGGGCGAGGTGCCCCTCATCGAGCTGCTCACCAAGCCCGTTCACGCGCTCGCCGAGCAGTGGCTCGCCCAGTGACGCTTAGCCCATTGACGATCAGCCCAGTGAACGGGAGCGGCGTGCGAGGCGTCGGCGTCGATCTGGTCGACATCGACCGGCTGGCCGCGGTGCTCGCTCGCCGCAGCCAGATTGCGCAGCGGCTGTTCACGTCAGACGAACGCGCCTACGCGCAGGCCGCGCCGACGCAGCGCAGCCAGGTCGCCCGCTTGGCTGCCCGGTTCGCAGCGAAGGAAGCTGCGATGAAGGCGCTGGGCGTCGGCATCGGCTACGTGCGTTTCGCCGACATCTGCGTCGCTCGCGGCCCAGGCGGTGCGCCGACGCTCGAACTTCAGGCGACCGCGAGCGAGCTGGCCGCCAGCCGTGGCGTCACTGCTTGGCACCTGTCGCTCAGTCACACCGACACCGTGGCGGTCGCGGTCGCCGTCGCGAGCTAGAGGCGCAGATGATTCCCGTCGTCACCCCGCGAGAGATGGCCCGCATCGACGCGGCGGCCAGCGTGCCGACCGATGCGCTCATCGAGCGCGCCGGAGGGGCTGTTGCCAACGAGGCGTACCACCTGCTCGCGCGCCTGGCTGACCGACGACCCACTGAGCGGCCAGCCGTGCTGGTTGTCGCGGGCAGCGGCAACAACGGCGAAGACGGACGCACCGCAGCCACGTTGCTCACAAAGCGGCGCGTCGACTGCGAGGTGATCGCACCGGCCGATCTCGCAGCCCCGCAAACCCAGCGCAAGCTCGCGGATGACACATACCGGCTGATCATCGACGCCGCCTACGGCACCGGACTCAACCGCGCCTGGCACCCGCTGGCCCAGCCGGCCGCGCCGGTGCTGGCGGTCGACGTTCCATCCGGAATAGAGGGCCTGACCGGTCGCGACCTCGGCAGCTGGCGCGCCGAGTTGACCGTCACGTTCGGCGCGCTCAAGGGCGCGCACGTCTTCTACCCGGGCGCGGCGCGCTGCGGCGAGGTGCGGCTCGACAGCATCGGCCTCGACGTCGCCGACGCAGGTGCGCGGCTGTTGACCGACGCGTCCGCGCACGAGCACTTGCCGACAATCGAGCGCACCGCCCACAAGTGGCAGCGAGCCGTGCGAGTGGTGGCCGGGTCGGCGCAGTATTCGGGCGCCGGATGGCTGGCGAGCGCGGCTGCTCTGCGCGCCGGCGCGGGTGCGGTCGTCGCCAGCTGTCCCGGCACCGAGGCGCGCGACGTCGAGCGACCGGTCGAGGTCGTAGGGCGAAGCCTGAGCGCCGACGACTGGGCGATCGAGGTGCTCGACGGCATCGACCGCTTCGGCGCGCTCCTGATCGGCCCGGGGCTGGGTCGCGAGCCATCGACGCTCGAACAGGTCAGGCTCTTGGTCGCGAACTGCCCGATACCGCTGGTGGTCGACGCCGATGGCCTCGCCGCCATCGCCGAACGCCCTGAGGTGATGAGCGAGCGCGCCCAGCGACACAGCCCGGGCACCCCCGCCGTGCTCACGCCCCACGCAGGCGAGTGGACCGAGCTGATGGGCCGCACGCCAGATGCCGACCTTCTAGCGGAGGTGCGCAGCTCGGCCACCAAGTTCAACGCGACGGTCTTGCTGAAAGGCCCCGCCACGGTCGTGGCGCCGCCGACCGCGCAAGGCGTGGCACACATCGCCACCGCAGGCAACCAACGCCTCGCGACCGCAGGGTCGGGCGACGTGCTGAGCGGCGTGATCGCGAGTTGCGTCGCCGGGCTCCGCGCGCACCAGCTGGCCGACCCCAACTACTTCGGCGCCGCCGTCGCGTCGGCGGCGCACTGGCACGGACGCACCGCCACGTACCAGACGCACCGCGGCCCCACCTTCGCCGTCGTCTCGCACACGAGCGGCGACACCGACGCGGTGCCGACGCACCGCGGCCGGTTGCCCGCACGCGGCCGCGAGCACGTCTTCACGCCGCTGGTCGCGACCGACCAGGTAGCGGCACTCGCCGATGCTCGCCAAGTCATCGCCGACGCGAGTTCGCTTGGCACTCAAGCCCGCGCGAAGCAGAACGACGAATGAGCGACGCGTCTACCGGCCCGTCTTCTGGCACGTCCTTCGACACTGGGCGTCCCACGTGGTGCGACGTCGACCTCGGCGCGCTCGTGCGCAACTACGACAAGGTGCGCGCGCACGCCGCGACTGCCGAGGTGGTGCCGGTCGTCAAAGCCGACGCGTACGGTCACGGCGCGCAGCAGTGCGGCGCCGCGCTGGTTGCCGCGGGTGCTCGCTGCTTGGGCGTGGCATACGTAGAAGAGGGTGTCGCGCTGAGAAACTCGGGCATCGGCTGCGACATCCACGTGCTAGGTGGGGCGGTCGAGCGGCAAATCCCGCTGTTCCTAGAGCACGACCTCACCTTCACCGCACCCTCGGTCGACAAGCTCAACCAGATCGACCGGGCCGCTACCGCAGCAGGCGTTGTGGCGAGAGCGCACCTCAAGATCGACACGGGCATGGAGCGCATCGGGGTTCACCACTACAACGCGCCCAAGCTCTTTGAGGCGGCGCAGCGTTGCGTCAACGTCGAGGTCGTCGGCGTGTTCAGCCACTTCGCCGATGCCGCCGAACCCGCAGACCCAACCGCTGGCGAACCCACCCGCACGCTCGCGCAGCTCGGTCGCTTTGAGAGCGCGCTCGGCTGGTTCGACGCAGCCGGACTGCGTCGCCCGCTCGCGCACATCGCCAACTCTGCAGCCACCATTCGGTTGCCCCGCAGTCACCTCGACCGAGTGCGCGTCGGCATCTCTCTCTACGGCGCGGGCGAGTTCGACGACCAGCTCGACCTCGAACCGGTGCTGAGCTGGCACAGCGAAGTCGTCTACGTAAAAGTGGTGCCCGCCGGCGCGCCGGTGGGCTACGGCGGCGCTTGGCGTGCGCCGCACGACACGAGGCTCATCACCCTGCCGGTCGGCTACGCCGACGGCTACCCGCAAAGCCAGGCAGCCAGCGACGAGCCCGGCGCGACCGTGCTGGTCAACGGGGAGCACAGGCCCGTCGCGGGACGAGTGTGCATGGATCAAACGATGGTCGACCTGGGCGACGGCACCGCCTACAACGGCGACGTCGTGACGCTCATCGGACACCAGTGCACTAAAGAGGGCCAGGCCGCGTCCTTAACCGCGGCCGACCTCGCCCGAGCGGCGGGCTGCTCGACCTATGAGCTGCTCACCCACATCACGCCTCGCGTGCCGCGGCGCTACGTCGCTGCACCAAGTGAGGGCCGCTGCGAGACCAACGAGTCGAACCCGTGACCGGCGGGCCGCTGCTCAGCGCGCAGACGCACGAGCCGGCGCACACCCGAGCGCTCGCCGCCGCGCTCGAGCCGCTGCTCGTCGCTGGCGACGTCGTGCTCTTGTCGGGCGAGCTGGGCGCCGGCAAGACGACGTTCGTGCAAGGTCTCGCCGCTGCGCTCGGCATCGTCGAGCCGGTCACCAGCCCGACGTTCACGTTGGCTACCCAGTACTCGGGCGGCCGTCTCACGCTCCACCATCTCGACGCCTACCGGTTGCTAGATGAGCCCGCCGAAGTGATCGACCTAGACATCGACGAACTCATCGGCGACGACGCGGTCGTCTGCATCGAGTGGGGCGAGGTGGTGACAAGCGAGCTTGGCAGCGACGGCGGGTTGTTGGTCTCCTTCGTTCACGGCGAGGCACCAGACACGCGACACGTCACGGTCAGCGTCGTGGGTGAGCGCTGGCGCAGCCGTGCCGACGAGCTGGAAGCGGCCCTGCGAACCTGCGCCAACAGATGCTGACGCTCGCCATCACATCGGCGACCGCCCAGACGGCCGTGGCGTTGGTCGATGCCGGCACCGAGCTAGCGGGCTTCACCTGCGGCAGCGACCGCCGCCACGCCGAGGTGCTCGCGCCTGCGATTGAGTTCTGCTGCGAGCACGCCGAAGCTCGCCTAGCCGACGTCGAGCTGGTCGCGGTCGACGTCGGGCCGGGCCTCTACACCGGCTTGCGGGTCGGGCTGGCGACCGCACGCGCCATCGCCCACGCGTTCGACGTGCCGCTGGTCGGCGTGACCAGCCTCGAAGCGCAAGCGCAAGCGCATCGCCGCGCCACACCGGCTGGCGCTCTTGGCGAGATCGTGTCGGTCATCGACGCGCGCCGCGGCGAGGTGTTTTGGGCGAGCTACGAGCGTCCTGCGGTGAGCGTTGCTGCTGAGCCGCTCACCGAGGTCGCCGAGCCGCAGGTGTCGTCGCCTGCCGAGCTGGCGGCGCGCCTTGGTCACGACTCGTCACCAGGCGCGCGGGTCGCCACAGGAGAGGGCCTGCGTCGCTGCCGCGACGCGCTCGCGCACATCGACGGGCTCACGTTCGGCTCCGACGCGGGCCCGTCGGCGCTGGTGGTCGCGCAGCTCGCCGAGCGAGAGCTAGCCGCCCGGCGCGCGCAAAACGACGACGGCTTGGCCGACTTCAACTCGGTGCGTCCGGTTTACTTACGCACACCCGATGCGAAGGCCAACTTCGAGGTGCGTGGTGCGGCAACGAGCTAGAAGCGACAACGCCCACGCCGCCGGGCCCACGTCCGTGTCGCCCGCTGACCTGGTGGTCATGCCGATGCGCCGGCGCCACCTGCGGGCTGTGCGGGCCATCGACGCGCAGGTGTACCCGAGGCCGTGGTCGATGGGGCTGTACCTCGATGAGCTGAGCCGCATGCACAACCGTGTCTATTTTGTGGCGCGCGACCCGCTCGGCGACACGACGAGCAGCCCAGCGAGCAGCCCGGTCACGACCGACACCAAGCGACCCAAGCTCGGGCCAGTGGTCGGCTACATCGGAATGATGGGCGTCATCGACGAGGGCCACATCACCTCGGTTGCCGTCGACCCCGCTCGCCAAGGCAGCCAAGTCGGCGCTCGGCTGTTGTGGGAGCTGCACCAGGCGCTTCGCACGCAGGGTTGCCCGCCCAGCGGACCGATCGCCGCGACGACGCTCGAGGTGCGCGCGTCGAACGCAGCCGCGCAGCGGCTGTATGGCCGGTTCGGGTATGCGCCGGTCGGCGTGCGCAAGGACTACTACCGCGACAAGCGGGCGCGTCCCAGCGAAGACGCGCTGGTGATGTGGTGTCACGACATCGCCGGCGACGAACACGGCGCGCGGCTCGCGCGCATCGCCAGCGAGCTGAGCTTGTCGTCCGCCGAAGGGCACCGATGACGACCCGCGCGCAGACAAGTTGCGAGCCGCGCGTGATCTTGGGCATCGAAACCTCGTGCGACGAAACCGCGGCCTCGGTCGTCGAAGCCGGCAGGCACGTCCGCTCGAACGTCGTCAGCAGCCAGGTCACCTTGCACGAGCCCTACGGCGGCGTGGTGCCGGAGGTGGCTGGGCGCGCGCACGAGTCGCTCATCGCGCCCGTCGTTCATGAGGCACTGCAGCAAGCCGGCATCGACCGTCCCGACGCGGTTGCGGTCACCTACGGGCCCGGGCTGATGGGCAGCTTGCTGATCGGCGTGGCGGCGGCGAAGGCGTACGCGCTGGCGTGGGACGTGCCGTTCATCGGCATCAACCACCACGAGGCGCACCTGTACGCGCCGTTCATCGAAGCCGACGACGACGCGGCCCGAAGCGACGACGACGAACCCACCGCCGCCATCGAGTTTCCGGTGGTGGTGCTGCTGGTGAGCGGCGGCCACACGATGCTCATCAACTTCCGTGGCCACGGCGACTACGTGCTGCTGGGCGCGACGCTCGACGACGCCGCCGGCGAGGCGTTCGACAAGGTCGCCCGCTACCTGGGGCTCGGCTTTCCGGGCGGCCCCGCCATTCAGTCGATCGCCACCAGCGGCGACCCCGAAGCCGTCGCGCTGCCGCGCCCGATGCTCACCGACGGGTTCGACTTCTCGTTCTCCGGTCTCAAGACCGCGGTCGTAACCGCGGTGCGCCAGCAGCCCGAACTCGCCAGCGCAGACGTCGCGGCGTCGTTTCAAGCGGCGGTCGTCGACGTGCTCGCGACCAAGGCGATGCGCGCGGCCGATGAGTTGGGCGCGACGGGCGTGGTGCTCGCTGGCGGCGTCGCCGCGAACACGCCGCTGCGTGAGCGCGTCACGCAGGCTTGCGCCGAGGCGGGCATCGCGGCGCACCTGCCGTCGCGCGCGATGTGCACCGACAACGCCGCGATGGTCGCGTCGCTGGCGTGGTGGCGTCTCGCCGCTGACGGTCCCCACAGCCTCGACCTGGGCGCCGATCCGTCGCTCGCGATCGCCTTCGCCTAGCGGCGCTCGCGACGCGCTCGCGAGGCGCGGCGGCCGGCAGGTTGCCATCGCAAACGCGCGCCCCTATCGTTAGCACTCGCCCACCGAGAGTGCTAATCGAGCGCTGCTCGCGGGTGACAAGACACATCCCCCAACGCCGCCAAGAGGCGCAACATAAGGAGGCATCCCAATGAACCTGAAGCCACTCGAAGACCGCATCGTGGTGCGGCCCAGCGAAGCGGAAGAGACGACGGCCAGCGGCCTCGTCATTCCCGACACAGCCAAAGAGAAGCCCCAGCAGGGCGAAGTGCTGGCCGTCGGCCCCGGCAAGCGGTCAGACCAGTCCGGCGACATCATCCCCATGGACGTCGGCGTCGGCGACGTGGTCGTCTACTCGAAGTACGGCGGCACCGAGATCACCGTCGACGGCGAAGACCTGTTGATCCTGTCCGCCCGCGACGTGCTGGCCATCGCCGCCTAGGCAGGCGTAGCGACACCCACGTCCGTTACATCCACCCAGTCATCAACCAAGAAGGGAAGCACAAGCAATGCCGAAGATCCTGAAGTTTTCAGAGAACGCCCGCAAGGGGCTCGAAGCTGGCGTGAACCAGCTCGCCGACACCGTCAAGGTCACGCTCGGCCCGAAGGGTCGCAACGTGGTGATCGAGAAGAGTTTCGGTGCGCCCACCATCACCAACGACGGCGTCAGCATCGCCCGTGAGATCGAGCTGGAAGACCCGTTCGAGAACATGGGCGCTCAGCTGGTGAAAGAAGTTGCCACCAAGACCAACGACGTCGCCGGCGACGGCACCACCACCGCGACGGTGCTGGCGCAAGCGATGGTGCGCGAAGGTTTGCGCAACGTCGCCGCGGGCGCGAACCCGATGGAGCTGAAGCGTGGCATCGAGGCCGCCGTCGCCGCTGCGGTGACGGCCATCGGCAAGATGTCCGAAGACGTCAGCGAAGACAAGGGCAAGATCGCCTCGGTCGCCGGCATCTCATCGGCCGACCCTGAGATCGGCGAGACCATCGCTTCGGCGTTCGACCGGGTCGGCAAAGACGGCGTCATCAGCGTCGAAGACTCGAACACGTTCGGCGTCGACCTTGAGTTCACCGAGGGCATGCAGTTTGACAAGGGCTTCTTGTCGCCGTACTTCGTGACCGACCCCGACCGCCAAGAGGCGGTGCTCGACGACCCCTACATCTTGTTCGTCAACGGCAAGGTGAGTTCGGTTCAAGAGCTGGTGCCGGTGCTCGAAAAGGTGATTCAGTCTGGCAAGTCGTTGCTGCTGATCGCCGAAGACGTCGAGGGTGAGGCGCTGGCGACGCTGGTCGTCAACAAGATTCGCGGCACCTTCACCGGCGTCGCCGTGAAGGCGCCCGGGTTTGGCGAACGCCGCAAGGCGATGCTCGCCGACATGGCGATCCTCACGGGCGGCCAGGTCATCAGCGAAGAGGTTGGCCTCAAGCTGGAGAACGCCACGCTCGATCTGTTGGGCAAGGCGCGCAAGGTCATCATCACGAAAGACGACACCACCATCGTCGAGGGCGCAGGCGACTCGTCTGACGTGGAAGGCCGTGTGGTGCAGATCAAGCGTGAGATCGACGACACCGACAGCGACTGGGACCGCGAGAAGCTCCAAGAGCGGCTCGCGAAGCTGGCTGGCGGCGTGGCGGTCATTCAAGTCGGCGCGGCAACCGAGGTCGAGCTGAAGGAGAAAAAGCACCGCATCGAAGACGCGGTGTCTGCTACTCGTGCCGCTATCGAGGAGGGCATCGTGCCTGGCGGCGGCACGGCGTTGCTGCGGTCTCGTGCGGCGATCAGCAAGCTGAAGCTGTCGGGCGACGAGGCGACCGGCGCGCAGTTGGTGTATCGGGCGCTTGATGCTCCCGCTCGGCAGATCGCGCAAAACGCTGGCCACGAAGGCGCGGTGGTCGTGCAGCAGGTCGAGGCTGGCAGCGGCAACGAAGGGTTCAACGCCGACACCGGCAAGACCGGCGACCTGGTTGCCGCGGGCGTCATCGACCCGGCGAAGGTGACGCGGGCTGCGCTGCAGAACGCCGCGTCGATTGCGGCGCTGTTGCTGACGACCGAGACGCTGGTCACCGACAAGCCCGAAGAACCAGACCCAGCCGCTGCTGCGGCCGCCATGGCTGGCGGCGGCATGGGCGGTATGGGCGGAATGATGTAGCCAGGTTCGCCAACTGGCGCGGCGTAGCGGCAACACTGCCGCAATGTCGTCAACACAGAGCACACAAGCCGTGCTGGTCGTCGACTTCGGCGCCCAGTACGCGCAGCTCATCGCACGGCGTGTGCGTGAGGCGCGGGTGTATTCCGAGATCGTTCCGCACTCGGTCAGCGCGGCGCAGTTGGCTGCGCGCGCACCTGCCGCGCTGATTTTGTCGGGCGGGCCGGCGTCGGTGAACGTCGACGGCGCGCCGCGCATCGATCCTGAGGTGTTCGAGCTCGGCATTCCCGTGCTCGGCATCTGCTACGGCGCGCAGCTGATGGGGCGCACGCTGGGGGGTGAGGTTTCGCGCTCGGGGCGTGGCGAGTACGGGCGTACGACGCTGTCTCGCACGTCTGCGCCGTCGGTGCTGTTTGACGACGCGGCGATAGGCAGCGCGACCGTTTGGATGTCGCATCGCGACGCGGTGGTGCGGCCGCCCGACGGTTTCGCTGTCACGGCGACAACCGACGACGCGCCGGCTGCTGTCATCGAGAACTCCGAGCGCAAGCTGTTCGGCGTGCAGTATCACCCGGAGGTCGTTCACACCGACGACGGCCAGCGGCTCATCGAGCGGTTCGTCCACGACGTGGCGGGCTGCGACCCGACCTGGACGACTGCCAACTTCATCGACGACGCAATCGACGCGATACGGCGACAGGTCGGAGCCGAGCGAGCGGTGTGCGGGTTATCGGGCGGCGTCGATTCGGCGGTGGCTGCCGCGCTGACGCACCGAGCTATCGGCGATCAGCTGACGTGCGTGTTCGTCGATACGGGGCTGATGCGCGAGGGCGAAGCCGGTCAGGTCGTCGACGCGTTTCATCGCAGCGCCGGGGTCGAGCTGGTTCACGAGCGAGCGGCCGATGAGTTCTTCGACGTGCTCGCGCACGTCACCGACCCCGAAGCCAAGCGCAAGGCGATCGGCGAGCGGTTCGTGCGGGTGTTCGAGCGTGCGGCGGCGAAAGCTGGCGACGCTCGTTTCTTGGTGCAGGGCACGCTCTACCCAGACGTGATCGAGAGCGGCTCGCCGCAGGCCGCGAAGATAAAGAGCCACCACAACGTCGGCGGGTTGCCCGACGACATCGCTTTCGAGGTCGTCGAGCCGTTGCGGTTGCTGTTCAAGGACGAGGTGCGCGCGGTCGGCACCGAGCTGGGGTTGCCTTCGGAGATCGTGTGGCGGCAGCCGTTTCCTGGGCCGGGTTTGGCGGTGCGCATCATCGGCGAGGTGACCCGCGAGGCCGTCGCCACGGTGCGGGCGGCCGACGCGATCGTGCGCGAAGAGATCGATCGGGCTGGCTTGGCGAGCGACGTGTGGCAGGCGTTCGCGGTGCTGGCCGACATCCGCACGGTCGGGGTGATGGGCGACGAACGCACGTACGCGCGACCGGTCATCGTGCGGGCGGTGACGAGCGAAGACGCGATGACCGCCGACTGGGCTCGACTGCCGCATGAGACGCTGGACGTGCTGTCGTCGCGCATCATCAACGAAGTGGCGCACGTCAACCGCGTCGTCTACGACGTGACCTCCAAACCGCCCGGCACCATCGAGTGGGAGTAACCCCTCACCGCAAGGTTTTGTAGCATCCGCAATCTTTTGTAGCATTAGCAAGGTTTTGTAGCATCCGCAAGGCCTTGTAGCATTGCCACCGACCCCTAGGAGCAGGCCATGGCTTATCGCATGCGAGTTGCCGACGAGCAGTTGCAGCGACTGCTCGCGCTCCACGAAGCGGTCAAGATCGAGGGGGCGCGTGCCGTGGGTAAGACGACCACCGCGGTACGGCACGCCGCCACCGTCTTCAAGCTTGAGCAGGCTGACACGCTGGCGCGGGTCGCGGACGATCCGCAGGTGCTTCTGCGCGCTGAGCCGCCAGTGCTCATCGATGAGTGGCATCTGTATCCGGAGAGCATGAACTTGGTGAAGAACGCGGTGGATGAACTACGGATTCCGGGGCGTTTCATTTTGACTGGAAGTCCAGCCGAAGCACCAACGCCGAAGGTGCACACTGGCCTCGGCCGCATCGTTGCTCTGCATATGCGTCCGATGTCGCTCGCCGAGCGGGGCACCGATGCTCCAACTGTGTCGATGAAGGACCTGCTCACCGGAACCTCACCAGCGATTTCGGGCACGACCGAGGTAGGCAAGTTGGGATACGCGGAGGCGGTGTTGCAGTCTGGTTTTCCAGGCTGTATCGGCGAGCCTGCAGAATACTCACTCGGCTTTCTCGGCGGCTATCTGGCGCGGCTAGTGAAACGCGACATGAGAGACATCGACCCCAATGACAGACAGCCTGCACCTGGTCCGCTCAGTCGATGGCTGAAGGGCTACGCACAGGCAACCGCTACGGAGGCTAAGTTCACCACCATTCGAGACTACGTCCATCAGCAAGACGGCGAGACCCCAGCACGAACCACCATTGACTCCTACAAGAAGAAGTTGAAGGCAATAGGTGTCATTGATGAGCAACCAGCCTGGGAGCAACCTGCCTCACCGATAGCAAAATGCAAGACATCGTCACTTCATCATTTGGTTGACCCAGGGCTCGCTGCGCACTTGATGACCTTGACGTCTCCGCTGGAGCTAATCGACTCTGAAAGCTCTGACAGTTCGATGGCACCCGGAACCAGCATCTTCGGCCTGCTATTTCAATCGCTCGTTACACAATCGGTTCGGGCCTACGCGGCTGCCAGCAATGCTGAAGTGTATTGGCTCGGCACCAAGAAGGACAAGAGCCGCGTACAGCGTGAGATTGACATCTTGGTGCGCGAACCCGGAGGAAAGGTGGTCGCGATTGAGGTAAAGCTCAGCGGTGTCGTCGATCAGGATGACGTCAAGCATCTCCGTTGGCTTCGAGGCGAGCTTGGTTGGCGCTGGGCGGACGGTCTGGTGGTCAACACAGGCTCAGAGGCGTACCGGCGTGACGACGGCATTGCCGTAGTGCCAGCAGCCCTGCTCGGCCCGTGAAGAAGTGCTAGAACTCAACAAGTGAGGTTGTATCCGATTCACGACACGAACGCGTGGCTGCCGCCGCTCACCGAGCAAGGCGAGCAGATGTCGCACGCGCTAATAGGAGTTTGTGAGAAGGTCGCTCGCCGCATACGCCTGCCCGTCTACTACCTGCCCACGCACGAGCTGGTCGACCAGAACGGTGAGCCGGTCTACGGTCAGATCTCCACGAACGACACGCCAGCCCCGTTCGATCGTCCGCTGTGTTTGAACGGCGACCTCGACATCCGGCTGATCGCATACACGTTCGCGCACGAGCTGGGGCACTACTACGACCCAGAGCTAAACTACTTCAGCAGCTCGCAGTCCATCGAAGGGCGCTACGAGGACGACCCCTCTGCCTGCGAGATGGTTGCTGAGGGTGTTTCGGTGCTGCTGGCTTCCTACTTTGGGTTGCTCTTCGACCATCCGGACTCGCAGATCCCGGGCGACTGGGTGGATGCCTACTTCGACACGATGCACGGCGCGCCCGGCGGATTCACCTATTTCAGCTCGCAAGACCACCTGCAAGGACGCGCCGACGCGGCTGCGCGGAAGATCATGCTCTGGTATGACCGGCAGCCCGGCGACCAAGTGTTCTTCGATTGGTTGCACAACATCAGAGCCGCGGAAGGGCGACAGCATCTCGGCAAGGGCCCCGGCGAGATGCTGGCGGAAAAGGCGATAGGCGCGCTGGGGCGTCTCTGGAGGCGAAAACGCGGATGACGAGCGACGCACTCCCTGCTTGTGAAGCCCGATCGCTAGGTGGCTTCGATGCCGTGCGCCGTTGGCATGCAGGTCGACGAGACAGCACTTGTCACGTGTTGGTCGTCCGACTGTAACGACGAACGCAGGCGGCGCCGTCTCGTAGACCCAATGGTGACGAGACGGCGCCGCCCGCCGCGTGTGCGGTAACCCGGTCGGGGTTTGTCACGTCGGGGCTGAAGTGTGTCGCCACGGTCGGCGTGAACGTCGTCGGGTCGGCCAGCTCGCCGATGCCGCAGTAGTCGCGCTGGTGCTGCCCGTTCGGTATCGCCTGACGGGCGTTGCGCGGCGCGTCGTCTGGGCACGTCCTTGTCCGTCTCTGGACACGGCGGCTGTGTGCCGTCGTCGCACAACGGCTCCGTGTCGGCGGCGCGTTCCCACCACACCCAGAACATGACGGTCTTGTGTTCGGTGTGGTTGGCTGGTTCGTGGCTGTGGGTGGTGCCGTGACATGCGCCTTGGGTGAAGTAGCGGCAGTGATGGCCGCCTGCTTGCCAGTGGGCGCCGAATCCGGCGACGTGGCCGTGCGCTTCGTCGCGGTCGGTGGGGCCGTGCGCGTGCGTTGCTGGCGAATACGACGTGTTCACGCTGTGGTGATGTCCGCGTGACACGATCTCATCCGGGTTGGCGTTGGCTTGCACCCCGGCGTCGATCAACACCTGGTGCTGGTTCAACACGTCCACGTCGCCTTGACGGAAAGGGTTCGAGTGCGGATCGACTTTGTTGGTGCACGCGACGTGCTCCGCGTTGAACCGCATCGCGCCCGCCGGCGCGTCAGACCCGTTGATGTCCGCGCACCACGACTTCACAATGGACTCGTGTAATCGCCGCACCTGCGGGTCAGCGTGCTGACGCAGGCTGGGCTTGTCGATTTCCCACGGCGAGTAATGCACCACCACATACGCGCAATGCGACCGCTCGTTGTCCGGTTTCAGCCCGTGGTGGGCGGGGTCGCTGCACGGGTTCGGCCCCGGATCGCCCGTCCACTCAACCTCTCTAGTTCGGCTGAAGTCGTCCCATTCGTCGGGGTCGTGGGTGTGTCCTTCCCAGGTCATATCGACTTCGCCGTTCGGTTGTCCGTTGGTCTTCCCGACGTGCACCTGCCACTCGTCCGCGCCCGGCGTATGCGCGCCAGCCGGTGCTGGGGTCTGGGCGAGCGCGATGAATAGAGCGGCGGTGGCTAACCCCGTCAGGGTCGCGAGGGTCAGCCGCCGAAAACTCACTGCCCGTCAAACGCCTGCAACGACCACGACGACCAAAGGTCGCGGCTTGAACAGCGTCGCACGTCTGAGTTGCATGCCAAGTTCGCGGCAGCAGCCGGAGTGCCCTCCGCCACGTTGCGGATGACGAGCAGCCGGTTCCAGTATGCGTCCCAGAACGCGCTGTCGGGGTCCTGGCGGCTCAGATTGTTGCCACCGAGGTACGGCAGGTTCGGCTGCGAGCCCCACGCGACGATCTCGCGTAGCGCTTGGTCCGCTGCTGCGCTGTCGGTGTAGGTGCAGCCGCGCGTGCCGTTCAAGTCCAAGTCCCACATGCTCGTGATGACGGCGTCTTCGAGTCCTTCGTGCCACACCGACCCCGCAGGCATCTGCGACTCCCACTGCGCGTAGAACAGCCTGAAGGTTTCGAGCCACCGTTCGGGCGCGTTCAACGACGCCAGCGCAGGCGAGTTCATCGTGTCGCACATCCACAAATACCAGTCCGCTGCCGTCTCACACGTGACGCCGTTCGTTGACGCGGGAACGGCGACGCCACCGGCATACCGGTCGCCCAGAGTCTCCGGCGTGCCCGCGCAAATGGAGGCGTAGTGACCGTCGGTCCACGGGCCAGCGCCGTCGCCCCAATCTCTATCGGTTGCCCACACGCCGAACCCCTGCCCGCCGGAGTAAGCCTCGAACCGCGCCTTCCGCTGTTGCTGGCGCTCCTCGAACGTGGTCTCCAACCGGTCCGGCGCGCCGGGAGGCACCGGAATGCCGGTCGGATAACGCACCGCCGTGTCGCGAAAGCCCTCGTTCAGCGGGCCACCCTCGGTCGCCATGTCCGGCGCCGAGAGCACCGTCGCGCCCGGAGGTGCCTGCCCGCCGGACGCGCGCATGTAGCGGGCGCGCTCGGGGCTGCCGAGCGGGTACTTCTCATCCGCGCTCATGGTGCCGTCGCCGTCGTGATCGACGTTCGCTTCCAGCACTTCGATCTCGGGCTGCCACAAGTAAGGGTCGAGCACCCCAGGCTCAGCCAGCCACTCGCTGTAATCCACCCACTCCGACTGCGGCGCCCGGACGTGCGCGTAATACCCAACCGGCGTCACTGAGTTCGACGAACGAATCCGCTCATACGGCGGTTCGAGCTTGATGAACCCGTCCTCGATCACGACGTTCGCGCCGTGCGCCGCAGCGATCTCTTCGACGCTCAACACCGGCTGGGCGTCCGCTGCGTCGTCTGCGGCTTCGGCGTCGTCTTGCGCGGCTTCTACGGCGCGGTCGATGACGCGCGGCGTCATGCGGGCGACGCCGCCTAACGGATACAAAGTGATGGTGTCGTGGCGTCGGCCGACCTGCGCGAGGTAGTCGGCGACCGGCTGCGGAAGTGAGTTCTG
>CAYRJD010000068.1:0-19551 GCA_964424585.1 uncultured Acidimicrobiales bacterium | reverse complement strand
GCCGAGGAGTACCGGTGGTCGCCTTCGCTCTGTCAATCGTGGTCACGGTCGCACTCGTCGGCGCCATCCTCGCTTACACCAAGCGCCGGCCTGTCGGGACCCCGGTCACCTGGGGCGAAGCCATGTTCGGGGCGATGATCGTCTTCTTCGGGATGTTCTGGATCTACGGCGTGGTGCCCCACCAGTGGCTCGCCTGGGCGGACAACGAACTCAACTGGCGAACGGACAAGCTCTTCGTCGGACCGGGAGGGATCCTGCGGGCCCAGGCCCACGGCGGCAGCTTCCCGTTCACCATCACCTACGTGGTGATCCGCGACATCATCGCCAGCGGGATCTACGTCGTCGCCGTCGGCGCGCAGGTGGCGTTGTGGATGATCTGGCAGAACCGGGGCAAGAAGGCCGAGGCCGCCGAGGCGGTCGAGATCTCGAGCTTCGGGCGTCCCCTGGTTCGGGAGGGATCTGAGGCGTGACCACCACCGACGCCAACCCGCCCATGCCGGAGTTCCGGGACGACTACGTGCTGCAGGAGGTGGACGCGGCCTGGCTCTCGCAGGCGGTCAAGCCCAAGCAGTTCATCCACATCGACCAGTCGGAGTGCATCATGTGCGAGGGCTGCGTGGACATCTGCCCGTGGAAGTGCATCCACATGGTCACGCCCGACGCCATCGACCTGGCGATCGGCACCGAGCGGCCGGGCGCCGACCCCAGCGATCACGTGATCTTCACGATCGACGACGACGTCTGCACGCGCTGCGCCCTGTGCGTGGACCGCTGCCCCACCGGTGTCATCATCATGGGCAAGGTTGGCGATGCGCCGCCGGACGGCGATCCTCACCAGCGCGTGGTCAGTTACGGGTACGGCTACGGCATGCGCCTGGCGTAGCTTCGACGGCGACCGAGACGAGAGAGGCGAACCGAGTTGGCTCCAAAGCTTCCGACCGCAGACGACCTCCGCCGGCTGGGTGGTCAGCTCAGCGGCAAGGCGTCGGACCTCATGGGTCAGATGCAGGGCTCCCAGGCCTGGGTGTCGATCTTCCGTCCCGGGTCGATCTTCCGCAAGGGTTACACCGACAGCCCCCGGAACCGCTCCTACGTCATCATGAACAGCGTCCTCTATCACCTCCACCCGGTGAAGGTGAAGCGGCACGCGGTCAAGGTCAGCTACACGCTCTGTCTGGGCGGGCTCAGCTTCTTCTTGTTCATCTTGCTGACCATCACCGGCATCTTCTTGATGTTCTTCTACCGACCCACCGACGTCGCGGCGTGGTCAGACATCGAGAGCCTCCACACCCAAGTCGCGTTCGGCTTGCTGGTGCGCAACATGCACCGCTGGGGAGCGCACCTGATGGTGCTGTCGGTGTTCTTGCACATGGCGCGGGTCTTCTACCACGGCGCGTACAAGGCACCCCGCGAGTTCAACTGGGTCATCGGCGTGGTGCTGTTGAAGCTGACCCTCTTGTTGTCGTTCACCGGTTACCTGCTGCCGTGGGATCAGCTGTCGCTGTGGGCGGTCACCGTCGGCACGAACATGATGGGCTTCACGCCCGTGTTCGGCGACCAAGTACGGTTCGTGCTGCTGGGCGGCCAGCAGATCGGCGCGGAGACGCTGCTGCGCTGGTACGTGCTGCACGTGCTGATGCTTCCGTTCGTCATCGTCATCTTCATGGCTATCCACTTCTGGAGGGTCAGAAAAGATGGCGGCATATCGGGGCCGCTGTAGTCATGACTGAGATACCCGAACACCTGCTCAAGCGCAGCGCGGAGGCCCGCGCCAAGGCGACCGGCGCGCCCGCGCCGACGACCAGCGACGCGGCCGACGCGGCGCCACCGACCGACGACGACGGCGAGACGATTCCGCGCTCGCTGCTCGAAGCCAGCCAGCAGCCGGGCGGCGCGCCCGGCGCAGCTGGCGCCAGCACCGCGCTCGCGCCGGCGGCCGGCGGCGTAGCAACCTTGCCGCCACCGGTCATGGCTGGCCCCGACGGCAACACTCACCGTCTGTTGACCGTCGTGAAGAGCGGCTCGATCCAAGACGTCAAGGCCACGCCCGGCGACAAGGTGCACGTCTGGCCGCACCTGCTGGCGGCCGAGTTCACCGCAGCGCTGTTCATCACCGCGTTCACCCTCGTGTTCAGCTTGTTCATCAACGCGCCGCTGCTCGAGCTCGCCAACCACAACCAGACGCCGAACCCGTCGAAGGCGCCCTGGTACTTCCTCGGGCTCCAAGAGCTGCTCACGATGTTCGACCCGATGATCGCGGGCGTCACCATTCCCGGCGTCGTGCTGGTGCTGCTGGGCTTCGCCCCCTACATCGACCGCAATCCGTCGCAGAAGCCTGAAGACCGCAAGTTCGCGATCAGCATTCAGACTATTCACTTGATGTTCTGGGCGGTGCTCGTCATCATCGGCAGCTTCTTTAGAGGCCAGGGCTTTAACTTCACCTACCCGTGGGACACTGGTCTCCACGGCATCTTCCACTTATAGGGGCGCTGCGATGTCGACAGGATGGGTAATCGCGATAGCTGTGCCGGTGCTTGTGGTGCTGGCACTCGTCGTGGCGGTCGTCTCGCTGCGGCGAGCAGACGTGAAGGGGCTGGGCCGGTTGAGCCGAGAGACCCGCCAACGAGACGAGTCGAGCACCGCTCGTGCGGCGAGCGAAGCGGCCGCGAGCGCGCCGCGCGCCGGCGCGTTCGGCGCCAGCGCGGAAGCCACCGCGCTGGAGCGCTCGGTCGCGGCTGGCGAAACGGCGGTCGCGCTCGCGCCCGAGCCGGGCGAAGCCGAGCCATGGTCGCCGCCCGACGCGGAAGAGGTCGGCGTCACCCGCCGGCAGTTCCTCAACCGAGCGTCGATCACGCTGATGGTGGTCGGGCTGAACGCTTTCGGCGTCGCCAACATCGCGTTCTTGTGGCCCCGGCCCACCGGCGGTTTTGGCTCAAAGGTGAAGGTCGGCAGCATCGACGCGGTGAACGACGCCATCTCCGCCACCACGCCTGCGGTCAACTTCTCGTACTTCTCGGTCGCCCAGAGCTACATCCAGCCCTTCCCGACCGACGCCGCCACCCAAGCCAACGCCGAAGGCGTTTACTCGGGCGCGGTGCTCGAAGGCATGAAGCAGGGCTACGTCGCGCTCTGGCAAAAGTGCCCGCACCTGGGCTGCAAGGTGCCGGTGTGCGGCACATCGCAGTGGTTCGAGTGCCCGTGCCACGGCTCGCAGTACAACCGGGTCGGCGAAAAGAAAGCTGGCCCCGCGCCCCGCGGCATGGATCGCTTCCCCGTGCTGTTTGAAGGCAACAACGTCGTGATCGACACCAGGCGGGCGGTGCAAGGTCCGCCGATCGGCACCGACACCACCGGACAGGGGCTCGAAGGCCCGCACTGTGTCACCTAGCACGACAGCCCAGCTGTTGGGCGCATCCACCGAACGCAGCATCGCGATTGTGCTGCTGGCGAGCGTCGTGGTCGGCTTCGCCGTCTACGTGTTCGTCAACATCATCCAAGCCAAGCCCGAGGCGGGCAGCGAGATAGAGCTGGCTCCTAACCGCGCGCCGATGGTCGACGACGAAGCGCTCGAAGGGCCGCGCCTAGAGAGGGTGCAGGCGTTCGGCGTGGTGATGCTTTTGATCATGGCGTTGGTGCTGCCCATCTACTGGATGCTCGAAGGCGGTCGTCGAGCTGGTGCTGAAGAGGGGTTCGCCGAACAGGCGGTCGCCCGCGGCGAAGGCTTGTTCATCGAGCAGGGCTGCCACGAGTGCCACGGCTCAGATCTCGGCGGCGCCCGCTTCGCCCCCGTCGTGCTCGATATCGGCAACCAGTTCAGCGACCGCGACAGCTTCGTGATCAACACGACGTGGGAAGGCCCGGCGCTCAACGACGTCTTCAAGCGCTTCGACACCGACGCCGCCGACCTGAGCGAAGTCAGCGAAGTCACGCAAATTCTCATCTACGGGCGTGGCGTGATGCCGTCGTGGGGCTTAGAAGGCGGCGGCCCGCTCAATGCTCAACAGATCACCGACCTGGTGGCGTACATCTGGGCCAATCAGATTTCAGACGACGAAGCCCAACAGCGCGCGCAGGCTGCGAAGCAAGCAGCGATAGAGCTTGAGCCTGGTGCCAGCGAAGGCGAGGTGCTGTTCGACCTGCACTGCGCTCGCTGTCACACGCCGCTGTGGCCGGGTCGTGGGCCAGCGCAGCTGCCCAATGCTGGCGGCACGGTTGAAGTGCTGCCTGGGCCCGACGGCGCGGGTCGTTACGGGCCAGCGCTCAACTCGGTGAGCCTCGAGCGACTCTTTCCCGACGTCGCCGACCACGTCGCGTTTATCGCCGGCGGCGCAGCCGACGACGTGCCGTACGGGGCCGACTTCGCGCGGCTCGGCAACTACGGAATGCCCGGGTTCGGTCGAGTGCTGACCGAAGATGAGATCACCGCCATCGCGCTCTACGAGCGCAGCCTCGACCCGGCGGCACAAACCGCGGTCAGCTTCGGCCAAGTGCACACGCCTTCTGGCGGAGGAGGCGGCGGGTCGGGCGATGGCGCCGGTTCCGGTAGCGGGTCGGGCAGCTAAGGCATCGCGGGAATAGAGGGCGAGGGCAATGCTCAGTTGGGATCCAGTCATCACCGGCTACCTGTCGGTCATCATCAGCGTGCTCGTGCTGTGCGGGTCGGTGTACCTGCTGTTGGCGACCAACCTCGGCGCGCGGCTGGGCTTCCTGGTCGCCTGGACGGGGCTGTGGGGGTGGATGCTGCTGATGGGTATCACCTGGTGGGTGTTCGCCATCGGCTGGAAGGGCACCGGGCCGACGTGGGACGTGCTCGCTGTCACCACCAACCCGGCGACCGTGACGGTCGAGTCGGTGCAACAGCTCGACGGCGTTTCGCCCAACGACTCGCTGCCAGCCGGCTGGGTCGAAATCATCGACCCCGACGCTCGCTCGGCCGCCGACAGCCACATCGTCTGCTCGGGCGCAGACCCGAGACTGCTCGAAGCCGTCAACCCGTGCCTGTTCGACTCGGTCACCGACTTCCACACTCACCGCGTCGTCGCGTCCGGTGGCGAGCGCTACCGGCCGCTCGGCATTCCCGACAACGTGCTCACCCAGTACTTCGTGCCGAGCCGATCAAACCCGCGCTACGCGGTCGTGCAGCTTCAGCCGTTCACCCCCACGCCCGATGTCGACCCGAACCAGCTCGACGCCGACGGCGGCGTCATTTTGCCCACGCCGCAGATCGACGCCGACGCGCCCACCTACTCGGTGGTGATGGTGCGCGACGAAGGCAACGAGCGATTACGACCCGCGCTGTTGACGATCTTCTCGGGGCTGTTGTTCGGGCTCGGCTGCTATCACCTCCACCGTCGCGACCAGGCCGTCTGGGCGGTGCGCGAAGCCGCGAACAGCTAAACCCCCACCCACCCACGAGGCACACCCACCGGAGCTAGAACATGGACGAATATCTGGCAGTCGTCGTGCTCGCGGTGCTGGCGGTGGTGTTCGTGCTGCTCAGCATCGTCGCGTCGCGCCTGCTCGCGCCCGAGCGTCCCACCCGCGCGAAGCTGGCGGCGTACGAGTGCGGCATCACCGACCAAGCGGCGATACCCGAGCGGATGCCCGTGCGCTTCTACCTCATCGCGATGCTGTTCATCATGTTCGACATTGAGATCGTGTTCTTGTACCCCTGGGCGGTGGCGAATGAGAGCCTCGGCTTGTTCGGCTTGCTGGCGATGACGCTGTTCGTCGTGGTGTTCTTCCTCTCGTTCGTGTATGAGATCGCATCGGGTGGGCTGGAGTGGGGCCCCGTGCGCCGCGCGGTGAGGCCGCTGGTTACGCCCCACGCCGCGGCCGGCGAAGGGCGGCCGGCCGGAGTGCGGGTCGTCGGGCTGACCGGTCGCCCCCAGCAGTTGGCGTAGCGTCGTTTTCGGCTAGAAACTCTGCTTCATGGCGACCATCTCTGATCTCAAATCTCGCTTCGACCTAGACGACGGGCTGGCTGGCCTCGGCTCGAGCTTTTTCACCGCGCCGGTCGAAGAGCTAGTCAAGTGGGCGCGCAAGCGCAGCTTGATGCCCGCCACCTTCGGGCTGGCGTGTTGCGCCATCGAGATGATGGCGACCGGCACCGCGCACTACGACCTGGCGCGCTTTGGCATGGAGACGTTTCGGGCGTCGCCTCGCCAAGCCGACCTGATGATCGTCGCCGGACGGGTCAGCCAGAAGATGGCGCCGGTGCTGCGCACGATCTACGACCAGATGATGGAACCCAAGTGGGTCATCTCGATGGGAGTGTGCGCCTCATCTGGCGGGATGTTCAACAACTACGCCATCGTCCAAGGCGTCGATCAGGTCGTGCCGGTCGACATGTACGCGCCGGGCTGTCCGCCCGGGCCAGAAACCCTGCTTCACGCCATCTTGGCCTTGCACGAAAAAATCGCCACCGGCGAGCTAGCGCAGCGACGCAAAGAAACAGGCGCAGGTGCCAACCTGGCGCTCAGCGTCGCGTGAGCGCGCCAGCCGACCAGCAGGTCGTTCACGCCACCGTCGACGGCTACCTAGAGACCATTGGCGCGCTCTACGCCGACGGCTACACGATGTGCGTCGACGTGTGCGGGGTCGACATGCTCAACGCAGCCGTCCGCCCGCTGCCCGACGACGTCGAGCCGCAGCGCTTTGAGGTGGTGGTGAACCTGTTAGATCTCGAGAGCCGCCGGCGGGTGCGGGTGCGCGTCGGCGTGCCCGAAGCCGATCCCACGGTGCCGACCATCACGCACATCTTCCCCGGTGCCGAGGCACCCGAGCGCGAAGCCGCCGACCTGTTCGGCATCACGTTTGCGGGCCACCCCGACCCGACGCGCATCTTGATGCCCGAGACCTGGGAAGGTCACCCGCTGCGCAAGGACTACGACATCGGGGCGATAGCGGTGGCGTTCAAGGCGACGGCCGACCGATGAGCACCGCGGTCGATCCCGTGTTGCGGATGTCTGAGGCCGAGGTCGCGGCCCAGCTCGATAACGGGCTCGACGACAGGCACCAGCCAGAGCCGGGCCCGATGCTCATCAACATGGGCCCGCAACACCCGTCTACCCACGGCGTGCTGCGGCTCACGATGGAGCTTGACGGTGAGACGGTGCTGCGCTCAAAACCGATCATCGGCTACCTCCACACCGGCATGGAAAAGACCGCCGAGTCGCTCACCTACGTCGCTGGCGCCACCAACGTCACCCGCATGGACTACGCGGCGCCGCTGTTCAACGAGCTCGTGTTTTCGATGGCGACCGAGCAGCTGCTGGGCGTAGAGGTGCCGCCGCGCGCCACCTGGATTCGCATGTTGTTGTGCGAACTCAACCGCATGTCGTCGCACCTGTTGTTCCTCGCGACCAACGGGATGGATTTGGGCGCAGTCGGCATGATGCTCTACGGCTGGCGCGAGCGCGAAGAAATCTTGCGCTTTTTTGAGACCGTCACCGGCTTGCGGATGAACCACAACTTCATCCGTCCGGGGGGAGTGGCAGCCGACCTGCCCGACGGCTGGCAAGACGGCATCGAACGATTGTTGGCGCTGCTGCCCGAACGGCTCGAAGACTTCGACACGCTGATGACCGGCCAGCCCATCTGGCGCGAACGCACCCAGAGCGTCGGGGTGATCACCCGCGATGAGGCCATCGCGCTGGGTGCTACCGGCCCGATTTTGCGTTCAACCGGCGAGGCCTGGGACTTGCGTCGCGCGATGCCCTATCTGGCATACGACGAGGTCGACTTCGACGTGGTGGTGGGCGCGTACGGCGACACGTTCGACCGCTACGCGATACGGCTCAATGAGATTCGCGAGTCGATGAAGATCGTCACCCAATGTCTAGAGCACATGCCGTTAGGCCCGTACCGCATCGACGACCGCAAGGTCACACCGCCGCCGCGCGGCCGCATCGATGAGTCGATGGAAGCGCTCATCCACCACTTCAAGCTGTTCACCGAGGGTTTCAAAGTGCCGGCGGGCGAGACGTATGTCGCGGTCGAATCGCCGCGCGGCGAACTTGGGTGCTACATGGTTGCCGATGGCGGCCCGAAGCCGGTGCGGGTGCACATTCGGGCACCCTCGTTCGTCAACTTACAGACGCTGCCGCACCTGATGTACGGCGGGCTGTTGGCCGATGCCATCGCCATCATCAGCTCGATCGATCCGATCATGGGAGAGGTGGACCGGTGAGTTTCTTCTCCGTCGACAACCTGGCGACCGCGCACGAGATCATCGCTCGCTACCCGAAGCCGCGTTCGGCGACCATTCCGCTGCTGCACCTAGCCCAAGCGCAAGCGGGTTGGCTGACCGAAGAAGCGATGGCTGAAGTTGGCGAGCTGGTCGGCGCGACGAGCGCTGAAGTGCTGGGCACGGCCAGCTTCTATGAGATGTTCAAGCGGCACCCGGTGGGGCGCTACGTGATCAACGTTTGCGTCACGCTTTCGTGCCAGCTCGCCGGAGCCGATGAGCTGCTGGCTCACGCCGAGCGCCGCCTGGGTGTGCGCGCCGGGGGCACCACCGACGACGGCATGTTCACCCTCGCTACCGCTGAGTGCCAAGCGGCTTGCACCGAAGCGCCGTGCTTGCAAGCCAACTACCGCTACCGTTACCGGGTCACGCCCGACGATTTCGACGCGCTCGTAGACGCGCTTTTGGCCGGTCATCTCGACGACGAAGTACCTCCGCACGGCACCGTCGCCCGCGTGCGTCAAGCCGCTCACGCCAACGTCGTCGGCCCCGTCGCTCCGAGCGACGTAACCGAAGCGCCGGTTTGGTTGAAAGCGAGCACCAACGGAGCGGCCCAATGAACGCCACTAGCTCCGTCGCTGCCAGCTTCGTCGCGACAACAGACCCGCGCATTGTGACCAGCCGGTTCGACGACCGGCTCGCGCACACGCTCCAGCGATACGAAGCCACCGGCGGCTACGCGGCCCTGCGTAAGGCGCTCGCCCAGTCGCCAGAAGAGGTGCACGCGACGGTTCGCGATGCCACGTTGCTGGGCCGAGGGGGCGCAGGGTTTCCGGCTGGAGTGAAGTGGGGTTTTTGTCCGCCAGACGTCTGGCCTCGCTACTTGGTGGTCAACGGCGACGAGTCAGAGCCAGGCACCTACAAAGACCGATTGTTGATGGAACTCGACCCTCACCAGCTGCTCGAAGGTTCGCTCATCTGCTGCTACGCGGTCGGGCTGTCGCACTGCTTCCTCTATGTCCGGGGCGAGATGGCGCTCGCGCAAGAACGACTCGCGGTCGCCATCAACGACGCTTACGAAGCGGGCTACGTCGGGCGCAACATCTGCGGCACAGACTTTTCCGTTGACATCACGTTGCACTCGGGCGCTGGCGCGTATGTGGTCGGCGAAGAAACGGCGCTGATTGAGAGCCTCGAAGGCAACCGCGGTATGCCTCGGCTAAAGCCGCCGTTCTTTCCGGCCGCGGTCGGGCTGTACGGCCAGCCCACCATCGTCAACAACGTCGAGACGCTGTCGAACCTGCCGTTCATCGTCAACGAAGGTGCGCAGGCCTACACCGCCATCGGCACGCCCACGTCGCCCGGCACTCGCATGGTCGCGGTGAGCGGGCACGTCGCTCGGCCAGGCGTGTTCGAGATCACCAACGGCACGACCACGTTTCGCGATCTCATCTTCGGCGACGACTACTGCTGCGGCATGAAGCCGGGCCGCACGTTGAAGGCGTTCGTGCCCGGCGGCGGGTCGGCGCCGTGGTTCACACCCGACCAGCTCGACTTGCCGTTCGAGGCATCACAGGTCGGCCCGGCGGGCTCGATGCTCGGCTCGGGTGCGGTGATGGTGATGGACGACACCACCGACATCGTCGCCGCTGCGCTGAGCCTCACCAAGTTTTACGCGCACGAGTCGTGCGGCAAGTGCGTGCCTTGTCGCGAGGGCGCGACGTGGCTTGAGCGCGTGCTGCGACGCATCGCAGATGGCGAGGGCACGCCGCGCGACTTAGACCTTTTGCTTGAGATTGGCGAGACGATCTGCCCAGGCGACTTTCCGCACGCGGCGGTGCCTGAGCGAGGGCTCGAAGCCCAGCCGTTCCCCTACAAGATGTCGACGATCTGCTTTGTCGGCCCGTCTGCGTATGTGCCGGTGCACTCGGCGTTGACGTTGTTTCCTGACGACTTCGCGCAGCGGGTTGCGCCTAACGCGCACCTAGATGCGCCTCGAGATGTGGCGGTGAGCGTGTCATGAGCGAATCTTCCGCTAACGAAGGCCTGACCATCACGCTCGACGGCGAGGTTGTTGAGGCAAAAGCTGGCGAGCTAGTGATCGCAGCCGCGCAGCGCGCGGGCACCTACATCCCTCGCTTCTGCTACCACGAACGGATGCGACCGGTCGGAATGTGCCGCATGTGTTTGGTGCACGTCGACACCGGCCGAGGGCCGCAACTCGCGCCGTCGTGCATGCTGACCGTAACGGAGGGCATCGTCGTCGACACGCAGCACCCGGAGGTCGAGCGCACTCAAGAGGGCGTGCTTGAGCACCTGTTGATCAACCATCCGCTCGACTGTCCCGTGTGCGACAAGGGCGGCGAGTGTCCGCTGCAAGATCAGACGATCGCGTTCGGCCCCGGCGAGTCGCGCTTCATCGAACAAAAGCGACACTTTGCCAAGCCGATACCGGTGTCGGGGCTCGTCGATCTCGACCGCGAGCGCTGCATTCTTTGCGACCGATGCACCCGCTTCGCCGATGAGGTGGCAGGCGATCCGCTCATCTCGTTCACCGAACGAGGTAACGAAACGCAGATCCAGACGTTTCCTGGCGAGCCGTTTGCCAGCTACTTTTCCGGCAACACGGTGCAGATTTGTCCCGTCGGCGCGCTCACCGCTTCGTCGTATCGCTTCGCAGCACGGCCGTGGGACTTGACCGAAGCCACTTCCACCTGCACCGTCTGCGCGGTGGGCTGTCGCATCAGCGTGAACGCCTCGCGCGACCAAGTGCTTCGTCATCAGGGCGTCGACATCGAGTCGGTCAACCACGGCTGGCTGTGCGACAAGGGCAGGTTCGCCTTCGACGTCGCCGCGTCAGCCGAGCGCGTCGTCACGCCGCTGCTGCGTCGCAACGACGCGCTGGCGCCTTGCTCGCACGGCGAAGCGGTCGCCGCAGTGGTAGCTGCGGTCGAACGAGCGGGCCAGATCGCGGTGTTGGGCGGCGCCCGGGGCACCAACGAAGACGCGTATGGGTGGGCGAAGCTCGCCGCTGGCCCGCTAGCTGGCGCGCTCGGCCCGGCGCACGTCGACGCGCAGCTGGGTGACAGCGTGTCGGCCGGGCTGCTGGCGGGCCTGCCGCAAGCCACGATCGCCGATGCGTGCGCCGCCGACGTGGTGCTGCTGGTAGGAGCCGACCTGGTCGAAGAGCTGCCGGTGCTGCACCTGCGCTTGCGAGGCGCAGCGCGTGACGGTGCGACGACGCTCGTCACTGTTGGCGCAATCCAGCCTCGCCTGAGCGATTGCGCCGCTGTGTCGGTGCCGTGCTTGGGCGGCGAAGAGGCACACGCGCTTACCGCATGGCTCGATGGCGACGACGAACTCGCTCGCGGGCTGGCCGAACGTGACGTCGTGGTCGTGTTTGGCAGAGCTGGCGCGGCGCAGTCGGCGCGAGCGCTCGCAGACATCGCGAGCGTGATCGGCGCTCGCCTGCCCGCTGCTCGCTACCTGCTGGCGGTGCGTCGAGGCAACGAGCGGGGTGCCGTCGCGATGGGGCTGTCGCCTGCGACTCACGGCGGTGCCGACGCGAACGAGGTGCTGCGGCGGTGTGCCGGCGGCGAGATCGACTTGTTGTTCTTGGTGGGCTGCGATCCGCTTGCCGACGCGCCCGACCGCTACCTGGCGTCGCTCGCGCTGTCGACCGTGCCGACGGTCGTGTCGGTCGACGGGTTCGTCACCGAGTCGACGGCTGCGGCGAACGTGGTGTTTCCCGCCGCGCTGTTCGGCGAGAAAGCGGGCACCACCACCAACTTAGAAGGGCGCGTCAGCGCTGTCGCACAGGTCGTAACCGCGCCTGGGGAAGCACGCCCCGACTGGATGCTCGCGGCCGAGCTGGCGCACGCATGCGCAGGCGAAGGCTGGGGCTGGACGTCGGTGGCTGACGTCACCGCCGAGGTTGCCGCCAACGTGAGTGGCTACGGAGTGCTGGCGCAGTGCTCGACGGCCGATCTCACAGGTGAAGGCGTGCTGGCTGAAACTGCCCGCGTGGCGCTCGACTTGGGCGACGTGTCTGAACGTCCTGTCACCGATGGATACGGCTTGCGGCTGGTGACGCGCAAGAAGTTGTACGGCAACAGCACGACCACCGCGCGCAGCGCTGCGCTGGTTGGGCTCACAGAGCCCGAACGACTTCAGGTTCATCCTGCCGATGCTGCCAGCCTCGGCGTCGTCGACGACGAGATGGTGCGAGTGTTCAACGACCGCGCCGGCGTGGAGGTGCCAGTCACCATCGCACCAGCTGTCAGTCGAGGCAACGCGGTGATGGGTGGTGCCATCGGGCACAACCTCATCGAAGCGCAAGCGCCCGCTACCAACGTCCGCATCGCCAAGTTGCGGCAGCAGTGACCGGCGATCCGCTCTTTGCCGACGGCGTCGACTGGGGCGACTTCGCCATCGTCGGCGTGAAGGTGGTGGTGGCGTTCGCGTTGCTGCTCATCGCCACGATGTTCATGGTTTGGTTTGAGCGCAAGTTGATCTCAGACATGCAGCACCGCATCGGCCCGAACGTGGCGGGTCCCTGGGGGCTGTTGCAGGCGTTCGCCGACGGGGTTAAGTTTTTCTTCAAGGAAGACCTGCGACCAGCGGCCGCCGACCCGCTGGTGTTTCGCCTCGCGCCGTACATCTCCGCGGTCACGGCGTTCATTGCGTTTGCCGTCGTGCCCATCGGCGGCAACTTCGTCGACGTGGAAGGTCGCAGCGGGCTGGTGCGCATCTTCGGCAAAGACACGATCGCGCAGGTCGCCGACCCGCCTATCGGGGTGCTGTTGCTGCTGGCGATGTCGTCGGTCGCGGTCTACGGGGTGATGCTGGCGGGTTGGTCGTCAGGCTCGAAGTATCCGCTCATCGGGTCGGTGCGCGCCAGCGCGCAGGCGATCTCCTATGAGGCCGCGCTGTCTATGGCGGTCGTCGCGGTCATCATCATGGCTGGCACGCTATCGACGCACAGCATCGTCGCGCAGCAAGCAGGCGGCGTCAACAGCTGGTTCTTGTTGAGCACCGGCGTGATTCCGTTCGTCGTGTTTCTCATCGCTGCGACCGCCGAGCTGAACCGCCCGCCGTTCGACTTGGTTGAAGCCGAGCAAGAGCTGGTTGGCGGCTTTCATACCGAGTATTCGTCGATCAGGTTTGCGCTGTTTTTTCTGGCGGAGTTCATGAACGTCATCACGATGTCGGCGATCATGGTGACGTTGTTCTTCGGGGGCCCAGCCGGGCCTGTGCTGTTCGGGTGGACGTTGGTGTGGCCGACCGTGTGGTTCATGGTGAAGGTGTTGGCGTTCTTGTTTGCGTTCGTGTGGTTCCGCGCGACGCTGCCTCGCCTGCGTTACGACCGGCTGATGACGTTCGGCTGGAAGGTGCTGATACCGGTGATGCTGTATTGGCTGATGGTCGTGAGCGTGCTGAGGTTGACGCAAAGCGAGAGCTGGAACCCGCTGGTCGTGTTTCCCGTGGCGTTCGGCGGTTTGGTGGTCGGATTTGTGCTGCTGCAGCTCGCGCAAGCTGCGGCCCAGCGCCAGAGCGAATCACAACTCGACGTTGTAGACGAGCCAGCGGAGGTCAGTTAGATGGGTTACCTAGACGGATTCAAGGTCACGTTGCGCAAGATGTTCGACGACCGCGTCACGACCGAGTACCCGGAAACGAAGCGGCCCAAGCCGCCGCGATTTCACGGTCGACACGTGCTCAATCGCTATCCCGACGGCATGGAAAAGTGCATCGGTTGTGAGCTGTGCGCGGCCGTTTGCCCCGCCAACTGCATCTACGTGCGCGGGGCCGACAACCCTCCAGATGAGCCAGTGTCGCCGGGCGAGCGCTACGGCTACGTGTATGAGATCAACTATCTGCGCTGCATTCACTGCGACTTGTGCGTGGAGGCGTGCCCGACCGAGGCGATCACCGAGACGAAGCTGTTCGAGTTCAGTTTCGCAAATCGTTCTGACGCGATTTACACCAAAGAGCAGCTGCTGACCGACGATGACGGCCGAGCGCGTCGTCAGCCGTGGGAGCTGTGGCACGGCGACGAAGACACCCACACGTCGGGCTGGATGCGAGCAACCGCTCCCAGCGGCGACCCGGACTACGAGGGCCGACCGACGTGGAGCGGCGAGCTGGGTTTCGGCGTGCGCGAAGCCGAACGAGGGCAACGAGTTGATTGAGGTCGTCGTCTTCGCGGTCGCCGGGGCCGCGTGCATCATCGGCGCGCTGGGCGTGGTGCTTTCGCGTAATCCCGTGCACGCCGCGCTGGCGCTGGTGATGACGTTGTTCGGAGTTGCGGTGCTGTTCGTCGCGCGTGAGGCGCACTTCTTGGCGGCGGTGCAGGTGATCGTCTACGCGGGCGCGATCGTGGTGCTGTTCCTGTTTGTCATCATGCTGGCGGGCGTCGACCGGTCGGCGCCGCTGGCGTTGGGTTCGCTGCGCATTCAGCGCTGGGCCGCTGGCGTGTTTGGACTAGGCGCACTCGTCACCACTGGGCTGCTGGTCGTGTCGGTCGCTAACCCGACCACCGGTGCCCGCGCCGAGCCGAGCGCGACGAACGGGGCCGCTGGTGTCGAGGGAGTTGCTGTGGATGGAAGTGAGGGCGTGCGCTCGCTGGCGCACTCGTTGTTTTCAGAGTACGTGTATGCGTTCGAGCTCACGTCGGTGCTGCTGATCGTCGCGGTGGTCGGCACGGTGGTGCTGGCTCGTCGCAGCACGGGCGACACCACGGCGTCGGTGGGGGTGAGCTGACGTGGAAGGTTTGACCGTCACCACCAACTGGTATTTGTTGCTGGGCGCCGCGCTGTTCATCATCGGCACTTGCGGCGTGCTGGTGCGCCGCAGCCCGCTAGTGCTGTTGATGTGCGTCGAGCTGATGCTGAACGGCGTGAACTTGTCGTTCGTCGCGTTCGCGCACGAGCTGGGCGACGTGAGCGGGCAGGCGGTGGTGCTGTTCGTGCTGGTGGTGGCAGCAGCCGAAGTAGTTGTTGGGCTCGGTTTGGTCGTCGCCATCTTGCGGCGACAGCCGAACGCGTCGGTCGACGACCTGTCGACGTTGCGTGGATAGCGGGCAGATCGCGAAGATGGGGACGCGTTCGTGACGGAGCTTGTTTGGCTCATTCCGGCTTTGCCGCTGGCTGGGTTTGTGGTGCTCGTGCTGGCGGGGCCGCGCTTGGGTGAGCCTGCGGCAGGCTGGGTTGGCACGCTCGCGGCGGCCGGTTCGTTTGTCGCGACGGCGGCGGCGTTCGTCGGGCTGTTAGGTGCAGATGAGGTCGCGAACACGGCGGCAGGGGAGGGTTCGGGTCGCAGCGTCACGCACACGCTCTTTGAGTGGATACCGCTGGGCGACTTACAGATCGATGCAGCGCTGCTGGTCGACCCGCTGTCGATGACGATGGCGCTATTCGTCACCGGCGTCGGCTCGCTGATACATCTGTATTCGGTCGGCTACATGGCAGGTGATGCGCGGTATTCCAAGTTTTTCATCTACTTGAACCTGTTCTTGTTTTCGATGGTGATGCTGGTGCTGGGCGACAACTTGGTGCTCACGTTCTTGGGTTGGGAAGGCGTAGGCACGGCCAGCTACCTGCTGATTTCGTTCTGGCACGAGCGCAGCGCCGCTGCCACCGCTGGCAAGAAGGCGTTCGTCACCAACCGCATTGGCGACTTCGGCTTCATGGTGGCGATGTTTCTGCTTTGGAACGCCGTCGGGTCGCTCACCTACACCGAGATAGCCGCCGATGCGGGCTCGCTTACGACGACCACGGCGACTGCGGTGTCGCTGATGCTGCTGCTGGCGGCGGCCGGCAAATCGGCACAGCTGCCGCTCTTTGTGTGGCTGCCCGACGCGATGGAAGGACCAACGCCCGTCTCCGCACTCATTCACGCTGCGACGATGGTGATCGCTGGAGTGTATCTGATGGTGCGCATGAATCCCGTGCTCACCGACGAGGCGCTCACCGTCATTGCCATCGTGGGTGCGGCGACCGCGCTGTTCGCCGCGCTCGCGGCGGTCGCGCAGCACGACATCAAGCGGGTGCTGGCGTATTCGACGATCAGCCAGCTTGGTTACATGTTTTTGGCTATCGGCTCTGAGGCTTACGTGGCGGCGATGTTTCACGTCATCACGCACGCGTTCTTCAAGGGCTTGCTGTTTTTGGGTGCGGGTTCGGTCATTCACGGTGTGGGCGACGAACAAGACATGCGCCGCATGGGCGCGCTGCGAGCGGCGATGCCGATCACGGCTGCCACGTTCATCGTCGGCTGGCTGGCGATAGCAGGTGTGCCGCCGTTCTCTGGCTTCTGGTCGAAAGACGAGATCCTGCTCGCGGCGTTTGAGGTTAACGGCATCGGGCCGCTGCTGTGGGTTGTGGGCTTGGTGACCGCACTGTTGACCGCGTACTACATGAGCCGCCAGACGTTCTTGGTGTTCTTTGGCACCAAGCGCTGGGCCGACGACGCGCATCCACATGAGTCGCCTGCGACGATGACCGCGCCGCTGGTGCTACTGGCGATAGCGGCTGCGGCCGCAGGCGCGTTGAACCTGCCGCTGGTGAGCGACTGGCTGGTGCTAGAGCATTTCTTAGAGCCGGTGCTGGCGCATCCGCATCACTTCACCTCGTCGACCACGATCAAGGTGATGTTGGCGGTTGTCGCGACTCTCGGCGCGGTTTTCGGCATCGGGCTGGCGGCCGCATTGTGGCTGGGCCGCGACAACCCGCTTTCTCGTCGGGTGCGCCCTGAGCGGCTTGAGCCGAAGGTGTTGACCGAAGCGATGTATGTAGATGCCGCGGTGTCGTCGTTCGTCGCCGGGCCTGGCACCAAGTCGTTCGAGGCTGCAGCGCAAGCCGACACGAGCTTCGTCGACGGCGCGGTCAACGGCGTCGGCCGGTTGGTGCGCGCGGGCGGTGAGCTGCTGCGCCGCACGCACACGGGCTACCTGCGTCACTACGCCACCGCCGTCGCGCTCGGCGCGCTGGTGTTGGTGCTCTGGCTGGTGCTGCGTGCCGGGTTGGCGGGCTAGCCGATGACGTTTCCGTTGCTGAACACGCTGGTGCTGCTGCCCGGCGTCGGAGCGCTGGTGGTCGCGCTGTTGCCGCGCAGCCGCCAAGGGCTGGCTCGGCCGGTGGGCGCGCTGTTCGCGGGGGCGACCGGCGCGCTGAGTTTGTATCTGGTGAGCCAGTTCGACGCCGGGGCGAGCGGCTTTCAGTTTGTTTCAACTCAGAGCTGGGTGCCGTCGCTCGGCATCAGCTGGCACGTCGGAGTCGACGGCATATCGCTGTGGCTGGTGGTGCTGGCTGGGCTCATCACGCCGGTGGTGCTGGCGGGCGTCGATCCGCACGGCGACGCGAAGCCGTACACGGCGTGGATGCTGGTGTTGCAGGGCGCGTCGATCGGCGCGTTCGTGGCGCTCGATTTGTTCTTGTTCTTCGTGATGTTCGAGGTCGTGCTGGTGCCGATGTACCTGCTGATCGCCGGCTGGGGGTACGCGCGCCGTCGATACGCGGCGACCAAGTTCTTCCTCTACACGATGGCTGGCTCGGCGTTGCTGCTGGTCGCCATCGTGACGGTCGCGGTGCTGGGCGGGCCGAACGGCGTGACGTTCAACCTGGTCGAGCTGGCGCAGCACCAAGGTCTCGCCACCACGACGGCGCGGCTGTGCTTCGTCGCGTTCGCGCTGGGCTTTGCGATCAAGGTGCCGGTCGTGCCGCTCCACACCTGGCTGCCTGACGCGCACACCGAAGCGCCGACCGCCGGGTCGGTGGTGCTGGCCGCGGTGATGCTCAAGCTCGGCACCTACGGGCTGATCCGGTTCGGGCTCTACCTGTTTCCCGAAGCCGCCGTCACGTTCGCGCCGACGCTGGCGACGCTCGGAGTGATCGGCGTGCTGTGGGGCGCAGTGGTCGCAGCGATGCAGCGCGACCTCAAACGGCTGGTCGCGTACTCGTCGGTCGCGCACATGGGCTTCATCGTGCTGGGCACGTTCGCGCTGACCTCCGGCGCGGTCGCTGGCGGCGTCATCCAGATGATCAGCCACGGCGTGTCAACCGGCGCGCTGTTCCTGCTGGTCGGAATGCTGTACGAGCGGCGTCGCACTCGCGAGATTGCCGAGCTGTCGGGCATTCAGTCGGCCGCGCCGGCGTTCGCCGGAGTGTTCACGCTGGTGATGCTGTCGTCGATCGGTGTGCCCGGGCTGAACGGGTTCGTCGGTGAGTTCATGATCTTGCTGGGCAGCTTCGGCACTCGTCGCTGGTGGACGGTCGTCGCCACAGCGGGCGTGATCTTGGCGGCGCTGTACCTGCTGTGGGCGTACCAGCGGGTCTTCCACGGTGAGCCGACCGACGCCGATCGCGACACGCCCGATCTGCGGCTGCGTGAGTGGGCGGTGCTCGCGCCGTTCCTCGTCGCCATCGTCGCGTTCGGCGTCTACCCCAAGCCGCTGCTCGAACGCATCGAGCCCTCCGTCGAGGCGCTCATCGTGCACGTCGACGCGCACACCGATGTCGAGATCGGCGGGGCTGACCGATGATTGGCGCGCCCGACGTGTTCGCCTCACCGGGCGTCGACTGGTGGGCGCTCACCCCGCAGCTGGTGCTGATCGGCGCGGCGCTGGTGCTGCTGCTGGTGACGTCGTTGTCGCCTCGTGCGCTGCCAGCTGGCTTTTCGACGGCGCTGTCGGTTGCGGCGGCTGCTGCTGCTGGCGTGGTGTCGTGGGCGCTGTGGAACGACGTGCGCACCAGCGGGCCGCGCGCCACGCTCGCCGACGCAATCGTCGTGGATGGGTTCGGGCTGTTCTTCACGCTCGTGGTGTGCGCGGCGCTGGTGGTGACGCTGCTGGTCGCGCACGGCTACGCGACCCGAGAGGGCTTGGCGGTTCCCGAGCTGGGCGCGCTGGCGTTGTCGTCGGCGCTCGGCGCGATCGTGATGGCGACCGCGAACGACCTGGTGGTGCTGTTCTTAGGCCTCGAGACCCTGTCGATCGCGCTGTACGTGATGATCGCGCTGCACGTTCGGCGCGGGGCGTCGCGCGAGGGCGCGGCGAAGTACTTCGTGCTCGGCGCGGCGAGTTCGGCGTTTCTGCTCTACGGCGTCGCGCTCATCTACGGCGCGACCGGGTCGACCAACTTGGGCGCTATCGCGCGGTATCTCGACGACTTCGTGCTGCGCGACGAGCACCTGCTGGTGGCTGGCGCGGCGCTCGTCGTCGTCGGGCTCGCGTTCAAGGTCGCGGCGGTGCCGTTCCACATGTGGGCACCGGATGTCTACCAAGGCGCACCCAGCCCGATTGCTGGCTACCTCGCGTCGGTCGCGAAAGCCGCCGGGTTTGCGGCGCTCGTGCGCGTGCTGTATCG
>CAYRJD010000067.1:0-25030 GCA_964424585.1 uncultured Acidimicrobiales bacterium | reverse complement strand
CGATGCCGCCAAAGCAGGATCAACCAGGTGATGCACGGGAGACGTCTTCCGATCCTTGATGGGCAGCCAGTCACGATCCCAAGCGAGTTGCTCAGCAACGATACCCAGGTCCTCAAGCGTCGTCCGGTAACTGTCGACTGTTGACCGGGCTGGTGTCTGGCCTTCTGCGTCGTGCGCCAAATCGCGAATCGTCTCAAACTTTGCTTCCGTTGCTGTTTGTCTGGCATACGCCGTAAGCCAGCGACTAACCGCAGCAGGACTGCGACTTTGCCTACCTGCCGGTTGACTAACGTCACGGCGTACTAACTGGGTGAGATAGTCGGCAAGCAACCGCCGTCGAACTCCTTCGGGCGCGGCCATCATCCCGGGATAGCCAGATCGAACTACGAGTTCGGCGTAATCGACACGTCGCAGGTTCGTCTTGCCAGAGATATCGCTCTGGCGGTCGGCGAGCAAGGCACCCAGCGAGACGGTAGGAACAGCTACACCTCGCTCCATCAATGACATGGGCAGCATTTCGATCGACAACACACGGCCTGCGCCCGTATGAATTCCCTCCTGCCTCGTCGCCGACGGAGTGCCGGTGAGAATGAAACGGCCTGGCGTGCGGTCGCGGTCGACTTCCATGCGGACCCAGTTCATGCTCTCCGGGTAGCGCTGCCACTCGTCGATCAGCACTGGAGGGTCGGCTTCCAGCAGTAGCCGAGGGTTGGCCTCGACCTCCTCTAGCACGTCTGAGCGCTCTAGGCGGAAGACAGACCCCGCCTGCTGCTCGGCTGTCGTCGTCTTGCCCACCCCGCGAGCACCCTCGATCAAGACAGCGGGCCACTCCGCCAGTGTCTCTCGCAGCGGAGCATCAACAATCCGTGGCGTGTACCTCACGGTCGCAGGATACAGGTTGCGATGAGCGCTACATGTTGCGATAAACGCTACATCTTGCGATAAACGCTGCATGTTGCGATAAGCGCACGTCGGTGTTCAGGCGCAGCGGCTAGCCGCAAGCGAACCACTGGGTGTCGGGCGTGTCCCACCCAGGGGCTACCATCAGACCGGTGGGCATCGCCAGCCACGCCCTGCGACCAGAACCGCACGAGCAGACAGGAGACCAACCGATGGCACCAACACCAGAGCCTCACACACCCACCGAGCAGCGAGCGACGACCGCAGACGTCGCCGCAACCGGCGAGGGCCGCGCGGATGGTGCCTCGACCCGCGACGCCAGCGCGGAGGCCGCCTCGACCGACCACGACACGACCGACGACAAGCCCGCCAACGGCGTCCCCGCATGGCTCGCAGGCGGCATGGCCGTCGGCGGCAAGGACACAAACGCGCAGCATCGCGGTTTCTTGCGGACAGTGTTCCGCACCGCATAGCCGCCAGCGAACCGATGAATGTCGGGCGTGTCCCACCCAGGGGCTACCATCCGATCAGTGACATCGCAGCCCACGCGATCCGACCAGACAGGAGACCAACCGATGGCACCAGCACCAGAGCCTCACACATCCACCGAGCACCGAGCGACGCCCGCAGACGTCGCCGCGAGCCGAACGACGACATCGGGTGCCGCGGCGACCGACCGCGACAACACGAGCGCCGGCAAGCCCGCTGACACCCGCCCTGAATGGCTCGCCGACGGCATGCACTTCAGCGGCGCTGCTACTCCAAGAAAAGAGAGCTGGCTGGAGTGGGTGTTCCGCAGCGGCTAATCGTTAGGCCATCACTGGACGCGCAGCAACTGCATCACTAGGAGGTGCGCTATAGATCCGTGGGTGCTATCGCTCCTGCTTGGCGTGGCTGGATTTCACTTTCAGTCGCTCATCAAGAACACGAACGAAATCAAGCGAACGGTGCGACGCGCCAAGACTGCGGTCACGGCGCTGATTGATGCAAGTCACGACCGCCTACCAACCCAAGAAGAGTTCGACGCAGTACTGCCCGGGTTGCCGAGACCGCTATTAGGCAAGCGACTGGGGTTGCGATGGACGTGCTACCAACGCTCATTCAAACGCGGAGGGCTCAGAACCAGCTATCGCGTTCGCTTGCTGGCCACAGCAACAGGCGATCGATGCATAGCCGCCCTCCGACGGTTCGGGGCCAAGTGTCCGATCCGTTTATCTGGCGACACCTTCCTTCATCTTCCGCCCAAGTTATACCGCTACGAAACCTCGTACGCGAGCCTTGAGCGGGCTCCGGAGCAAGGACTGACGGTGGACGACGTGCAACTTGACTGGCGCGCTGCTCCGGATGCCCGCGAAGCCGTGCGCTTGTGCGGCGTCGACTTCGCTGTTGACACCGAGACTGACGCGCGTCCCGGACTCGAGCCAATTGGCACTCCTGGGAACGATTTCCACGTCTTCACCTCAGAACGATGCATCATCTGGGCTCGCCCGATGACCAGGCGGTTCGGTCGCCGTCCGCGCTAGCGGCCACTGGCGTCCGTCGGCACCGTAGAGTGTCGGCACACGACACGCCAAGCTCTGGAGGGCTTCAACATGGCGAGCACAAGCGGCAAGCGTTGGCAGCTGCTGGCGGACGCCATCCGAGTTGCCCGACAGCTCTTCCGGCTTAAGGAAGGTGGCTACGGCACCTGGGTGCCAGAGAGACCGCGCCGTTCTACCAAGGGGAAGTGCGTCTGCTGCGGCTCTACCGAAAACATCGAAAGCGACCACGTCATCCCCAAAGCAGGAGGCGGGCACCAAGACAGTCCACGCAATCGCCAACCACTCTGCCGCACCTGCAATCGCAGCAAGGGCACCTCAGACCGTTGCAGAGTCCACAATCGCTACCTCGGTCCGCCAGGTGGCGACAAGGGGCGCGAACGTCGCTAGGCGACAGAGAGGCACCGATGGCAGCTGGGCGCGATGGGCGGAGAGGCGGGCTTGGCGACCGAGGTAAGGCGGCGGGTGGTTATGGGGTCGACGAGGATTCTGGTGACTGGTGGCGGGGTGGGCTTGGCGACCGAGGTAAGGCGGCGGGTGGTTATGAGGGTTGGAGCGGAGCTAGAGGGTGAAGCTGTGGGGAAGGAGGTCGGCGAGCGGGTGCTGGCGGATTTCGGAGCCAGCGGCGGCGGTGACGATGACGGTGGCGACGCCGAACTCGTTCATCACCTGGCGGCAGTTGCCGCAGGGGTAGGCGTCGTCGACGCTCGGCGCGTCGACGCAGGCAACCGCCACGACGTCGATGCGGCGCGCGCATTCTGAGACGGCCTTGACAATCGCCGTCACCTCCGCACAAGTCGACGACGGGTAGGCGGCGTTTTCGACGTTGGCGCCAGCGAATCGGGTGCCGTCGGCCGCGACCGCAACCGCACCGACGTGGAACTTCGAGTAGGGAGCGTGGGCAGCCTGCGCCGATTCGCGCGCAAGCGCTGCCAGCTCGTGCGCAAGCTCGTCCGAGAGTTCCATCGTTGAAAGCGTAAGTGAGCGAGCGCTCATCTATGTTGTGCGCTGGAGCAACCCATGAGCGACAGCAACACCGAACCCATTCACGCCGAAGCGGTCACCGAGTGGATCGCCAGCCGCACCCACGTCACGCCGCCGCTGCGATTCGAGCTGGTGCCCGGCGGACGGTCAAACATGACGTTCGTCGTCACCGACACCGCCAACGAACAGCTGGTGCTGCGACGGCCGCCGCTCGGGCCGCTGCTGCCGTCCGCGCACGACATGGCACGAGAGCACCGGCTGATGGCGGCGCTCGCAAACACGCCCGTGCCGGTGCCGCAAGTGATCGGCCTGTGCGACGACCCGGCCATCAACGGGCGCGACTTCTACGTGATGAGCTTCGTCGACGGCATCGTCGTGCGCGACTCAGACATCGCCGCCACGCTCACGCCCGAGGTGCGCCAAGCGATGTCGCACGCGCTCATCGACACGCTGTGCGAACTCCACCAAGTCGACATCGACACCGTCGGCTTGGGCGACCTCGCCCGTCGCGACGGCTACGTCGAACGCCAAGTCAAACGCTGGACAACCCAGTGGGAACGCTCGAAAACCCGCGAGCTGCCCGTCGTCGACCGAGTTGCCAACGCCCTCACAGCGCAGCAGCCGCCGCCCAACGCGCCCACCATCGCGCACGGCGACTACCGGCTCTCAAACAACATGATGAACCCAACCGGCACCGTCGCCGCCGTGCTCGACTGGGAACTGTGCACGCTCGGCGAACCGATGGCCGACCTCGGCCAGCTGCTGGCGTTCTGGCACGACCCAGACGACGACCCCAACGACCCGGCGGTCACCGGCGACGTCGAAACCACCAGCCTCGCCGGCTTCGCGACGAAAGCCGAACTAGCGCAGCGCTACACCGCCCAGACCGCCCGCGACCCCAACACGGTCACCTACTACGAAGCGTTCGCGCACTGGCGGCTCGCCTGCATCGGCGAAGGCGTCTACGCCCGCTACCTGGGCGGCCAGCAAGGCAGCCAAGACGAAGACATCGACCTAGACCAGCTGCGCGACAGCGTCGAACGTCGAGGCGACCGCGCCGCCCAGCTGCTAGGCGTGAGCGCCTAGCTGAGCGCCCAGACCGCTAACGCCCCTTGAACACCGGCTCGCGCCTATCGACGAACGCCTGCGCCGCTTCTTTGTGATCGTCGGTCTGGCCGCAGTGAATGTGATGCGCGGCTTCCATGTCGAGGCACTCCCCCATCTCGCCGTTCACCGCGCGGTTCAAGTTCTCCTTCATGTAGCGATACGCGACCGTCGGCCCGTTCGCCAGCCGGCGCGCAATCGCGCCGACCTCATCAGCCAGCGAGCCTTGAGAGAACACGCCGTTCACCAGCCCCAGCCGCAACGCCTCCTCAGCGTCAACCCGGTCAGACAAGAAATACAGCTCGCGAGCTTTCGCCGAACCAATCAAACGACTCATGAACCAAGTGCCGCCGTAGTCGCCGGAAAACCCGACCCGAGCGAACGCCGTGGTCATCACCGCGCCCTGCGCCGCGTAACGCAAGTCGCACGCCAACGCCATCGACAAACCCGCTCCCGCGGCCGCGCCGGGCAGCGCCGCAATCGTCGGCTTCGGCATCTCATAGAGCTTGCCGGACGTGTCACGCTGACTGCGACGCTGGGTGTGCACTCGAGCGTCGTATTGCAGCGCGCTGTCGCCGCCCTCGCCACCCGCAGCCGCCATGCCCTTCACGTCGCCGCCCGCGCAGAACGCGCCCCCAGCGCCCGTCAGCACAACCGCGCCGACGTCGCTCGCCGTCTCTGCATCAGCCAGCGCAGCCATCAGCGCATTCATCATCGGCGTCGACAGCGCGTTGCGCCGCTCGGGACGGTTCAGCGTGATCGTCATCACACCGTCGGCTACGTCGACGAGCAAGTCGTCGGTGCCGGTGTCAAAAACACGATCTGTGCCCATTTTGATTTCCCCCTATTGGTTGGCAGACAGTCGTAAACCGTTCTCAGTCGTACGTGTAAAACCCGCGCCCGGTCTTGCGGCCCAGCAGCCCGGCATCGCACATGCGTGACAGCATCGGCGGCGGCGCGTACAGCTGCTCGCGAAACTCCTCATACAAGCTCTCCGCCACCGCCATCGTCGTGTCGAGGCCGATCAGGTCGCACAGCGCCAGCGGCCCCATCGGATGGTTGCAGCCCAGCACCATTCCGGCGTCGATGTCTTCGGTCGAAGCGAACCCGCTCTCAAGCATGCGGATCGCCGAGAGGATGTACGGCACCAGCAGCGCGTTCACCACGAACCCGGCGCGGTCTTGGCTGTCGATCACCCGCTTGTTGAGCTGCTCCGACGCGAACGCCCGACACCGCTGCGCCGTCTCATCGGCGGTCAGCAGCGAGCTGATCACCTCAACCAGCCCCATCACCGGCACCGGATTGAAGAAGTGCATGCCGATCACCTGCGCCGGTCGGTCGGTCGCCATCGCCAGCTTCATGATCGGAATAGACGACGTGTTCGACGCCATCACCGCGTCGTCGCTGTCGATCACCTTCGACAGCAGCGAGAACACCTCGAGCTTCGCGGCTTCCTGCTCGATCACCGCCTCAAGCACAAACTCACGGTCGGCGAGCGCGTCAAGCTCGGTGCCGAAACCGATGTTGCCCAACGCCTGGTCGCGCTCGGCGGCTTCCATCTTCTTGGCGGCGACCGCCCGCTCGAGACTGCGCTCGATGCGCGCCATGCCCCGCTCGATAGACGCCTCGTCAGCTTCGACGACCTTCACGTCGCACCCGCTGCGGGCGGCAACCTCGGCTATTCCGGAGCCCATCAAGCCGCAGCCGACGACACCGACTTTAGAAATCTGCACGGGAGCTAACGCTAGTGCGGAGCGCCGCTAGCTCGCCGCTCTGGCGGCGTCGATCGCGCTGCGCAGCGCGTCGACGTGCGCCTCGGCCGACGCGTCGGGGCCCAGCACCGCCGCCATGCCCGCCGCGTACATCGCCTCGACGTCGTCGTCAGGAATGATGCCGCCCAGCACGACCGGAATGTCGGCGCCCGCGGCTCGCAGGCCTTCGGTGACGAGCGGCATCAGCGCCTCGTGCGCGCCCGACAGCATCGACACGCAGATCGCGTCGACGTCTTCGTCGACCGCGGCTTGCGCCACCGCCGCCGGCGTCTGAAACAGCCCCGTGTAGATGACCTCATACCCGGCGTCGCGCGCGGTGCGAGCGATCACCTTGATGCCGCGGTCGTGCCCGTCGAGCCCGATCTTCGCGAGCAGCACCCGGTCGGCCTCCGCACCCGCCGCGGGGCCAGTTTCAGCGTCAGTCACAGGCTGCGAACCTAGCTAGGCGGCGCACGGGTGCGTCACTCTTCGTTCGGGCTGAGCGGCTTGTACGGCACCGGCTCAGGCAGCAAGCCCGGCTGGCTCGACCGCACGGGCTCGACGTCGGCGGCCAAGCGAAACGCCCGCTCCCAGCCCGTCGGGCGCGCGCCCAGCGCCGTCAGCGCCGCCTCGGCTTCGGTGTGGAGGCTGGCTGCCTCCGGCGAGTCGCAGGCCTCGGCGCCGATGGCGTGCGCGAGCCGCACGATGGCCTGGCTCAGCCGGCTGTCGGTGCCGTCGATGTTGACCAGCGCCTGCGCGAACGCGGCCTCCATCGCCGCCCGGTCGCCCTGGCGACAAAACGCGAACGCCCGCGCCAGCAGCGCGGTGCGAACGTCGAGGTAGGTGCCGGTGCCGCGCGCCAGCGCAACCCGCGCCTGCTCTAGCGCGTCTTCGGTCCGGCCGACCGCCGCATACGCCAGCGCTAACGACGAAGCCAGATACAGCGACATCGGCCGGGTCGCGGCCTGCTGCTCGTGCTGCCACACCGCCTCTAGCGCGGCGACCGCCTCGTCGGCCTGGCCGAGCTGCAGCTGCGCCATGCCCAGCGACACCTCGAGATCGAGCGTGCCGATCATCGTCTGCGAGCCACCCGCGGTCTGCCGCCGGCCGGCGATCAGCTTGGCGAGCGAATCAGACGACGCGCCAGCCCCGACGGGCTGGCCGCCCACGCCGGCCTGGCCGACCGCCGTCACCGCGCCGTCGACGCCGGTCACCACGCCTCGCTGCTGCGACGCCAGCCGCTCGATGTCGTCGATCGCGCTCTCTGGGTTGCCCATCTGCACGCTGCCGCCCGCACGCACGCCGCGCGCGAACAGCTCGAGCGGTCTGCCCGGCATGTCGAGCGCACGCTGCAAGCACTCCGCCAGCACCGCCTGGCTGCGATGCAGCTCGCCGACCGCCGCATACGCGCGACCCAGCAAGCCCTGGCTCTGCACCACCCCGAACTCGCTGCGCGCCTTGCGGAACACTCCCTCCGCGCCCTTCGCCCGATCGATGGCGCCAGCCGCCCGGCCTGACCACAGCGAGATCGAACCCAGCAGCAGCTCCATCAGCGCCTCGACGAACCGGTCGCCTCGCTCGGAAACCTCTTCGCGCACCTCGAGCGCCATCCGCTCGGCGTCTTCCCGCTCGCCGACGTAGAACAGCAAGAACGCCAGCAGCGCCCGCGACGCCGCGACGCCGCGCCGGTCACCCACGTCGTTGAACCTGCTGATCGCCAGTTCGACCCGTTCGTGCGCCTCGTCGATGTGGCCACGCTGAAACGAAAGCCAAGCCAGGTTTTCCAGGCACCACGCCACGCCGATCTCGTCGCCCAGGTGACCCAGCGTGGCGTGAGCCTCGTTCAAGTAGCGGTCGGCGCGGTCGAAGTCGCCGCCGCGCATCAGCGCGACGCCGCGCAAGCGCAGCGCGTCTGCCGCCTCGCGCACCTCGCCCAGCGCGGTGAACCGTTCGAGTGCCTCGGCCAGCAGCTTCTCGGCCTCAGAGTGCTCGTCGCTGCTCGCCGCAATCTCGCCCAGCAAGCGCAGCCCCCGCGCGCTCGACAGGCGGTCGCCCGACAGCGTCGCCAGCGCGCGGGCCAGCTCGGCATCGGCACGGGCGCCGGTGAGCTCGCGCAGGCCCAGCCGCGCGTTGCCCCGACCGAGCGCCATCGCGATGAGCCGCGGGTCGGCCTCGCCCAGCATCTCGATCGCTCGCTGGAAGACGCGCTCGGCGGCGTAGTGGCTCTCGCGCTCGGCGGCTTGCTCGCCGGCTCGGCCCAGCCACTCGACAGCTAGGTCGACGAGCGCCGGGCCGAACTCGCTGCCGGTCGCCGTCAGGTCTGAGCCAGTCTCGACCGCGCTGGCGTAGTGATCGGCGACCACCGCCACGTACTCCTGCGGGCGGTTGTCGATCTCCGACGCCAGCCAGTTCGCGATGTTGAGGTGCCGGCGCGCCCGCTCGACGCGCGTGAGCATCTGGTAGGCGACGTCGCGCACCAGGTCAGACCGAAACCACCACGACCGCCCGTCGGTCACCAGCAGGTCTTTGTCGACCAGCCGCTGGAACGCGGAACTCAGCTCGGCACCCTCGCCCCCACCTGCACGGGCATCTGCGTCGGCTAGCGCGGCTGCACCTGCGCCATCGGAGCCGTCGGAGCCCAGCGCGAACAGGTCGGCCCTGCTGCCGCCCCGGCCCAGCACCGCCGCGTCGTCAATCATCCGGCGCTCGGTGACCGCCAGCGCGTCGAGCCGCGCCGCGACGAGGCCGCGCAGCGTGCCCGGCAGCTGCGCGATCGGTCGGTCGAGGTCGAGTCCCGCGCCCGCTTCATCCGTGCTCGCCACGCCCGAGCCGACCACGCCCGCGTCGCGCAGCAGCGTGCTGATTTCTTCTAAGAAGAACGGGTTGCCGCCGCTGCGGGCGTGCAGCTGGTCGGCCATCGCGGGCGGCGGAGCAAAACCCAGCAGCGTCTTCACCAGCTCGGCGGTCGCGTCGCGGCTGAGCGGGTCGAGGTTCATCGTGACCGTGCTGTGCCGCCCGACCGGCGCCAGCCAGCGCGGCTCGTCTAAGTCCCAGCGAGCGGTGGTGATCAGCACGAACGGCAGGTTGCCCAGATCGGCGAGCAGGCGTTCCAGCAGGCGATACAGCCGGTCGTCTGCCCAGTGGATGTCGCCCAGCAGCAAGATGGTGGGCTGCTGGCGAGCCAGCGCGGCGAACAGCACAGACAGCAACGTGAACGTCGCTTCGGTGCGAGCGTCGAGGTCGCCGGTCGGGCTCGCCGCGCCGACGGTCGTGGCCTGAACCCGGCCGATCATCGCCAGTATCAAGTCGGTCGCCTCGGCGACCTGGCTGTCGAGATGTCGCTCGTCGGTCGACGCCGACCGCTCGGCGCCGCCGCGCGCACGCCCGAACGACGCCGCGCCGCCGTGTGCGTGCAGCTGGTTGGCGTCGGCCTCAACCGTGTGTGCGGGCGCGCTGAGCGCCTGGCGAATGAGCTGCTCGATGGTGTCGGAGGCTTCTTCGGTGGTTTGGTCGAGTTCGACTCCGGCGGCTCCGGCTATCGCGTCGCCGACCGCTCGCAGCGGGTTCGCTTCGTCGTACGCCAGCACCATGCTGTCGAGCACGATCGCGCCGTGCTGGGTTTCGGCGGCCTCGGCGACCTCTTCCGCCAGTCGCGTCTTGCCCATCCCGGCTTCGCCGACGACCTGCAGGTGATGCGCGCGCCGGCGCGCCACCGCGGTCGCCACCGCCGCAGACAGCTGGCCCAGCTCGAGGTTGCGGCCGATCAGCGGCGTGCGAGCCGAGCTGCGGCGACGACCAGGCGGCGCGAGTTCGCCGGTCGCGACGAACACCTCGAGCGGCTCGTCGCGTCCGCGGATCGTCAGCTCGCCGCGCTCGGTGTAGTCGACGACGTTGACGGTCGCCGACCGTGTTTCGGGCCCGACCAGCACCTCACCGGCCGACGCCATCTCTTGTAGCCGGCTGGCGATGTTGACCGTGTCGCCCATCGCCGTGTAGTCGCCGCCAGCGGTCAGCGCGCCCGCCAGCACCTCGCCGGTGTTGATGCCGATGCACAGCCGCAAATCCAAGCCACGCTCGACCGACACCGACTCCAAGCTGCGCCGCATCCGAAACGCCGCTCGCAGCGCCCGCTCGGGGTCGTCTTCGTGCGCGGTGGGCGCGCCGAACAGCGCCATGATCGCGTCGCCCAAGATCTTGTCGACCGTGCCGCCGAACGCCCGCACGTCAGCCACCAGCTGCTGGAAGCACGTGTCGATGAGCCGCTTCACGTTCTCTGGGTCGGCGTCTTCGCTCAAACCGGTGAAGCCGACCAGGTCGGCGAACAGCACCGTGATGACCCGACGATCTTCGGTTTGGTGCTGCAGCTGCCCGCAGTTCGGGCAAAAGCGTGCCCCGTCTGGAACCTGCTGGCTACAGGTGCGGCACAAAGTCACTGCCGCAGTGTAGAAACGCGCTGGCGCGCAGTTCCGGTGTTCGGCGCGCCGGCGTGCCGCCCTAGCCTGTGCGCTCTATGACTGTCGCCGAATACCGATCAGCAGACCTCCCAGCAAACCGCACCGCAGTTGCGGCTCAAGCCAACAACGCGGTCAAGGTCTACGGCACCCACGACACAGCGGTAACCGCGCTCGACTCGCTGTCTATCGCGTTTGTTGAAGGCGAACTCACCGCCGTGATGGGGCCGTCAGGCTCGGGCAAATCCACGCTGATGCACTGCATGGCAGGGCTCGATGAACTCACCGAAGGCCAAGTGCTGATCGGCAATCAAGACCTGGGCGAACTGTCTGAGCGCGAGCTGACGTTGATGCGTCGAGAGGCCGTCGGCTTCGTGTTTCAGGCGTTCAACCTCGTGCCCACGCTGACGGCGCAAGAAAACATCTTGTTGCCGCTCACCTTGGGCGGCACCGAAGTCGACCAGGAGTGGTACGACCAGGTAGTTGGCGCGGTCGGGCTAGCCGATCGGCTCAAGCACCGGCCCACCGAACTGTCGGGCGGACAGCAGCAGCGCGTAGCCGTAGCCCGAGCGCTGGTGTCGAAACCGACGATCGTGTTCGCAGACGAACCGACCGGCAACTTAGACAGCCGCACCGGCACCGAAATCTTGAACTTCATCAGGCGGGCAGTCGACGAGCTGCACCAGACCATCGTCATGGTCACCCACGACGCGCACGCCGCCTCGTTCGCCGACCGAGTCGTCTTCCTGGTCGACGGGCAGATCGTGAAAGAGCTGCGCAACCCAGACGCCGACACGGTGCTCGACACCCTCAAATCGCTGGGCGACTGAGCCGATGTTCAAGGTCACGCTGCGGTCGCTCGCCCAACGCAAGCTCCGCTTCGCGCTCACCACGTTCGCGGTCGTGCTGGGCGTCGCGTTCGTGTCTGGCTCGTTCGTGCTCGCCGACAGCCTGCGCAAAGCGTTCGGCGACTTAGCCGACGACATCGGCGAGTCGGTCAACGTGCAGGTGCGCGGCGCGCAAGCGTTAGAGGGCGACAACAACTCCCGCCCGCCGGTTCCGCCTGAAATTGTCGAGCTGGTCGAAGGTCTGGACGGGGTGACGTCAACGGTCGGCCTAATACAGGGCCAGCTCAACTTGTCGTATCTAGTAGACGAGGTGCCAACCCGCATCGGCGGCGGCGGTCCGCCGGTGTTCGGCTTCAACTACGTCGAAGGCGACGGCTCGACGTTCGAACTGCTCGAAGGCAGGCCGCCAGGGCCCGGTGAGGTCGTGCTCGACGCTCCCGCAGTCGGCGACCTCGACTTTGAACTGGGCCAAACGATCAACGTGCGCGCGCTGGCGCCGCCTGCCGACTACGAGCTGGTCGGCGTGGTCACGTTCGCCGGCCAAGGCGAAGAGAACGACTTAGGCCAAGTGCTCGCCCTGTTCGACGAACCCACCACCAGGTCGCTGTTCAACCTGCCGACGGGCTTTCACACCCTCGACGTGGCAGGGCAGCCCGGCGACGACCCCGAAGAGCTAGCCGCCTACATCGACGGCGCGCTGCCAGCGGGCTTTGAGGCAGTGTCGGGCGACGTCGTCGCACAAGAGTTCAGCGCCGAGTTCGACACCATCATCGACGTCTTCCAATACGCGTTGCTGGCGTTCGCCGCGGTCGCGCTGGTGGTTTCTGCGTTCATCATCAACAACACGTTCGCGATAGTGCTGGGCCAGCGGATTCGCGAGCTGGGGTTGCTGCGATGTTTGGGCGCGACGGGCTCGCAAATTCGGCGTTCTGTCTTGGGTGAGTCGGTGCTGATCGGCTTGCTGGCTTCGGTCGTCGGAGCGGTTGCGGGGTTGGGCGTCGCGTCGCTCATCACCTTCATCATCGATCAGGGCTTCGACGGCGGCGGCTTGCCGCTGGCGGGCGTGTCGATCGCGCCGAGAACGTGGCTGGTGTCGCTCATCGTCGGCGTGGGCGTGACCACCATCGCGGCATACGCGCCGGCTCGTCGCGCCGCGACCATTCCGCCCATCGCAGCACTGAGCGAAGGCGTGACGCTGCAGACGCGCGGCAACACGCGACGCAACGTCGTGGGCGTCATCTTCGGCGTGCTCGGCGCGGCGCTGCTGGTGGCGGGCGTGCTGGGAGACTTCTCGACCGTCAGGAGGCTCATCGCGCTGGCGGCTGGCTCGCTGGCGCTGTTCATCGCGGTGGCGCTGCTCAGCCCGCTCGTCGCCCGGCGAGTAGCGAACATCTTGGGCGCGCCGGTGAGCCGTATCGGCAACGTCGCCGGCGCGCTCGCCCGCAACAACGCCGGCCGCAACCCGCAGCGCACGTCTGCGACGGCCTCCGCGCTGATGGTGGGCTTGGCGCTGGTCGTGATGGTGCTCATCGTCGGCACCAGCTTCAAGAAGACGTTCGTAGACGCCCTGGGCAGCTCGCTCGATGCCGACTACTACGTGACGTCGGCAGGAGGCGGCGACCCCGGCATCGGCGTCAGCCCGCAGCTGGTTGCCTCGCTCAACGAACTCGACGAGGTCGAGTTGGCTGTGGGACTGCGAGGCGGCTTCGGGGCGCGTGCGCTGATCGACGGCACGCCCCAAGACATCATCGGCGTGCACGAAGCGGCGTTCGATGAGATGCTCGACGCTGGCTTCGTCGCGGGCAGCCAAGCGGGCCTAGATGCCGGCGGCGTGCTGGTGCACCAAGACAACGCCACCGACAACGACATCGCCGTGGGCGACGTGCTGAGCGCGACGTTCCCGCTGGGCGAGCGTCAGCTGCCTGTCGTCGCAATCTTCGACGACGCCACCATCGTCGGCAACTGGGTGATCGGCTTGCCGACCTATGAGCAAGTCTTCGACTCGACCGTCCAATACGACACGTTCTCCATGGTGGCTGTCGCTGACGGCTACGACGCCGAAGCGGTGCGGTGGCGACTTGAAGAGGTCGCTGCGAGTTACCCAGAGATCGACCTGCAAGACGGCGCGGAGTTTCAGCAAACCTCAGAAGACCAGATCGACCAGCTGCTGGCGGTGGTGAACGCGCTGCTGGTGTTCGCCATCGTGATCGCCGCGCTCGGCGTGATCAACACGCAGATGCTGTCGGTGTTCGAGCGCACCCGCGAGATCGGGTTGCTGCGAGCGGTCGGCATGACCCGCCGTCAGACGCGCCGCATGATCCGCTGGGAGGGCGTCATCGTCACCACGTTCGGCGGGCTGCTGGGCGTCGCGCTGGGCGTCGTGTTCGGGCTCATCGCGCTCGCCGCGATGCCGCCGTCGTTCATCAGCGGCGTCGCCATTCCGTTCGGACAACTCGTCCTCGTGCTGGTGCTCAGCGTGGTGGTCGGCGTCGTCGCGGCGATCTTGCCTGCACGGCGCGCGGCGCGCATGAACGTGCTGGCGGCCATCTCGCACGAGTAGCTGGCGCCGCCCGCTCGCGAGGGCTAGAGGGCGTGCTTGAGTTCCATCTCGATTTCGCGCTGGTGCTGCTCACCGAGCGTAGATCCGTGCGGCCCCACGACGTAAAACGTGTCGACCACGACGTTCGCGAGCGTCTGAATCTTCGCGGAGCGAATGTCGAGGCCCATGTCCGCGAGCGTGCGGGTGACGCTGTAGAGCACGCCGGTGCGGTCTTCGGTGCGCACCTCCACGATCGTCGCGTCGGTGGCGGCGGTGTCGAAGCGAACGGTCGTCTCGGCGGTCACCGCGGCCAGCGCCGCGCGCCGTCGGTACAGCTGGGCGCGCTGCGCGATGCGTGCCCGCAAGGCCAGCTCGCCGCTCAACGCCAGCTTGACGTCGTGGGCTATGCGGCCCCAGTCGACCGGCGTGTCGGGTGGTGCAATCTTGAACGCCGAGACCGCGGCGGTGGCGCTCGGCCGTGCGCTGGTGCCCTCACGCGAACCTCCGAGCGGACTTGAGTAAGCCTCGGCCTCGCGCACCTCTAGTCCGCGCAGCGCCAGCGCGCCTGCCGCACGGGAAAAGACGCCCGGCGCGTCGACGGTGACGATCGTGAGGGTGTCGCCTTCGCCGACGACGTGCGTGCCGCCGCTCGCCAGACGCTCGGCGATGTCGGCGCTGACAGGTTCCGCACCCAGCGGAGTGCGGGCAGCGTCGACATCTTGCGCGGCGGCAGGCGCGCCCTTGAGGTGATCGGCGACGAAGTCGACCAGCGTGTCGACCAGGTTCGCGATCCAGTCGCTCCACGCCATCGGGCCGGTCGCGATGCAGTCGGCTTCGACCAGCGCGCGCAGCAGCCGCAGAAACTCTTGCGTCTCGACCGCCTCGGCGACGCCTTCGATGGTGAGCGGGTCGTGGAGGTCGCGGCGGGTGGCGACGTCGGTGAGCAGCAGGTGGTGGGTGATGAGCTTGGCGACGACGGCGGCGTCTTCGTCGGAAAAGCCCCAGCGCCGCATGATCGGCGGCGCCAGTGCCGTGCCGACGACGCTGTGGTTGCCCGGGTAGCCCTTGCCGATGTCGTGCAGCAACGCGGCGACCACCAGCAGGTCGGGGCGTTCGACGTCGTCGAGCTTGGTGGCAGCTTGAGCGGCTGCTTCCATCAAGTGACGGTCGACGGTGAACTTGTGGTAGCGCGAGCGCTGCGGCTTGTTGCGACACGGCAGCCACTCGGGAATGAGCGTGCCCCACACGCCGACGAAATCGAGCGCCTCGATCACGTCGACCGCACCTGGGCCGCTCAGCAGCAAGGTGACCAGCAGCTCGCGAGCCTCGGGCGGCCACACCTCGCCGAGGGTGGGAGGATGCTGCGCGCAGTAGTCGAGGCTGGCGCGCGCCAGCGGCGCTTCTAGCGCGGCGGCGACGGCTGCGGCCCGCAGCACCAGCAGCGGGTCATCGCTCGCGCCGTCACCGGCCGGGTCGATGACCACTTGGTTGGCTCGCAGTTCGACTCCGCGGCCCAGCAAGCTGGCCACGCTTTCGTCGACGTCGGCCATCTGCGCTGCTCGGCTGGCTGCGGCGTTGACCGTCGTCAGGTCGGCAGCCGCGAGCGTCGTGCGCCAGAACTCATCTGAGATAAACGCCACCTCCCGCGCGGCGCGCGAGATGTCAGCCATCAGCGCGTCGGCATCGCCGTAACCCAGCAGGTCGGCGACGGCGTCTTGCTCGTCAATGACCAGCGTGTCGCTGCTGTGGCCGGTGAGCAGGTGAAGCGCCACCCGGGCATGGAGCAGCAGGCGATGCGCCGCGTCGAGACGCTCGGCATCAGCAGAGTTGAGGTGATCGCTCACCGAGGTCGCCCAGCCGATGGCGTGGATGTCGCGCAGGCCGCCGCGACCCAGCTTGAGGTCGGGTTCGAGCAGGTAGGCGACCTCGCCGCTGCCTCGCTGGTTGCGGAGCACTGCCTTGTGAAGCGCGGCTAGCTGGGCATCGGCGTTGTCACGCCACAGCCGCGCCACGCGCTCGGTCAGCGTGTCGGTCACCGAGGCGTCGCCGGCGATGTGACGGGCATCAGCCAAGCCGGTGCAGGTGTCGATGTTGGTGCTCGCCAGCTCTATCGACGCGTCGATGCTGCGCACCGCGTGGCCGAGCTTGAGCTTGCTGTCCCACACCGGATACCAGATGCGATCCGCGAGGTCGCCGGTGTCGACGCCATCGGCGTGGCACAGCAACAAGTCGATGTCGCTGCTGGGGCACAGCTCGGCTCGACCCAGACCGCCGATGGCGACCAGCGCTACGCCGGCTCTGTTCGCCATTTGGTCGGCATCTGCGCCATCGCTCGTCACCGAGTCGAACAGGTCAACCAGCCAGCGCTGCGTGAGCGCGGCGAGGTCGGCCGGAAGCTCGGAAACGCTGCCGTCGCCGGCTGCGCGCGCAGCCAGCAGATCGTTGCGGTCGGCGACGAACCGGCTGATGAGCGCGCTGACAGCGTCGTCGGTCACGTCAGCCCGTCACGAGACGCTTGCTCGTCGGCCCAAGCGACCAGCTCGCCGAGCTTGCGAAAGAACTTCGAGCGCGCCCACGCTTCGGTGTGGCTGTGCGCGGCCGGGGCCGCCAGCTCGCTCACCCGCTCGTGCGGCGCGAAGGCCACCACCCGCGTGGCTGGCTGCGCTGTCGCGCACGCCTCCGCCGCGCCCGTGAGCGTCAGGTCGGCGATAGCCAGCACGGGCGCAGCGCCGTCGTGAGCCGCGAGCGCGTAGGAGAACTGCGTCGCGTCTTTCACGAAGCGAACGTCGGCCGCGCCCAGTCGGCTGCGATCCATCAGGTCGACCATCAGCGCGACGATCACAGCGCTGCGTTGAGGTTGCCCGAACGAAAGCCCTCCAAGTCGACCGTGACGTAGCCATAACCGCAGGCTTTGAGCGCAGCCACTATCGCCTCGCGCGCTTCGAGTGCTCGGGCTAGGTCGCACAACTCGAGCTCGACGCGGGCGGTGTCGCCGTAGTCGCGCACGCGCAGCTGGCGAAAGCCCAGCCGCCGCAGAGCGGACTCGGCACGCCCGATGCGGTCGAGCAGCGCCACGGTAACCGTCGTGCCGTACGGCACCCTCGACGCCAAGCACGCGGCCGCTGGCTTGTCCCACGTCGCCAGCCCCAAGTGCGCGCTGAGTTCACGCACGTCGCGCTTGGCTAGGCGCGCGTCGACCAGCGGAAACCGCGCCCCTCGTTCGAGCGCTGCTTGCTGGCCGGGCCGATGGTCGCCCAGGTCGTCGGTGTTGACGCCGAGTGTGACGACCGCGCCGGGCGCGAGACGGGCATCCAGCGCAATGTCTTCCGGCGCGCTCGCTTTAGCTAGCGCGATGTCTTCCGACGCGCTCGCTTTAGCTAGCGCGTCCATCAACGCGCTCTTGCACACGTAGCAGCGGTTGGCATCGTTGAGCTGGTAGTCGGGCCGCTCGTGCTCGTCGGTCGAAACGGTGTGCCAGTTGAGGTTCCACTCGGCGGCCAGGCGCTCGCAGTCGGCCAGCTCGTCGGTGGCGAGGCTGGGCGACACGGCGGTCACGCAGCGGGCGGCGTCGCGCCCCAGCGTGTCGCTCGCGACCCACGCCAACAACGCAGAGTCGACGCCGCCGCTGAACGCCACCACCACGTCACCCAGCGCGCGCAGCTCGTCGCGCAGACGCACCAGCGTCGCTGGCTCGGTCGTCGCGGCGGCCACAGGTGAAGCGAGCGGTTGCGCCTAGAGGCGGCTGGCGTCGATGGCGAACAGGTCGTTCGCCCCGGCGATGGTGGCGCTGAGGTGGCCCGCGGCGGTCGGCAGAATGTGCTCGGCGTAAAACCGCGCGGTGGTGATCTTGTCGGCCAGAAAGTCGGCGCCGTAGTCGGCGGTGCCCGCGCCGTCGGTTTCGGCCAGCAGCGTGGCGGCGGCTTTGGCACCGAGCGCCAAGTAGTAGCCGCCCGCGACCACGCCGAAGATTCGCAGCAGCGGCGACGACGCGGCAGCCACGTCGTTCAAGTCGGCGGTCAGCTGCTTGCCGACGTACGTGGCCGCTTCGGTGAGCACGCCGACCGCGTCGGATAGCTGGCGGCCGATGACGCTCAGCGCCTCGTCGCCGCCAGACTGCCTGCTAGCAAGATCGCCCGCTAGCTCGCCCATCGTGCCGACGTAGCCGGCGACCACGTCGCCGCCGGCGAGCGGCAGCTTGCGGAACGCCAGGTCGGCCGCCTGAATGCCGTTGGTGCCCTCGTAGATCGGCGCGATGCGAATGTCGCGCCAGTGCTGCGCCGCGCCGGTCTCTTCGACGTAGCCCATTCCGCCGTGCACCTGCACGCCGAGCGACGTCATCTCGACGCCCACGTCGGTGCCCCAGCCCTTGGCGACGGGAGTCAGCAGCGACGCCAGCATGTCGGCCGCCTCGGCGGCTTCGCCGCTCTCGCCCACCCGACGGTCGAGCGCGGCGGCGTTCGCGTACATCAAGCCGCGCATCGCTTCTTCGTTGGCGCGCATCGTCATCAGCATTCGTCGCACATCCGCGTGATCGACGATGGGCGAACTCTCGCCGCTCTCAAGCTCGGCGCCGAGGGCCTTGCCCTGCTTGCGCTCCAGCGCGTAGTCGCGCGCCTGCTGGTACGCCCGCGACGTCAGCGACAGCCCCTGTAAGCCCACCGACAGCCGGGCGTTGTTCATCATCGTGAACATCGCTCGCATGCCACCGCACTCCGGGCCGACCATGTAGCCGACCGCACCGGCTCCGTCGTCGCCGTAGCTCATCACGCACGTCGGGCTGGCGTGAATGCCGATCTTGTGCTCGGTCGAAACGGCCTTGAGGTCGTTGCGGTCGCCGAGGCTGCCGTCGGCATTGACGATGAACTTCGGCACCAAAAACAGGCTGATGCCCCGCGTGCCAACCGGCGCGCCCGGCGTGCGGGCGAGCACGAGGTGGATGATGTTGTCTGCCAGCTCGTGCTCGCCGTAGGTGATGAAAATCTTGGTGCCGAAGATGCGGTAGCTGCCATCGGGCTGCGGCTCGGCTTTGGTGGTGAGCGCGCCGACGTCAGAGCCAGCGTGCGGCTCGGTCAGGTTCATCGTGCCCGACCACTCGCCGCTGATCATCTTCTCTAGGTAGGTCGCGGCCAGCTCTTCGTCTGCGTGGTGCAACAACGCGTCGACCGCGCCCTGGGTGAGCAGCGGGCAGAGGCTGAACGCCATGTTCGCCGCGGTCAGCATCTCTTGAACGGCCAGCCCGACGCACCACGGCATGCCGCCTCCGCCGAACTCAGGCGGGAAGCCCATCCCGTTCCAGCCGCTCGCGGCGAACTTGCCGTACGCCTCCGCGAAGCCGTCGGGGTGGTGAATGCGTCCGTCGTCGTAGCGCAGGCCTTCGCGGTCGCCGGTCTCATTGAGCGGCGCCAGCTCGGCTGACATGAACTTGCCCGCTTCATCGAGCAGGTCGCGCACGACGTCGAGCTCGGCGTCGGCGAACCGGTCGAACGTCGCCAACTCGGCGAGACCGGCGATGTGCTCGAGCACGAACATCATGTCGGTGACGGGTGCGGTGTAGTTGGCCATAGCTGGTACCCCCTTTTGTGGCGCTACAGGTGCTTCAGTATCGCGTCGGGCTCATCGACGAGGCCGGTGTAGAACGAGCCGAACTCGGCGTAGACCGCAGACGCCTCGTCGTAGCGCATCGTGTAGACGACCTCCTTCAGGTCGTCTAGGTGCTCGCCGAACAGCGTCACGCCCCACTCGTAATCGTCGACCCCGGTTGAGCCGGTGATGACCTGAACGATGCGCCCCTTGAACTTGCGGCCGCTGGTGCCGTGCTCGTACATCAAGTCGCGGCGTTCGTCGTAGTCGAGCCGGAACCAGTTAGCGCCCACCGCGCGACGCTTCGACATCGGGTAGAAGCAGAACGCTCGCTTGCCCTCAGGCGGCAGCCTCGGGTGGAGGCGCTCGGAGAGCATCTCTTTCGGCAAGCCAGCCGCGTATTCGGACACCTCGGTCATCGACACGTAGCTGTCGACGAGAACGAGGCCCGCGTTGGCGAGATCGCGCTGTAAGTTCCGCAGCCGCCACACGTCTGGGCCGAGCGCCATGAAACCGACGTCGCACTTGTGGCCGAGCATCGCGGCCAAGACCAGCTGGTGCTCGTCGTCGACGAAGCTCTCGACGAGCGCGCTGACGTCGGCCCGCCAAGAGCTGGGCGCGTCGGGAGCGGGCACCTTGTGAAACAGGTGCAGCACGCAGATGCCAGTGTTGGTGGTGACCACGTGAGGCCCGCTCATCGGCCTCAGGCTAGAGCCGCGCTAGCGGCCCAATAGACCGTGCGCGCTAGAAGTCCATGTCTCCCATGTCAGGAGCACCCGGGCTGTCGTCGGGCTGGTCGACGATGACCGCTTCGGTCGTGAGGAACAGCGCCGCAATCGACGCCGCGTTCTGCAGCGCAGAGAGCGTGACCTTCGCGGCGTCGATGACGCCAGCCTTTACCAAGTCTTCGTACTTGCCGGTCGCGGCGTTGAACCCCGTCGAGCCGTCTAGCTCGCGCACCTTCGCAGCCACGACGCCGCCTTCGGCACCCGCGTTTTCGGCGATCTGCTTGAGCGGCGCGGCCAAGCAGTCGGCGACCATCTTCGCGCCGGTCGCCGCGTCGTCGTCGAGCTTCTTGGCGGCCTTGCGCACCGCGTCTTCGGCTCGCAGCAGCGTCACGCCGCCGCCCGCGACCACGCCAGCTTCGATGGCTGCCTTGGTGGTGCTGACCGCGTCTTCGATGCGGTGCTTTTTCTCTTTCAGCTCGACCTCGGTAGCCGCCCCCACCTTCAGCACGGCGACGCCGCCGTGCAGCTTGGCGAGCCGCTCTTGGAGCTTCTCGCGGTCGTAGTCGGAGTCGGTGTTGTCGATCTCGCGCTTGATCTGCTCGATGCGACCGGCGACCTCGTCTTCGCTGCCGGCGCCCTCGACGATGGTGGTTTCGTCTTTGGTGACGATCACCCGGCGGGCTGTGCCCAGCAGGTCGAGCGTGGTGTTCTCCAACTTGAGCCCGACGTCTTCGCTGATGACCTGGCCGCCGGTGAGGATCGCCATGTCGGCGAGCATCGCCTTGCGGCGGTCACCGAAGCCGGGTGCCTTGATCGCGACGCTCTTGAACGTGCCGCGAATCTTGTTGACCACGATGGTGGCCAGCGCCTCGCCCTCGACGTCTTCGGCGATCACGACGAGCGGCTTGCCTGACTGAGTCACCTTTTCGAGCACCGGCAGCACGTCACGCACCGCGCCGACCTTGCCCTGCACGAACAACAGGTAAGGGTCGTCGAGCACGGCCTCTTGGCGTTCGGCGTCGGTGACGAAGTAGGGCGAGATGTAGCCCTTGTCGAAGCGCATGCCCTCGACCAAGTCCATCTCTAGGCCGAACGTCTGTGAGTCTTCGACGGTGATGACGCCGTCTTTGCCGACCCGGTCGAAGCAGTCGCTGATGAGCTTGCCGATCTCTTGATCGGCTGCCGAGATGGCGCCGACCTGCGCGATCTGCTCTTTGCTCTCGGTCACGCTGATCGACATCTTCTCGATGGCTTTGACTGCAGCGTCGACGCCCGCCTCGATGCCCCGCTTGAGGGCCATCGGGTTGGCGCCGGCGGCGACGTTGCGCAGACCGTCACGCACCATCGTCCACGCCAGCACGGTCGCGGTGGTGGTGCCGTCGCCGGCGACGTCGTCGGTCTTCTTGGCGACCTCTTTCACCAGCTCAGCGCCCAGCGCTTCGACCGGGTCTTCGAGCTCGATGTCTTTGGCGATGCTGACGCCGTCGTTGGTGATGGTGGGTGCGCCCCACTTCTTGTCCAGCACGACGTTGCGACCCTTGGGGCCGAGCGTGACGCGCACGGCGTCTGCCAGCTGGTTCATTCCTGATTCGAGCGACCGGCGTGCGGTGTCGTCGAACACAATCATCTTGGCCACGGCTGTACCTCCAGCACAGTAGGGGAAAGGGGTTAGCACTCTAAGGGCGAGAGTGCTAACTGGCAACCGACTGGTTAGCGTCGGCGTCAGTGGCGAGCATGAAACGGCCGAGCAACGTCTTGCTTGTGCGCCACGGCCAGACCCCCACCACCGGCGTCGAGCTGTACGGCCGACGGCCTGGCGTCGGGCTCTCTGACGAAGGGCAACGACAGGCGCGCAGCGCGGCCGAGCGCATCGCCGCTGCGGGCCGGGTTGCAGCCGTGTACGCGAGCCCGCTAGAGCGCGCCCAGCAGACCGCCGAGCCGATCGCTGGGGCTGTTGGCCGCGAGGTCGTCACGCACGACGGGCTGATCGAACTCGACGTCGGCGACTGGACGGGACGCAAGCTGAGCGCGCTCGCCAAGCTGGCTGCCTGGCAGACGGTGCAGCGCTACCCGAGCGGGTTCACGTTCCCGAACGGCGAGAGCTTCGCGGAGATGTCGAAGCGCATCGTCGCGACCGTCAACGAGCTTGCCGCCAGCCACCCCGGCCGCACCGTGGTCGCGGTCACTCACGCCGATCCGATTCGTGCGTACGTCGCGCACGCGTCGGGCGCGCACCTCGACATGTTTCAACGCTTCGTCGTGGCTCCGTGCTCGGTCAGCGCCGTGCTGGTCGGCAATCGTCCGCCAACCGTGCTGACCATCAACAACACTTCCGCTCTACCTCACGACAGGAAATCAAATGGATGACTTTCGCGAACTCCGTGACATCGAAGCCTTCTGCGTGGGCACGGTTGGCCCGCCGGGCCAGCGAATTTTCTTTCTGCAAGCCACGACCGGCGACGAAGTGGTGAGCTGGAAGGCCGAGAAAGAGCACGTGGTGGTGCTCGCCTCGACGCTGGCGGACGTGCTGTCGGAGTACGGCATCACGGCCGAGCCCGCGCAGGTGACGCAGCTCGTCGAGCCGGTAGAGCCCGCGTTCGCCGTCCGTCAGGTCGGCCTGCGGCTGATGCTCGACGACGACCCGGAGACGAGTCGAGTGGTCGTGGTGCTGCGCGACTCCGACGAACCGATCAGCGAGACGGCCGACGACTACGACCCCGACAACGAGACGGGCGCGGCGGCGGTGGTGTGGCTGAACGCCAACCAGGCGGCCGCCTTCGTCACCAACGCTGCGGACGTCGTGCGAGACGGACGCGAGCTGGCCCAGAGCAACGGCCACCGGCCCGGCCTGCCGTAGAGGTGCCCGAAGCGCCCACGCTCGACCTGTCGATCGCCGGCTCAACCGAACGCTCGCTAGAGGTGCTGCGTCACGGCGAGATCGACGTGCTGGGCCGAATGCCGCAAGCGTCGAACGCGACGCTGCTCGCCATCGTCACCCACGAGCGCACCAGCACCGCCGCGATCTACAAGCCGACAAAAGGGGAACGCCCGCTGTGGGACTTTCCTGCCGGGCTCGGGCGTCGTGAGGTCGCCGCGTTCGAGCTGTCAGAGGCGATGGGCTGGGGCGTCATTCCTCCGACGGTCGAGCGTGACGGCCCGCACGGGCCCGGCTCGCTGCAGCTCTTCATCGATGCCGACTTTGCCCAGCACTACTTCACGCTCGCCGAACAACCCAAGCTCACCGACGACCTGCGAACGATCTGCCTGTTCGACCTGGTCGCCAACAACACCGACCGCAAGTCGGGTCACTGCTTGTTGTCGCGCTGGGGGCGGGTCTACGGCATCGACCAGGGGCTGTGCTTCGCGGCCGAAGGCAAGCTGCGCACGGTCATCTGGGACTTCGCCGGCGAGCGCTTCAACAAGCGCGCGTGCGCGTCGCTAGAGCAGCTGGCGAGCGGGCCGCCCGCGCGCCTGTCGCCGTGGCTGAGCGACGAAGAGGCCGAGGCGCTGGCGGCTCGGGCGCGCTGGCTTTTGCGCCGCGGCGAGTTTCCTGACGACGAGGGCGGCCACAGCTGGCCCTGGCCGCTCGTCTAGCTCGACGTCTAACTGCGTTTAGGTTCGACTAGGCGCGCGCCGCGAGCGCTTCGATCAGCTTCGGCAGCACCTTGTGCACGTCGCCGACGATGCCGAGATCGGCGACGCCGAAGATGGGTGCGTCTTCGTCTTTGTTGATGGCGATGATGTTCTTCGAACCCTTCATGCCGACCAAGTGCTGCGTCGCGCCGGAGATGCCGCACGCGATGTAGACGGTCGGCTTGACGACCTTGCCGGTCTGGCCGACCTGCTTGGCATAGGGCACCCAGCCCGCGTCGACGATGGCGCGCGACGCGCCGCTGGCCGCGCCCAGCGCGCCGGCCAGCTGCTCGACCATCTCGTACGCCTCGGCCGAGCCGAGGCCGCGCCCGCCCGACACGACGACGTCGGCGTCGTCGAGCTGCGGGCCCGAACGCTCTTCGGCGAAGCGGCCGGTGACGGTGGCCGCGCCGGCCGCGCCGACGTCTGGCGTGCTCGTCGAGCGCACCTCGGCGGGACCGCCGCCGCTGGGTTGCGCCTCGAAGCTCTTCGGACGGAACAGCGCGATGGCGGCGCCGTCTGCGTTGTGGCGGGTGAAGATGTTTTGGGTGCCGCCGAAGATCGGCTCTTCGGTGACGAGGCGACCATCGGTGACCGTTGCGCCGACGTTGTTGGTCATCACCGGCTGATCGAGCGCGACGGCGAGACGAGCCGCGGTGTCGCGTCCGTCGTTCGTCTGACCCATGAAGACGGCGTCGGGGCTGTGCTCGGCGACGTGCTGTGCCAGCGCGGCTGCGGCACGGGGGCCGATGAGGTGATCGCCGACGTCGCCCGCGTCGTGAATGACGCTGACCCCGTGAGCGCCCAGCGCCTGGGCCATCGCGTCGCCGTGGCCGACGGTGAACGCCTCGACCGTGCCCGCTAGGGAGCGCGCCTTGGTCGCAAGCTCGAGCGTCAGAGCCGACGGCCCGGAGGCGTCGCCCTCGGCAAACAGCAAGACAGTTCCTAGTGTCATCTGGGCTGTTGTCATCTGG
>CAYRJD010000066.1:0-8725 GCA_964424585.1 uncultured Acidimicrobiales bacterium | reverse complement strand
CTACAGCTCGTGACGCTTGACCTTGCCGAGCGGGGTTGTCGGCAGGGCGGCAACGATCTCCAGCGATTTGGGCGCGCAGTAGGCGGGAAGGGTCTGCTTTACGGTCTCGGCCAGCACCTCCAGCGCCGGTGGGCTGGCTGGGTCTGCCGGCACCACCACCGCGGTGACGCGCTGGCCCCACTCGGGGTCGTCGCGCCCGGTGACGGCGAGAGCAGCGACGCCGGCCACATCGGCTAGCGCACGCTCGACGGCGACCGGCCAGACGTTCTGACCGCCCGTGATGATGAGGTCGTCTCGACGTCCGAACACCCGCAGCTGCCCCTCGGCGCTCAACTCGCCCGCGTCGCCCGTCGCGAACCAGCCGTGGCCGTCGACCGGACTGTCGGGCAGACGCTTCGCCAGACCCTCGACCGCATCGATACCGGGTTGGTGCCGGTAGGCGCGGCACAGCATCTCACAGCGCAGCTGAACCTCGCCGTCGACGACTCGCAGCTCAACGCCGTCGAGCGGCCAGCCGTCGTAAACCACGCCGCTGAACGTCTCGGTCATGCCGTAGGTCGCGACCACGTTGGATGGCCGGTCGACTGGCACCGCCGAGCCGCCGACCAACACTCGCCGAAACAGCCCAGGATCGATGCGCGCCAGCGCGGTCGGCACGAGCGAAGCCAGCGTCGCGCCGGCGCGCGCAGCCTGCTCGACAGCCCGTGCGTCGAAGCGTGGATGCATCACCAGCGGCGTGTCGGTCAGCAGCGCTCGCGCCACCACCGACAAGCCACCGACGTGCGCGAGCGGCAAGCACGCCAGCCAGCAGTCGGCCGTGGGGTCGACGCCCAGCGCGCTGCACGTCGCGTCGACGTTCGCGCGCACCGCTTCGTGGGTCAGCACGACGCCCTTGGGCTTGCCCGTCGAGCCGGAGGTTGCCATCACCAGCGCGTCGCCGTCTTCGACCGGCCAGCCGCCGCGCAAGCGGTGTCGGCCGTCGTCGTCGACGAGCACCGAAGCGCCCATGCGTGCCACCAGGTTTTGCTGCGCCGTGAGCGGCAAACGCTCATCGACCACCAGCACCGCGTCGCTCGCGTTCCAGGCGCGCTGCAACTCTGCCAAGAACCGTTCGCCGCCGCGCAGCGCCAGCGCCACCAGCTTTCGCACAGCCAGCCAACCTAACCAGAGCCGCTTCACGGGCATCCTGGTGCCGATGGAAACCCTCACGCCCACGCTGCGGTACTGCGACGACGCAATCGAGATCATCGACCAAACCAAGCTGCCGGGCGAACTCGACGTCGTGCGCGTCACCACCACCGAAGCAGCCGTCGACGCGATCAAGCGGCTCGCCATACGCGGCGCGCCCGCGCTGGGCGCGTTCGGCGCGTACGCGGTTGTCGTAGGACTACGCCAAGCCCGCCGCGAAGGTCGGTGCGAAACGCTCGCCGACGCGCTCGCCGAACTTGAGCGACTGCGCCTCGCCATCGGCGACGCGCGCCCGACCGCGGTCAACCTGAAGTGGGCGGTCGACCGCACGGTCGACGCCGCCCTCGCCGTCAGCCAGCGCACCACCGCGCCCGACGGCGACGCCATCGACACGCTCATCGACGCGCTGCTCGCCGAAGCGCACACGATCTGCGCCGAAGACGAAGCGAGCTGCGCCGAAATCGGCCGGCTCGGCGCGCGGCTGCTGCCCGACAACCCGACCGTCGCCACGCACTGCAACACCGGACGGCTGGCGACCGCGGGCATCGGCACCGCGCTCGCGCCCGTCTACACGCTCGCCGCCGCCGGTCAGCCCGTCAAGGTGCTCGCAGCCGAAACTCGCCCGCTGCTACAAGGTGCGCGTCTCACCGCGTGGGAGCTAGCCGACGCCAACATCGACGTCACCGTCGTCGCGGACGGCGCGATGGCCGGGTTGTTGGCTCAAGGCGCGGCCGACGCGGTGATCGTCGGCGCGGACCGCATCGCCGCCAACGGCGACACCGCCAACAAGGTCGGCACGCTCGCCCACGCGCTGGCGGCCGACGCCACCAACGTGCCCTTCTACGTCGCCGCGCCGTGCTCGACCATCGACCCGCGCACTCCCACCGGCGCGCACATCACCATCGAGCAGCGCGACGAAGACGAGGTGCACCACGCCGCTGGCGGACGCCGGCTGACGCCCGCGGGTGTGGCCGCAGCCAACCCCGCTTTCGATGTCACGCCCGCTGCGCTCATCACCGCCATCGTCACCGACCGAGGCGTGCTGCGGCCGCCGTATGACCAAGCCATAGACGCCGCGCTCAAAGCCACCGGCCCGCCCGCCCGTTCGCCCAACAGCCAGCCGAACAGCCAGGTGTCGAACGACTCCTAGCCTGCGACGCGATGGCAATCGGCTCACACCACGGCACTACCTTCGCCGAAGCGCTCGACGAAATCGTCGACGGGTCGCGCCGCATCGGAGCCGACCCGTCGCTCGTGCTTCACGGCGGCGGCAACACCTCGATCAAGGCGACCGCCACCGACGTCTGGGGCGACCCGGTCGACGCCATCTTCGTGAAGGGCAGCGGCTGGGACTTAGCGACCATCGAACCTGCCGGCTTCGCGCCGCTGCGACTCGACGGCGTGCGACGGCTCGCCGAACTCGACGCGCTCAGCGACGTCGAAATGATGAACCAGCTGCGCATCCACCTGCTCGACTCAGCCGCGCCGAACCCGTCGGTCGAGACGATTCTTCACGCGCTGATCACCCAACGCTCGGTGCTGCACAGCCACGCCGACGCGGTGGTGGCGATCACCAACACACCCGACGGCGCGGAGGCCGCCCGCAGCGTCTGGGGCGAGTCGGCCGTCATCGTGCCCTACGTGATGCCCGGGTTTGACCTGGCGCGCGCGTGCGCCGACGCGTTCGCCGCACAGCACGGCGACAACTCCAGCGTGATGGTGCTGGCGAACCACGGCATCTTCACCTACGCCGCCGACACGCAGACCGCGTACGAGGTGATGGCGCACGCCATCGAAGCTGCGCACGAACACCTCGCCCAACAAGTGAACGGTCGAACAACCAGCCGCGCGCCGCAGCGTCCGGAGTCGATCGACGCGCAGGTGGCCGCCAACGACGGTGCCGCCGACGCGGCGGTAACGGTCGCGCAGCTTCGAGCCGACATCAGCACCGAGGCTGGCAAGCCGATGCTGCTGAGCGCCAGCTTCAACACCGAAGAGACGCGTGCGTTCGCCGAGCGACCCGACGTCGCCAGCGTCGCGCAACGAGGCCCGGCCACGCCCGACCACATCATCCGCACCAAGCAGTTTCCGATGGTTGGCCGAGACGCCGCTGCGTTCGCCGACGCCTACCGCGCCTACTTCGAGCGCAACGCGACGCGGCACGCCCAGCGCGACAACCAGCTCGTGATGCTCGACGGCGCCCCGCGCGTGGCGCTCGACGCACAGCTGGGAATGCTGGTCGCCGGCCGTCGCTGGTCTGATTGCGTCGCAGCGGCCGACATCTACCGGCACACGATCTGGGTGATCGACGCGTCGGAGTCGCTCGGCGGGTATGTGCCGCTAGACGAAGCCGACCTGTTCGACGTCGAATACTGGAGCCTCGAACAAGCAAAGCTGGCACGCGGCGCAGCCACGCTGCCGCTCACCGGCCAAGTCGCGGCCGTCACCGGCGCAGCTTCTGGCATCGGACGAGCCACAGCCGAAGCGCTGCACGCGCTCGGTGCCGCGGTCGTCGGCATCGACATCGCACCGTCGCCGAAAGAGGGCGCGCACCCCTACGGCACGCCATCTGCGCATTGTTGTGCCGACGCCACCGACGCCGCAGCGATGAGCGGCGCGCTCGCGCAAACGGTGATCACCTTCGGCGGCGTTGACATGCTCATCGTGTGCGCGGGTTCGTTCGGCCCGTCGACGTCGCTCGCCGAGCTAGCTGCAGCCGACTTCAGCTCGACCATTGACGTCAACACGACGAGCGTGATGACGACGCTGCGCGCCGCGCACCCCTACCTGCGCCACGCGCCAAGCGGCGGACGAGTGGTGCTGGTCGGCTCGAAAAACGTGCCAGCGCCGGGCCGTTCGGCGGCCGCCTACTCGGCGTCGAAGGCAGCCGCGACGCAGCTAGCTCGCGTGGCTGCGCTCGAGTGGGCGAGCGACGGCATCACCGTCAACACCGTCCACCCGGATGCTGTGTTCGACACCGCGCTGTGGAACGACGAACTCATCGCGCAGCGGGCCAGCGCGTACGACATGACCGCCGAGCAATACAAGGCACGCAACTTGCTGGGCCGCGAGGTGACCTCGGCGACCGTCGGCGACCTCGTAGCGAGCATGTGCCTGCCGAGCTTCTCGCGCACGACCGGCGCGCAGATTTGCGTCGACGGCGGCAGCGACCGAACGGTCTGAGGCGCCGGTCGCGTCGCGCGTGCCTAGGCCGCTCGCGCTAAGCGGCGCCCGCCATCAGCAGACCGATGTGCTCGCGCTCCGCGTCGGCTGCGTCGATGGTGGCGACCACCTTGCCGTCGTGCACCACCGCGATCACGTCCGACAGCGCCAGCACCTCATCTAGCTCAGCAGACACCAGCAGCACCGCCACGCCGGCGTCTCGCCTCGCGACGATTTGAGAGTGAATGAACTCGATGGCCCCCACGTCGATGCCACGAGTGGGCTGCGCCACCACGAGCAGCTCGATGTCGTAGCTGAACTCGCGTCCGACGACGAGCTTCTGCTGGTTGCCGCCGGAGAGGCTGTCGGCGGGCGCGTGAATGCTCGACGTTCGCACGTCGAAGTCGCCCACCACTCGGGCGGCGTGGTCGTCGATGGCGTCGCGCATCAGCACACCAAAGCGGGCGTAGGGCTCACGGTGGTAGCTGTTGAGCACCGAGTTGTCGGCGACCGAGTAGCTGTCGATCAGCCCGTGCTTGTGGCGATCTTCTGGCACGTGCCCCACGCCGATGGCGGCGACCTTGCGCGGCGAAGCGCCGCTCACCGGCTGCCCGCACACCGTCACAGTGCCACCAACCGGGTGGCGCAAACCGGTGATCGCCTCGACCAGCTCTCGCTGCCCGTTGCCCTCCACCCCCGCGACGCCGACGATCTGGCCCGCTCGCACGGCCAGGCTCAAGCCGTCGCACGCGGCGTGGCCGCGCTCGTCTTCAACCACCAAGTCTTCGACCGACAGCACCACGTCGCCGCCGCCAGCGGCTCGCTCTGCGCTGACACCGAGCACCGCCCGGCCAACCATCAGCTCGGCGAGCTTTGCCTCGTCGACGTCGTGGGGCGCGACCGATGCGATCTGCCGGCCGCCGCGCAGCACCACGATCTCATCCGCGATGCTCAACGCCTCCGGCAGCTTGTGGGTGATGAACACGATGCCCAGCCCGTCGGCCGTCAAGCCGCGCAGCACGCTCAGCAGCTGGTCGGTCTCTTGCGGCGTGAGCACCGCGGTGGGCTCGTCCAAGATCAGCACCCGAGCATCGCGATACAGCGCCTTCAAAATCTCGACCCGCTGCTGGCTGCCCACCGCTAAGTCTTCGACGTTGGCGTCGACGTCGACGTACAACCCGAACCGCTCCTGTAGATCGAGCAGCCGTCGCCGAGCCTCACCGATGTTGACGAAGCCGCCGAGCTGTCGAGGCTCGGCCCCCAGCACCACGTTTTTCGCGACGCTCATCGGCGGCACCAGCTGGAAGTGCTGGTGCACCATGCCCACGCCTCGGGCGATGGCGTCGGCCGGGCTCGCGAGGTCGACGACCTCATCGGCGATCACCACCTCGCCGTCGTCCGGGCGATGCAGCCCGAACAAGACGTTCACGAGCGTGCTCTTGCCGGCGCCGTTTTCGCCCAGCAGTGCCACTACCTGGCCGGGCGCGACGCTGACCGAGATGTCGTCGTTGGCCTGGGTGTCGCCGAAGCGCTTGTAGATGTGGCGGGCGCCAAGCAGCACCTCAGGCGCATCGCGAGCTGTCGTCATCACTTCACTTGGTGGACGCCGTGCTAATGCCGCCGATGGGGTTGCCTCAGGCGCATCGCGAGCTGTCGTCATCACTGCACCTCGTACGGCTGGCCGAGCGCGGCGGGGTCGCGCATCCGTCCGTAGAGCCCCGCCAGCGCGACAACGACGATCGTCAGCACGAACGGCAGCATCCCTACGAACTGGTGCGGAATGTCGATGGCATCGCGCAGCTGCAGCTGATTTTGCAGCGCCGTCGCGAAGCCGAATAGCAACGCAGCCGCGTACGCGCCGAGCGGGTTGCGTCGGCCGAAGATCATCACCGCCAGCGCCAAGAAGCCACGCCCAGACGACATCGCCCGCGTGAAACTGCCGACGCTCTCAAGCGCTAGGTAAGCGCCACCGAGCCCAGCCAGCCCACCCGCCAGGGTGACGTTTATGTAGCGCAACCGGTTCACGTTGATGCCGACCGTCGCGGCGGCGCCCGGGTGCTCGCCGATGGCGGTGGTGCGCATTCCCCACACCGAGCGAAACAGCGCGACCTGCGCGGCGAGCACCAGCAGCATCGTGACGTAGGTGAGCGGCGGCCGGTTGAACAGCACCGCGCCGATGAGCGGAATGTCTGCCAGCAGCGGGATTTCGATGCCGCTGTACTTCGGCACGCCGAGCGACCGTCCCTGGTCGTAGAAAAACGACGTCAGCCCCAGCGCAGCGATGTTGAGCACGGTGCCCGCGATGATCTGGTCGACCCGCAGCCCGATCGACATTGCAGCGAGCATCCAGCCCATCGCCAGCCCGGTGCCGACGCCCACGAACACGCCCAACACCAACGAGCCGCTGATCGACGCGGCGGTGAACGCCGTGAACGCCGCCATCAGAAACTGGCCCTCTATTCCGATGTTGACGATGCCGGAGCGCTCGCCGATCATGCCGCACAGCGCGCCCAGCACCAGCAGCGTCGCGCTGCGCACCGTGCCCGACAGCACCGCCGTGGTTTGCGCGCCGTCCCAGACGTATGCCGCCCACGAGCCGACGACAACAGCGACGGCGACGAACGCCCACCAGCGTTGACGCAGGGTGGCGCTCATGCTCTGCCCCATCCGGTGGTGAGCCGCAGCCCGCGTTCGTCGCCGCGCAGCTGCAGCAGCCATCGCACGATGAGCGGCGCCGCGACGAACAACAAGATGAGCGCCTGGATGACGTCGATGATCTCCGGCGCGACGTCGGCCTCGAACTGCATCTTCGATGCGCCGGCGTTCATCGCGCCGACCAGCAAGCCAGCTGGCACCACTCCGAGCGGGTTGGTGCGGGCCAGCAGCGCGATGGTGATGCCGGCGAAGCCGAGCCCGATGTTGCGGCCCGCTTCAAACCGCAGGTCGACGCCCAGCGACTCAACCGCTCCGCCCACGCCCGCCAACAGACCGGCAATCGCCATCGTCAGCGCCAATATCAAGCCCACCGAAACTCCGGCATAGCGAGCGGCGTCACGGTTAGCGCCGGTGCTGCGAATTTCAAAGCCCAAGGTGGTGCGCTCTAGCAGCCACCAGCAAGCGACCGCCGCGACAATCGCCAGCGCGAAGCTGGCAGGGAAGAAACCCCAGGTCGGTATCTCGGCCGACGACTGCACCAGCGGCGTGCGAGCGATGATGTTTTGCCCGCTCGTGTCTTGCCACGGGCTGGCCGCCAGCCAGTCGGTCAGGTTGGCGGCGACGAAGTTCAACATGATCGTGACGATGACCTCGTGCGCGCCGGTCGTCGCCTTGAGCACGCCGGCGACGCCGCCCCACACCGCGCCCGCGGCTGCGCCCGCCGCGAGCGCCAGCGGCAGGTGAACGAAGAGCGGCAACCCAGAGATGGAGTAGCCAACCGCGGCAGCGAACGCGGCGCCAACCAGCAGCTGGCCTTGCCCTCCGATGTTGAAGAGGCCCGCCTTAAACGCGAACGCAACCGCGAGCCCGCCGAAGATGAGCGGCGTGGCCTTCTGCAGCGTCCGCAGCAGCGCGTCTTGGTCGCCGAAGCTGCCCTCGAACAGGCCCAGGTATGCGGCCGATATCGAGTGGCCTTGAACGGCCATCAGCACGCCGCCCAAGATCAACCCGAGCAGCACTGACACGATCGGCACCGCAGCGGCGCGCACGAGCCGCCCCAACTGGGACGGCTCGCTACGCGGCTCGCTACGCGTCATCGTCATCTTGTCGACCGACTGACTCGTCGGCTTGTTAGCCCGTCAGCCTCAGCCAGCAGGGCGATCTAGCCGCCTGGCGTGTAGCCCGTGCTCATCGTGCCAGCCATGAACCCGTCTGAGATTTCGGTGATGGTCTCACGCATCTCGTCGGTGATCATGTCTTCAAAGTCGTGGAACGGCGCCAGGCCGACGATGCCGACGTAGTTGCCGCCGGGGAAGTTGTCGTCGATGGCGGATCCGATCAAGTCCATCACGCCGGGCGTGATGAGCTTCATCGCGGAGGTCACCAGGCACGGCTGAGCTTCGGGCACGGTGTACCACTGGTCGGTGTCGACGCCCACGCACAGCGCGCCGTCTTCGCTCGCGATCTCGGTGAGCGCGCCGTTACCGGTCGAACCGCCCGCGCCGAAGATGATGTCAGCACCCTGATCGAGCGCCTGACGAGCGGTCGTCGCACCCCACTCGGGGTCGCCGAACGCAACGTCGAGCCCGCCCGGGTGATACGTCGAGATCGTCTCAACATCCGGGTTCGTGTAGCGAGCGCCGTTCTCCCAGCCCTCTTTGAACGCCACCACCGGCGGCACCAAATCGGTGCCCAGCACCGCACCCACGATGTTCGTCTC
>CAYRJD010000065.1:0-4540 GCA_964424585.1 uncultured Acidimicrobiales bacterium | reverse complement strand
CTGGCGAACATTCAGCTGCGGCTGGATGTGCTGCAAGGGTTGCTGGGTCAGGTGCCGCCGTCGCGCGACGCGGCGGCGGCTGAGCGGCAGCTCGCGGCGACGCCGCAGGACGAAGCCAACCTGTGGGTCGACCAGCTGCTCACCCGCATCGACTCAGTCGAGAGCGCGCTCGCGAACTAGCAGCGCGTCGACCTCGCGTCGGTCACCCCACGCGGCACGAGCGCCAACGAGCCGGGCCGCCTCACAGCACCAGCGCCCACAGCACGAGCGCGACGGTCACGACCACCGCCGCGGCGACCATCACGTAGTCGGCAACCGAGCGCTGCTGCTTGCGAAACGGGTTGTAGCCCACGCCGAAAGGTCTAATCAGAAAAACCCACTTGACAAGGTTCGCGAAAGTTCGCAAAGTGTGCGACCTCAACTCCCAACCCAAGAGAGGTCTCATGCTTGCAACCGCCAAAGCCGCGACGCTCGTCGGGGTCACCGGACACGTCGTCGACGTCGAGGTGCACCTGTCGATGGGCCTGCCCGGCTTCACCATCGTCGGGCTGCCCGACGCCGCGTGCCGCGAGGCTCGCGACCGAGTGCGCGCCGCGCTCATCACCAGCGGCCTCGAGTGGCCGCAGCGAAAGGTCACCGTCAACCTCGCGCCGTCCGGCCTCCGCAAGGGCGGCGCCGTGCTCGACCTCGCCATCGCCGTCGCGGTGCTGGCAGCCACCGAGCAGATTCCCGCCGACGCGCTCAAGGGACGAGCCTTCGTCGGCGAGCTGGGGCTCGACGGAGCGGTGCGGTCGGTCGTCGGCGTGCTGCCGCTCGTCGACGCGGTCAGCGACAACGAGGTCGTCGTCGCGAACGAGTCGTTCCACCTCGCAGCCGCCGCCGAGCCGAAAGGCATCGTCGGCGCGGACACGCTCGAACAGGTCGCCGCCGCGCTGCGAGGGCAGCGCCACTGGCCCGACCCGCCGCCGCCGGTGCCCGCGCCCACGCCGCCGCCGCTCGGCGACCTGAGCGAAGTCGCCGGCCAGCCGCAAGCTCGACAAGCGGTCGAGGTCGCAGCCGCCGGCGGTCACCACCTGCTCATGCTCGGCCCGCCGGGCGCCGGCAAGACGATGCTCGCCCGCCGTCTCGTCGGCTTGCTGCCCGACCTGTCGACGCACTACGCGCTCGAAGCCACCCGGGTGCAGTCGGCCGCGGGGCTGCCGATGCACGGCGGCATCGCCCGCCGGCCGGTGCTGCGCTGCCCGCACCACAGCGCGACGATGACGTCGCTCGTGGGCGGCGGCTCGGGCAGGGTGCGGCCAGGCGAGATATCGCTGGCGCACCGAGGCGTGCTGTTCCTCGACGAGCTGGGCGAGTTTTCGCCCGCGGCGCTCGAGTCGATGCGCCAGCCGCTCGAAGAGGGCGTCATCCGCATCAGCCGGTCGAGCGGGCACTGCGAGTTTCCCGCCCGCTTCTTGCTGGTCGCCGCGATGAACCCGTGCCCGTGCGGCGAAGCCGGACGCCCCGGCTCGTGCCGCTGCGCGCCGACCGACCGACGCCGCTACCTGCGCCGGCTGTCCGGCCCGCTGCTCGACCGGTTCGACCTGCGGGTGATGGTGCAGCGACCCAGCGCCGACATGGTGATGGCGCCGAGCGACGGCGAGCACTCAGAGGCGGTCGCCACTCGCGTCAAGCGGGCGCGCCAGCGAGCCGCCGAGCGCGGCGTCGAAGCCAACGCCGAGCTCGCGTCGTCACGCCTGGAAGACGTCAGCGAGCTGACGCCCAAGGCGCGCAACTTGTTGCTGCGACGGCTGGAAGACGGAGCGCTCACCGGGCGCGGGCTGCACCGCGTGCGCTCGGTCGCGCTCACCATCGCCGATCTCGCCGACGCCGAGCCGGTGCTGTCAGACGAAACCGTCGCGCAGGCCCTCGCGCTGCGCGCCGACACCTCGCGGCTCATCGGAGCGCTGACGTGAGCACCGACACGCAGCGACGCCGGCCCGCGCGCACCACCAGACGGCACCCCAAGCGTCAGCCGAGCGACGGCGACGTGAGCGAGGTCGCGGCGCTCGCGCAGCTGGCGTCGCTCGACGACATGGGCCCGGCGCGCCTGCGCGCGCTGCTCGCGCAGCACAGCGCGCTCGAAGCGATGCGGTCGCTCGGCGCGTGCTCGGGCGCGCCGGTCGACGCGGTGCTCGGCTGTCGTGGCGTCGACCGAACGCTGGTGGCGCGCTGGGCGGCGCTGCTGCGCGACAACGCCGAGCTGCTGCCCGACCTCGAACGCCGCCACGCCGAGGCGGGTATCCGCATTGAGCGGCCAGCCGAGCTGCGCGACAACCCGCTCTGGCGCGACGACCCCGACCCGCCGGCGATGCTGTTTTGGCGCGGCAGCCCCATTCCCTATACGAGCCGCCGGGTGTCGATGGTCGGCACCCGCAACTGCTCGTCGTACGGCCGCACGATGGCGACCCGCATCGCGCGGGGGCTGGCCGACGCCGGCGTCACCGTCATCTCGGGGCTGGCGACCGGCATTGACGCCACCGCGCAGCAGGCCGCGCTCGACGCGGGCGGCGACGTCGTCGGCGTGGTCGCCACCGGCCTCGACGTCGTCTACCCCGAGCGCAACCGTCCGCTCGCCGACGACATCGCACGCACCGGCACGCTCACCAGCGAGTACTCGCTCGGCACGCAGCCGCAGCGCTGGCGCTTCCCTGCGCGCAACCGCATCATCGCGGCGCTGGCGGAGGTGGTGATCGTCGTCGAGTCGAAGGCGAAGGGCGGCTCGCTCTACACGGTCGAGGCGGCCATCGAGCGCGATCGCACGGTGATGGCGGTGCCCGGGCCGGCGACGGTGCGCAGCAGCGACGGCACCAACCAGCTGCTGGCCGACGGCTGCCCGCCTGCGCGCCACGCCGACGACGTGCTCGACGTGCTCGGGCTGACTTCGCCGCAGCCCGCCGGCGCGAGCGCGAGGGCGAAGGCGAGCGCGAGCGTCACGTCCGACGGGCTCGACCTCGAGGCCGCGCTGAGCGACAACGCCCGCTGCGTGCTGTCTGAGATGGTCGGCCACGCGCGCAGCGTCGACGAGCTGGTCGTGGCCACCGGCTTCGCACTCGGCACCGTCATCGCCGAGCTACACGATCTAGCCGCAACCGGCTGGGTAACCGAAAACACCGGATGGTGGGAAAGGAAACAGTGAACCTCAACCAGCCCTTCAGGGGCGCGCAGAACATGGCGGTCACACCGCCCGACCTGCAGCAGCCAGACGAGCCGCCCGCCAAACAGCGGCCCAAGCGACAGCCAAGGCAACGGCGAGCGAACGTCAACGACCTCAAGTTCGCGCCGCTCGAGTGCATCGATCTCAGCCAGCGGCTGCGCACCAACAAGCAGTGGCTCGCAGATCGCTTGGCGCAAGACCCGAGCCAGCTCGGTCTCGGCGACCTCACGCTGGTTGACCATCAGCGATCCCAGCAAACCGGCGGCAGCCTCGGCCTGCTGCTCACCGACGGAAGCGACGAGCGCGAAACCCGCTACGCGCTCGACGTGCAGCTCGGAGCGGCCGACCCCGACCAGCTCGTTCGAGCCGTCGAGCGCTGGTCGCACGAGCGCCAGCAGCACCCAAACGACGAACACGTCGCGGTCATCGTCGCGGAGCGCATCAGCAGTCGTCTGTTGGAGGTGATGCGGCTGATGAGCGATTCGATTCCGTTGACGGTGCTGCAGGCGACGGCGGTGAAGGTCGCCGATGACACGGCAACGCTCGTGTTCACGCGGCTGCTCGGGTCGCAGCAAGCGACGTCCGACGCGCCAAGCGACGACGATGTGGCGCTGGCGTCACCCAAAGACAGAGCGTTTTGGGAGTCGAGGCTCAGCCCGCGCAGCTTGACCTTCCTCGATGAGCTGCTTGCGTTGATTCGGTCGCTCGACGGTGAAGTGCAGCCCCACTACGCCAAGGAGTACATCGGGTTGGCGAGGCGCGGACGCACGCATCACTACGTGAAGCTCACGCCCAACAGAGCGGCCCCTCAAGCGCTGGTGGTGGTGCGGCTGCCCTACTCGACCGAGCAGCAGCAGATGTTGGAGTCGGCGGGGGTTGAGGTCAACGGCTACTACGAGAGCACAAAGTCGTACAACTTGACCGTGTCTCACAAGACCCTCGGCGACGCCCACCAACGCCAAGCACTCGAAGACCTGCTCCGCGCCGCCAGCGCGCACTGGCTCCACTCGATGCCGCCCACGCGCCCCGCCTAACGCACTCCCGGGCTGCTCGGTCGTAAAGGGCACCACCGCCGAGCGAGACCAGCAGGTGCCGCGCCTGACGACCGCTCGCGTTGAGTGCTGACGAAGTCCGTGGAACTGGGGGGGGGTTCTGTAAAGTGTTGCGCTTGTGTGGCGGAGAGGGCCCCGTGCCCTACCCGTCTCCCAGTCTCCGTCTCTCTGCGAAAGCGTCCAAGGTGTCTAACCGCCCAACACTCATGCGCGCCGCGGCTGCCGTCACCGGCGGCCTGCGTCGACTGTTCCACGTCTCTATGGCGCTGACGCTGCTGGCGTCGGTGCTCTC
>CAYRJD010000064.1:0-14961 GCA_964424585.1 uncultured Acidimicrobiales bacterium | reverse complement strand
GCAGCGTCGGCGACAGCGGCTTGGGTCATGCCCTGTTCGTGGCGCGCATCAGCCAGAGCGGCACCCACGAGCGAGGTTGACCAGAGGTTGAGATAGCCCCGGCCGAATCGGTGGTAGACCGCCGGAAGGAGGGATGCCATGATTGATTCCTTTTCTATGATCGCTCAGTTGGTTGGTCTCGACGAGAGACGGACCCGCCCCGCAGCCTAGGACACTTTTGTCCGTTCGCGTCGCGACGGACACTTTTGTCCCCTCGCGAGGAATGGGACACTTTTGGCCGACGGCTGGTCAGCGCGCGTGGCGCTGCCGAGGCGACGGCCAGACGGCTCGCCGGCGCGCGCGGCGGCGCGTGACGCATAATGGGGCCATGAAATTCGGTGTCTTCTACGAACTCCAGCTTCCCCGCCCGTGGGACGACAACTCAGAGCACACGCTCTTCCAGCAGGCGCTCGACCAGATCGAGCTAGCCGACCAGCTGGGCTACGACTACGCCTGGGAGGTCGAGCATCACTTCCTAGAGGAGTACTCGCACTCGTCCGCGCCCGAGGTGTTCCTCGGCGCCGCCAGCCAGCGCACCAGCAACATCCGGCTCGGCCACGGCATCGTCCAGCTCACGACCAACCATCCGGCGCGGGTCGCCGAGCGGGTGTCGACGCTCGACCTGGTCAGCAGCGGGCGGGTCGAGCTGGGCATCGGCGAGGGTTCGTCGGTCACCGAGCTGCACCCGTTCGACCGCCGCTTTCGCGACAAGCGCGAGGTCTGGGAAGACGCGGTGCGCTGCTTGATGCCGATGTTCAGCGAGGTCAACCACTCCTACGAGGGCGACTGGTACAAGATGCCCGCCCGCAACGTCGTGCCCAAGCCGCTGCAAAAACCGCACCCGCCGCTGTGGGTGGCGTGCAGCCAGCTCGACACGATCGTGATGGCCGCCAAGCGAGGGATGGGCGCGCTCGGCTTCAGTTTCGTGTCGGCCGACGCCGCGCAGGCGTGGGTCAACGCCTACTACAACACCTACGTCAACGAGCTCGAGCTGCTGTGCGACTACCAGACCAACCCAGCCGTCGCCGTCGTCAGCCCGTTCATGTGCGCGCCCACCGACGAAGAAGCCGCGCGCAAAGCCGAGGGCTGGACGTTCTTCCAGTTCTCACTCGTGTTCTACAACTCGCACGGCCCGGTCGAGCCGGGCTCGGTCAACCTGTGGGACGAGTATCAGAAGTGGAAGAAGACGCCCAAGGGCCGCAAAGCGAGCCGCACCGTCGGGCTGGTCGGCTCACCGGCGACCATCGCCGAGCGGCTGGCGATGTACGAGAAGGCGCACGTCGACCAGGTCATCTTGCTCAACCAGGCGGGCAAGAACACGCACGAAGACATCACGATGAGCCTCGAGCTGTTCGCGAACGAAGTGATGGGCGAGTTTCACGACCGCGACTCACAGCACCAAGAGTGGAAGCAGTCGGTGTTGGCGGGCGAGACGAAGCTCGAAGACATCGACACCGACATCTACCAGATCGTCACCAACCAGACGCCCAGCGACCGGCGCGAAGAAATCGAACGCAAGAAGCGCGAAGCTCGTGCCCGCAAGGCGGTCGGCCTGAGCGCCTAGCCGCTCGCCTGGCCGTTCACCGGGTGGACGCCGCTAGCGCCCAGGCAGCCAGTTCGCGACAGCTTCGCCGATCTCGTCCGGGCTGTCTTCTTGGCAGAAGTGGCCGCCCTTCACGTTCACCTCGGTCGTGTTCGGCCACGACCGGGCGAACTCGAGCTGCGGCCCGTGCAGAATCGCGCCCGGCTCGGCGACGATCAGCAGCTTCGGAATGTCTGACGTCGCCAGCCACTGCGCGTAGGCGTCGACGATCTCAACCACGTCGGCCGGCTCGCCGCTGATCGGAATTTGCCTCGGCCACGTGAGCGTCGGCCGCCGGTGCTGCGGCTCGGTGAACGGCCGCCGGTACTCGTTCATCTCTTCGTCGGTGAGGTCGCGCACGATCGACCCGGGCAGCACCCGCTCGACGAACGTGTTCTTCTCGATCACCATCGCCTCACCTGCTTCCGACCGGAACCCCTGGAACACGCCGCGCGCCGCTTCCGGCCAGTCGTCCCACGTGACGGGTCGCACGATGGCTTCCATGTATGCGATGCCCGCGACGCGGTCGCGGTGCCGGTTCGCCCAGTCAAACCCGAGCGCCGAACCCCAGTCGTGAATGACGAGCGTCACGTGGTGGCCCAGGTCGAGCTGGTCAAACAACCCGTCCAGATATTCGCGGTGCTCGACGAACGTGTAGCTGTCGGGGCCGGTGTCGTCGAGCTTGTCGGAGTCGCCGTGACCGATGAGGTCGGGTGCGATGCAGCGGGCGTGCGGTCGCACGTGCGGAATGACGTTGCGCCACAGATACGACGACGTCGGGTTGCCGTGAAGGAACACGACGGGGTCGCCTTCGCCGGACTCGTGGTACGCCATCTGTTTGCCGTTGACGGTGGCGTAGCTCTTGGCTAGCGGTTCGGTGCTCAAACTCATGGCCCCTTGTCTACCCGCCGCCTACCTATCCCATCAACCGGGTAGGTTCGGGGCACGGCGAACAAAGAGGAGGGAGCGATGGCACCCGAGCGTGTCAACATCTCATCGGGCGGGCCGCTCGAAGCGACCTACGGCTACTCGCGCGCGGTGCGGGTCGGCCGGCACGTGGTCGTCGCAGGCAGCACGACGTATCGAGCCGACGGCGTCGAGCACCCCGGCGATGTCTACGCGCAATCGCGGGCGGTCTTCGACCTCATCGCCGGCGTGCTCGCCGAAGCCGGCAGCGGCCTCACCGACGTCATCCGCACCCGCGCGTTCATCACCGACATCACCCAGAGCGAGGCCTACGGACGAGCCCACGGCGAAGTCTTCGGCGACATCCGCCCCGCCTCGACTCTCGTCGAAGTCTCCGCCCTACTTCACCCCGACGTCGTCATCGAAATCGAAGCCGAAGCCTTCATCACCACCACCTAGCCAGCCCCCACCGCTGCGAACTTCACCGCTGCGCTAGGTGCCCTAGCCAAAGTGCCGCCACTCATCGGCTGAGCGCAGTTTCGCGCGCAGCTGGCTCTCAAACTCGGCACGTGAGGTTGGCCTCGCCGCCAGCAACTTCTCGACCGACTCGCGCAGCGTCAAGATCTCCCAGTGACCACGCACCAACCTTCCTTCGCTGAACTCCGGCACCAGCCAGATGACGTCGCCCGAGTCGAGATCGGTTCGCGGCGCGGCTGATGGCCCGCCGACCGCGTCAAGAAACGCCCGATCGACGGCCAGCGCGAGTTTCGCTTGCCAGCGCGTCACGCTGGGCCCTTTGATTTCGAGCTGCGGCGCGAGCCGCTTCGCGCTAGACGACCGCCAATCCGGCCGCCGTCGTCTGACCGGAAATGGCGCGGCCGGTCCGTCGTCAGTCAACAGCGCCCGAAACTCCTGCTCCATGCCGTCACCAGAGAAATAGACGGCCTGAACCTCGAGGGCGTGCCACTCCAAACGGTCGCGCTCCGCCGCAATGACCAGGTCGATCTTGCCTGCCGCACGCTCGGCCTTGACCGTGCTCACCATGAACGGCACCTCGGTTGCCACGCGGGTAGCGGTCTCCTCGAACCCCACGATCTCAGCCAGCCATCGCATCAAGACGTCGCGGTCGTGAAACCGGACCGGACAAACGATGACCGGTGGCCCGGTCACGCCAGCAACTGACCCATCGGCACCCTCGTCGTATTCGCGGATGCTGCAAACGCCTCCGCGCTTTGAGCATCGGCCTCCCGCGAAAGGGCACGGCATCTCGCGCGTCTCCAGCGCGGCGCGGGCGTGAGACCGTCGTTGCTCGAGTGTCAGGCCGAGGAACTCTCGTCCGTACCACTCGCCGATTCCGTAGCGGGTGCGGGGCATCTCGGGCGAGCGACCGTCTAGAAGAGCGCGCCGGGCGAGATCACCAGTTCGGCGAGCGTGGCGTGGTGGCCGCTCTTCATGTTCACCCGAACTGCGTGAAACCCGTGCTCGGCGACCAGGTCGACGATCTCGTCGCTGCAGTCGTAGGTCAACATGAAATCGGTGCCGGCGACAGCCTTGAAGATGCGCCCGTGGTCGACGTCGTTGTGCGCATACAGACGACGGCCAGCGCGCTTGCCGCCTCGGGCGGTATACGGAGGATCGACGAAAAACCGCGCGCCCGCAACCCCCGACATCAGCGACAGCAGCGTGACGCCGTCGCCCTCCACGAAGTGGATCTGGTTGGCGTGCTGCGACACCGCACGCAGACGCGCGACGAGCGTGTCGGGATACCAGCGCGAAGCGACCCCGTTGCCCGCCTCGCCGTGCCGCACCAACGACGCGCCCGGCGCCAGCACGCCGCCTCGCCTGGTGCGGTTGAGCACCAGCGTGCGGAAACCGTGCTCGACCACCGAGCGCGGCGGCTCGTTCGCTAGCGCCTCGATGTTTGCGCGCGTCGGTTGAAACGCCGACACGAGGTCGACCAACTCTTCGGTGTGCGTGAGTGCGGCACGCCAGAACGCCGACACGTCTCGGTCGAGCTCGACCATCAGCGCTTCCTCGGCATAGCCCTCCATCACAGCGGTCAACGAAACGATGCCGCCACCCGCGAACGGTTCGACGATCAACGGAGCTGGCCCACTCGCCCCCAGCCAATGACGCACGTGCGGCACCAGCCAGGTCTTGCCGCCCGGGTAACGCAAGGGGCTGCGCTGAGGCACAGATGCGACGTTGGCAGCCGCTATCGGTGAGACAGGAAACGCAGGGGCGGTCATTGGCGACGCACCGTACACCCAGCCTGGGACATCGCTGAGGTAGTTGCGAGCTTGTTTGGCTGCGAACTGGGCTTGGCGGGGGCTAGCTGGATGGCGCGGTGCGGCGGAGGTAGAGCTGAAACTCCATCACGCCGTGCTCTTCGATGCTGAGCACGATCCGGGCGGTCGGCAGCTCAACCTCGAAGTCGGCGAAGGTGATCGGCGCGCTGCCGACCAGCACCAAGATGTCGCCCCGGAGCGTGGCGTTGATGGTGAAGGTGGTGGGGCGGGTGACGCCCTTGATTGACAGGTTGCCGGTTACTTCGCCGTTCCAGGTGCTCGGTGCGGCGGCGAGGCCGCCGTCGGGCGACAGCACGATGGGCTCGGTCAGCGTGAACGTGGCCTCTGGAAAGTTGACGACGTCGAGTGAGGTGCGAGCGTGTCCGTCGCGGTGGCTGCTGTCGGTCGTCAGCGTCGCGGTGCGCACCGCGACCTCGGCGCGCACGAGTTGACCTTGGGTCGCGTCGCCGTTCGTGTCGTCAGCGCTGGCGACGTTCGCGAACTCGAGCGTCGCCGACACGTCGGTCGTGCGGCCCACGACCGTCTTGTTGCCGATGTTCGCCAACTCCTCTTGGACGCGGTAGCCCGCGAACGACTCTGGTCCGCTGGTCGCCAGCTGCCACGTCCCCGCCAGGTTTTCCGCAAGTTGCCCGGGCGCGGTGCTCGTGGTGCTCTCGCTAACCGGCTCGCTGGAAGCTGTCGCGCTGGTGGTTGCCGGGCCAGCGTCTGGCGCGCTGGTCGCGGTGTCGTTCGACGTGTCACCCGACCCGTCGTCCTCCACTTCGCTGATCGCCGCCACAGCCGCGGTCAGCGAAACCTCATCGGCCGCCGAGCCGGTGAAGAACCACCAGTAGCCAACCGCCGCACCACCGGCGAGCCCCAACAGCACCAGCGCGCCGATCACCCACCGCCAAACGCGCCGTCGCTTCCGCCTCACCATCACCGCACAAGCTACGGCGCGCCGCCCACAGCCAGCAGCGACGTGCCGCCGCACGGCCCAAGCGCCGGTAGGTTCGCCCCGATGCCGCTAGGCGAACTGCGCACCGGACTCACCTTCGACGACGTGCTGATCGTCCCGCGCCGCTCATCCATCCGCTCGCGCCAAGACGTGTCGGTCGCCACCAAGCTCACCCGCAACGTCAACCTCGCCATCCCCGTCGTTGCCGCCAACATGGACACCGTCTGCGAGCACGAGATGGCAATCGCCATGGCCCGCCTGGGCGGCATCGGCATCATCCACCGTTTCATGTCGACCGCAGCTCAAGCCAGCCAAGTGGCCGCGGTGAAACAAGCAGGCGACTTCGTCGTCGGCGCAGCCGTCGGCACCGACCGAGACATGATCGACCGAGCCCGCGAGCTGGTCGCTGTCGGCTGCGACGTGCTGGTGCTCGACATCGCCCACGGCCACGCCGACCACGCGCTCGACGGCGTGAAGCGCCTCAAAGACAACTTCGCGCAAACCGACGTCATCGGCGGCAACGTCGCCACCGCGCAGGCAGCCGCAGACTTCGTCGAAGCTGGCGCCGACGCGGTGAAGGTCGGCGTCGGGCCGGGCGGCGTGTGCACCACCCGCACGGTCGCTGGCGTCGGCGTGCCGCAGCTCACCGCCATCGCCGACACCGTCGACGTCGGCGTGCCGGTCATCGCAGACGGCGGCATCCGCAACTCTGGCGATATCGCCAAAGCGCTCGCCGTCGGCGCCAGCTCGGTGATGATCGGCAGCCTGCTCGCTGGCACAAAAGAGAGCCCCGGCGAGGTCGAGCAAACCCGCCACGGCCTGCAAAAGCGCATTCGAGGCATGGCGAGCTTTGAGGCCATCGAAGCCCGCGCGTCTCGCCTGGGCGAAGACATCGACGCCGAGTACCTAGAGCAGCGAGCCCCCGAAGGCGTCGAAGGTTTCGTGCCCTACCGAGGCGAAGTCGCCAAGGTCGTCTCGCAGCTGATGGCCGGGCTGCGAAGCGCGATGAGCTACTCCGACGCCGCAAGTCTCGCCCAGTTCACCCAGCGAGCAGAGTTCGTCGGCATCACCCCGCTGGGCTACGCCGAAAACACGGCACACGCCCCAGGCGTCGCCCAATGAGCCGCGCCGACGTGCTCGTCGCGCTCGACAACCCGTCGCAACAGCGCGACTACCAGGTGCGCTGCGAGACGTCCGAGCTGACGTGCGTGTGTCCGGTCACCGGCCAGCCCGACTTCGCCCACCTCACGCTCACCTACACCCCGCACCGCCACATCGTCGAGCTGAAATCGCTCAAGCTGTACCTCTGGAGCTTCCACGACCAAGGCGTTCACCACGAAGCGGTCACCAACCAAATCCTCGACGACCTCCTAGCGCTGCTGGCACCTAGCCAGATGACCGTCGAAACTCGCTGGAACGTGCGAGGCGGCATCACCACCACCGTCACGGCGTCGCATCCGGGCTCGTCACGTTCCAACTAGCAGCCCGCCACTTCCTAGCCTTGCCGCAGTGACAGCCACCGGCCCCGGGCACCACAGCATCGACGCGCTCGTGCTGGAGGCGTTAGCCGACCTGGGCGGCATCGGCAGCGCCCGCGACGTCGCCGCGTCGCGCGGCGCAGACGTCAACCAGGTCGGCGCGTCAATCGTGCGCCTGCTCGCGCAAGGACACCTCACCAACGCCTCGACGCCCGGGCTGACCAGCCACCACGAACCGCAGTCCGGGCCGCAGCGGGTCAAGCTGACCGCCCGCGGCTACGCCCGTCTCGAGCCCCCGGAAACCAGCGTCGTTGCGCCCGAGCCCGACGTCGACGTGCTCATTCCCCACATTCCCGAGCGGCTGCACGCCCCGCCGCCGCCCAAGGGGCCTCGCCTGCTGACACCGCCGAAGACGCCCGACCCGAACGTGCCCTCGCCCGACGCGCTGTCGGCGCACAGCGGCGCGCACGCGGGCTTCGGCCCGTCGGGTCGCGCCGCGCCGCCGCGACGCAAGCGGTCGCGTCTCTACGCCGGCGCCAAGTCGCCGCGCGCTCAGGTCTCGCCGGCCAAGGTCGGACGCATAGCCACGACCCTGCTGCTGATCGTCGCGGCGTTCGTCGCCGCCGGGTTCGCGGTAACTGCCCTGCGCTCGGTTGAGGTCACGGTCAGCGGCGTCACCGAAGGCCTTCACGTGCGGCCGCAAGACCTGGTGGGCGAGACCATCGCGTTCACGGTCAACGGCGGCGACGTCACCCGAGCAGAGCTGTTCTTGAACGAACAGCGGCTGGCCGGCGTGCAGCGCTTCGACGACAGCGTCACCTGGATCGCGCCCGAAGGCATCATCGACGGCAACCACACGCTCAAGCTGGTGGTGCCGCGCCGGCTGTTCGGCGAGGCAACCATCGAGCTGCCCTTCACCGTCGACGGAACGCCGCCGGTCGTCGACCTGCCAGCGGTGCACCCGCCAGCCATCTACGGCGAACCGTTCACGCTGCGCGGCGGCGTCGAAGCCAACGTCACGCTCGTCATCGACCAGCAAGCGGTCGACACGTCGCTCGGCGTCGTCGAACTGACGATGGAGCGTCCGCCCACCAAGCCGCTCACCGTCGTCGCGACCGACGCGGCAGGCAACTCCACCCAGCTGCAAGTCGTCGTGCCGGTCGAGCTGCCGCGCACCACCGGCGTGCACGTCACCGCCGCGGCGTGGGAGCACGACGGCTTGCGCGAAGGCGTGCTCGACCTGGTGCGGTCAAACATGATCACAGCCGTTCAGCTCGACCTCAAAGACGAGTCTGGTCGCATCGGGTATGAGTCGAACATTCCGCTCGGCCACTCGGCTGGCTCAATCGAGGGCCGTTACAACCTCGCCGAAGCGATCGACGAGCTGCACCAGCTGGGCGTGCGCGTGATCGGCCGCATCGTCGCGTTCCGCGACCCCGAACTCGCGAGCTACGCGATCAGCACCAACAACCTCGACTGGGTGCTGCAGCGGCCCGACGGTGCGCCGCTGGCGACGTACAACGGCTTCACCAACTTCAACCACGACGTCGTGCGGGGCTACAACCTCGACATCGCGCGCGAGGCCGCCGAGGCGGGCATCGACGACATCTTGTGGGACTACATGCGCCGCCCCGAGGGCAACATCGACCAAATCGTCGTGCCCGGGTTCGACGGCGACGACCCATCGCCGGTCATCGTCAGCTTCCTCGCCGAAGCCGGCGCGTTGCTGCGCCCCTACGACGTGCTGCACGGCGTCTCGGTGTTCGGCGTCTCGGCGCGGCGCGGCGACGACATCGCGCAAGACGTGTTGGGAATGTCAGACCACGTCGACTACGTGTCGCCGATGGTCTACCCGTCGCACTGGGGGCCAGGCGAATACGGCGTGAGCGAGCCAGAGAGTTCGCCGGGCGCCATCGTCGAGCGGTCGCTCGCCGACTTCCAAGACGTGCTTTCGGGCACCGGCACCTCAATCGTGCCGTGGCTGCAAGACTTCTCTATGCGCGTGCCGTACGGCGCAACGGAGGTGCGAGCCCAGATTGATGCTGCCGCCAGCATCGGCATCGACGACTGGCTGCTGTGGGACCCGACCGTGACATACACGCAAGGCGCGTTCGGCCCCTAGCTGGCGAGCTGTTCGCGCAATCGGAACCCTCACCCGTTCAGTTGCTGACGCAACTTGAACTTCTGCACCTTGCCGCTGGGCGTCATCGGGAACTCACTGACCAGCACTAGCTCTTCGGGCCAAAACTGCTTGGTGACGTTGTGGGTGGCCAGCCAGTCGGTCAGCTCGGCCAGCGTCAACTCGTTGGTTTTGCGCGCAGCCGACGGCTGCACGAACGCGCACGCCACCTCGCCGAGCCGCTCGTGCGGCTTGCCCACCACCGCGGCGACGTCGACATCGGGGTGCGCCACCAGCACGTCTTCCACCTCTTTCACTGGCACGTTCTCGCCGCCCCTGATGACGATGTCTTTGCTGCGGCCGGTGATCGTGATGTAGCCCTGGGCGTCGAGCACCGCTCGGTCGCCGGTCGCGAACCAGCCGGTGTGCGGCTCGTCGCCGACGCCCCGCGGCTCGTCGCCGGCGCCCCCCGTCTCGTCGACCGGCGTGAAGTGCTGCGCGGTGAACGCCCGGCCCTGAACGTAGCCGACGAACAGCAAGCTCCCCCGAGCTTCGAGGTCGCCCTCTTCGCCGACGACCGCCGCGCCGCGCTCATCGACCACCCGCACGTGCTGGCCGGCGGTCGGCCGGCCGTCGGTCATGCGCCGCTCGATTGAGTCGTCAGGCCGACCCATCGTCATCGCGGCGGTCTCGGTCATCCCCCAAGCGGGCATCACCACGCACGGCAGCTCGGCGGCCGCTCGCTCAAGCATCGGCTTCGGAATGGTCGCGCCGGCACAGATGAACCGCCGCCAGCTCGACAGGTCGGCATCGCCTAACCCATCAACGCCCAGCACGTCTGCCAGGAACGGCGTCGCGCCAATCGAGTGCACGATGCGGTGCGTCGCGATCAGCTCGACGAACTCGGCTGGGTCCCACACGTCTTGCAGCACCACGCAGCCGCCCGACATGAGCGGATGCCGTGCGCCGTAGAGGTAGCCGGTCTGGTGCCCCATCGTCGACGCCATGTGCGTGACGAACGCGTCGGGCGCGCGGGCACCCAGGTGCGACGTGAGCCCGTCGAACAGCACCTCCGACACACGCAGCACGCCCGCGTTGAGCGTGTTCGGCGTGTGCATCACGCCTTTGGGGGTGCCGGTCGTGCCAGACGTGAAGATCAGCTCGACCACCGCGTCTGGGTCGGGCTCTAGCAGCGCGACCGCCGCCGCGTCGTACGCCGACAGCCGGCCCATCTCTAGGAACTCATCGAAGTGCACGGCGTCTGCGCCGATGTTCGCGACCCCGCTCTCGTCACCGGCCACCCCGGGCGGCTCGACGGGCGGCTCGACCACGACCACGTCTCGCACCCACGGGCACTGGCTGCGCAGCTCGGCGTGCATCGCCGCCAGCCCGAAGCCTCGGTAGTCGGTCGTGGTGAGCACCACCGTGGGCTGCGCCAGCTCGCTCATCACCGACACCTCGTGGTGACGAAATATCGGCGCCACCGGGTTGACCACCACGCCGATGCGTTCGGCGGCCAGCGCAGCGACGATGAAGTGCCGCCAGTTCGGCAGCTGAATCTGCACAACTTCGCCGGGCCGCATTCCCAGCTCTAGCAGTCCGGCGCTGGCGGCTTCGACCTGCTCGCCCAGCTCGCCCCACGTGAAGGCGCCGAAGCGGTCGACGACGACCCGCTCGCTCGCTAGCTCGGTCGCCCAGTGACGGGCGTAGCTCCACAGCGATCGGTCGTTCCACTCGCCGCTCGCCGTCGCTGCGGCGGCGCGCTCGGCCGTGAGGTTGGTCTCAAAGAAGGGCCGGGCGCGGCTCGCGTCACTCACTGCTGGGCCGCCTTGAACTGGCTCATCACCTCTCGCGCCATCAACGCCTCGCTCGCCTCCACCTCGCTCATCGGCCCCGCCGCGCTCAAGATGACCGTGCCGGCACCGGCGTCGACGTACTCGCGCAGACGGGCGGCGCAGGTGTCGGGGTCGCCCGCTATCGCGTACTTGCCGACGAGCTTGGTGAAGTCTTGGTTGTATTGCTTCGACAGGCGCTCGGTTGCGTGCGCCACGGCCGTGTCGTTGTCTTCGTGGCACGCGAAGAAGATGAACAAGCCCGGCTCAACCGGGTCGTCGCGCCCGGCTTCGGCGCGCAGCTGAGCTATGCGCTCGATCGACTCGGCCAGCATCTCCGGCGTGTACATGTAGGGCAGCCAGCCGTCGCCGTAGCGAGCGGTGCGACGCCACGCCGCTTCTTTGCGTCCGGAGATCCACACCGGCGGCGGCGCGGCGGGCTTGGGTTCGAGGCTGACGCCTTCGAGCTTGACGAACCGTCCGTCGTAGCGCACGTCGTCTTGCGTGAACAGCCGCGCCATCACCTCGAGCGCTTCATCAGTGCGAGCGCCGCGCTCGTTCACCGGCACTCCGCTGGCAACGAACTCGGCCGGAAACTCGCCACCCACGCCGACGCCCAGGTGAAACCGTCCGCCCGATGCGACGCTGAGCGCGGCGGTCATCTTCGCCGCCAGCACCGCCGGATAGAGCGGCAACAACGTGATCGAACTCATCAGCTCAAGGCGAGTCGTCGCGCCGGCCGCGACGGCCAGTGAGATGAACGCGTTCGACGTCGGCACGTAGAAAAACACGTGCTCGCCGGTCGTCGCGTAGTCGTAGCCGAGCTGCTCGATCTGGCGCGCCTGATCGGCGACGTCGTCGCTGCGACGCATCGACAGTCCGAACTTGATGTTGGGCATCTTGAGCCTCCTTGGTGGGTTACCAAGCGCATTCTTGCCGCGCGTGGTAACCACGCGCCGATGAAATCAACTCCACTAGTCCCCGCAAGGGTTCAAGCGCTGCTCACGCGCGTCCAACGAGAGATCGACGATGGCTTGCTGCCGTCGTGTCAGGTCGCGCTCGGCTACGAAGGCGAGATCGTGCTGAGCGAGTGTTTCGGCGACACCACGCCCGACACTCGCTACTGCATTTTCTCCGCTACCAAGCCGATGGTCGCCGCGGCGATGTGGCACCTGCTTGCCGAGGGCGTCATCGCCACCAGCGATACTGCCGCCAGCTACGTGAGTGAGTTTGGTACCAACGGCAAAGACGTCGTCACCATCGAGCAGCTGATGCTGCACACGTCTGGCTTTCCCTACGCGCCGCTCGGCCCGGGCAAGTGGGACACCTCCGCGCAGCGCCGCGAGGCGTTCGCGCGCTGGCGGCTCAACTTCCAGCCGGGCAACGGCTACGAATACCACCCCACCTCGGCGCACTGGGTGATGGCGGAGATCATCAACGAGGTCACCGGCGCTGACTACCGCGACGTCATCCAGCAGCGGGTCACCGCACCGCTGGGGCTCGCGCCCAAGCGCAACGGGCGCGTGCTCGGCATCGACCCGGCCGACGCCGACGACATCGCCGACTTGGTGCTGGTCGGCGAGCCGGCCACGCCGGAAGAGATCGAGGCGACGTTCGGCGTGAGCGAGCTGCCGCAAACCGAAGTCAACGACGACGTGGTGATGAGCTTCAACCGGGCTGACGTGCGTGAGGTGGGCGTGCCGGGCGGCGGCGGGTTTGCCACCGCCGAAGACCTGGCGATGCTCTACCAAGGCCTTATGGGTAACCCGAACGACCTGTTCGACCCAGCCACGCTCGCGGATGCGACCAGCAACGTGCGCAACCGTTTGCCCGACCCGATGGGCGTGCCCGCCAACCGGTCGCTCGGGTTGTGGCTGGCGGGCGACGACGGCTACTCGCACATCCGCGGGCTCGGCCGCACCTTGTCGGCGGGAGCGTTCGGCCACAACGGCGCTGGCGGGCAGCTCGCCTGGGGCGACCCAGCGACCGGCCTGTCGCTCGGATACACCACCAACGGCTACGACCGCCACGAGGTGCGTCAGCCCAAGCGAGACACCGCCATCGCGAGCCTCGCCGGGCTTTGCGCCACCGCTGAGTGAGCCGCGGCGAGACCGACGCCGGTGCTGCGCGTGGCGCCCTCGGCGGCTTGCGCGTCGTTGATCTCACCAACGATCACGGCAGGTTCGCCACCAAGTTGTTGGCGGAGTTCGGCGCGGACGTGGTGCGCGTCGCTCCGACAACCAGCCCGGGGCCGCCGCTCGCGAGCCAGCCGAGCGACCCGTCCGGCAACCTGCGCGACGACGCGCCAACGCCGGGCATCGCGACGTGGTGGTACGACCACAACAAGGCGCGCCACCGCATCGACCTAGACACCGCCGAAGGACGAGACGCCTACCGCCAGCTCGCCGTGGTCGCCGACGTGATCGTCGAGACCGAGCCGCCCGGCCGCCTCGAGGCACTCGGCGTCGATTATGAGCAGCTCGCGCCGCGCAACCCGACGCTGGTGCAGGTTTCGATCACGCCGTTCGGACGCACCGGCCCGAAGGCGCAACAGCCCGCCACCGACTTGACGCTCTCCGCGTCGAGCGGCGTGATGGCGCTCACCGGCTTGGCCGACCGTCCGCTCGCTACGTGGGGCGCGCAAACCGCGAACTACGCAGGCTTCTACGCGGCGATCAGCGCGATCGCCGCGCACCTTTCCGCTCGGCGCACCGGCGTCGGCACTCACGTCGACCTGTCGATGCATGAAGCGGTGACCGGCACCATCGAAAACCTGTTCCTGCAGTATTTCTTCGACGACGTGTTGCCGTACCCCAAGCTCGCTGGCCGGCAAGGAGCGCTGCACTGGCTGCGCGCCTACGACGTGACGGGTTGCGCAGATGGCTACGTGATGATCACGCCCACGCCGACGCCTGAGATCTTGTTTGAGTGGATGGCGGAGACCGACGCCGCAGCGGTGAGCGCGTGGCGCAACCTCGACCCGGGCGAGACGCTGGCGGTCATCGACGACGTGATGGACGCCGTGCGTCGCTGGGTCGCGCCGCAGCCGATGGCGAGTCTGTGGACCGAGGCGCAGCGACGACACGTCGCGTTCGGCGGCGTGCTGGATGTTTCGTCGGTGTGTGAGAACCCGCAGTTCGCGCACCGCGAGTTCTTCGCGCAGCTCGGACACGTGAAGATGCCCGGTCGCTTGGCGCGTCTGTCTGGCACGGCTGACGGCCGAGGCACGGTTGAACGCCGGGCGCCGGCAACCGTCGACACGCCGCTCGATGAGGTGCTCGCCACCTGGGGTGCTGACTGGCGTGCTGAAGGTCGAGCCGTGGGTCAGGCTGAGAGCGACCCGCCCGCTCTCCCGCTCGACGGCATCAGGGTCGCCGATTTCACCTGGGTGCTGGCAGGCCCGTTCGCCACTCGGCTGCTGGGCGACCTCGGCGCGGACGTGATTCGCATACAAACCGAAGAGCGTTCGACCATCGTCAACTCGCCCGACTTCCCCTACTACTTCGTGTGGAACCGACAGAAGCGCTCAGCCACGCTCGACGTCAAGCACCCCAACGGCCTCGCCGCCGCCCGCCGGCTAATCGAGCGCAGCGACGTGCTGATCGAAAACTACTCGGCTGGCGTGTTCGCCCGCTGGGGTCTCACCCCCGAGGTTGTGGCCGAGTGGAACCCGCGGCTGGTGTACGTGTCGATGTCGGGCTGCGGCCACGACGGGCCGTGGGAGCACATCATCTCTTACGCGCCGACCGTTCACGCCGT
>CAYRJD010000063.1:0-5656 GCA_964424585.1 uncultured Acidimicrobiales bacterium | reverse complement strand
GAGCTGCGTTTCACGCCGACCGGCGGCCACTTTCCGGCGGCGTGCCGGCTGCACCGCAACTTCGACCACGAGACCTGGCAGATCGACGACCGCGGCACGGCGGTGCGCCTGACGCGAGCGACGCTGATGGACACCGAAGCCCGCGGCGGTCGATGTCAATACGGCATCACGTGGCCGAACGTCGAGGGCTACATCAGGCCGTCACATCGGGTGCTGTCGGTCACCGCTCAGTCGCCGACCGTCGCGGGCACGTATCGGCTGCGCTCAGATCGCACGACGTTCAGTCCGCATGCGCTGCTGGTCGTGCCGTGGACCGACTACGACGACGACGGGGCGCACGACCTTGCCGGCGGTTCGATAGCGGTGACGTATGACCGGGCGAGCGGTGAGCCGCAGGCATGCTCGAACGACGTTCGCGTGACCTACACGATCACCGGAGCGTCCGCGCCGGCGGCGCACTACCAGCTCGATGAAGCGAGACGTCTGCGGCTGCCCAAACGAGCGACGTTCCGCACGACGCCCTCGCAGGTCAGGCTGACCGACAACCCGCAAGACTCGAGCCACGCCTGCGTCTACGACGTCGTGTTCGCGAGCGGCGGCGCGGCTGCCAGTTCAGCGGCCGGCTCGCCGGCGGTCGACCGATTGGCGCGCGTCGTCGACCCGGCGAATGACAAGACGAGCGTGTCGGCAGGCGACGTGGTGGCGCTGGGCTGGTATCGCAACGTCGCCACCAGCGCGCAGGTGACGCTGGCGGTCGCCGCTTCGGCGGAGGCCGACGGGCAGACGTTCGCGGTCGACGTCGCGCCGGTCGCTGGTTCGCACGGCGGCTGTTCTGGCGCCTCGACGCAGCCGATCACGGTCGGCGCAGATGGGCGAGGCCGCGCGGCGCTCACGCTGATCTACTGGCCGGCTGGGCACAGCCGCGCAGACGACCGCTGCCAATACACGGTCACCTGGCCCGACACCGAGCAGGGCGCGGCGGCTTCGTTCAGGCGCATCGGCGATCGCGACGCGACCGTCGACGCGTCGGTGTTCGGCCAGGCCGAGCCGACGCTGTACGCGTCGTACGGCACGGCGAGCACGTTCGCCATCAGCGTCGAGCTGACGACGACCGTTGCGGTCACGGCAGAGACGACGTTCGAGGTGGGCATCGCGCCCGTCGCTGGGTCGCACCGCGACTGCTCCGCTTTGGGTGCGCGTTCGCTCACGTTGTCGGTCGGCGACACTGCGGCGCGCTACGTCGCCGACCACGTGGTGAACCAGCCGGTCGGCGCGGCGGCGGGTTGCGCCTATGTCGTGACGTGGCCGACCGACCCGGCCGTCATCGGCAACTGGACGCAAGACGCCGGCTACAGCGCCAGAGCCAGCACGTTGAGCGCGGCGATGCCCAGCACGACCAACCGCTATCGCCCCGTGTTCGACGGCGAGATCGAAGTGCGCACGACGGTGCCGGTAGGCGCAGACACCACGTTCACGGTGCCGCTCGTCGCTTCGCCTGCGGGCTGCTCGACGCCGCAAACCGCGGTGCTCACCGTGAACCAAGGCGCGCACTCGGCGCGGGCGGCGTTAGGTCGCCTGGCTGCGCACGGCACCGACGCAACCCAGCGGTGCCGCTACGCGATTTCGTGGCCGACCAACGAAGACGGCTCGAGCCCGTTCGCCTGGCAACAAGACGGCGCGCACGCCGCGTTTGCCTCTGGCGCGCTCGACGCAGCCAATCCGAGGGCGGTGCATGAGTATCGCCCGACCGACGACACCACCTTCGCGCCCGACGTGCGTGTCGTCGTGCCACCGCTCGACGGCGAAGCCTCAAGCACCAACTTGTTCGCTGGCACCGCGTTCACGCTGACGATCTCACGCTCGCCGCACGCAGGCCCTGGCTGCTCGGCTACCACGCCGATCTCGTTCGACTACACGGTGCAGCCCAACGGCACGGTGACGGGCGATCATCCGACGCCGCTGGTCGACTCGCCAGGCGGCACCGCTGCGACGTGCGTCTACATCTTGGGCGCGCCGAGACTCAAGTCGGCGCCGCCCGGCGCGCGGCTGAGCTGGACGCTGCGGCTCGGCGCGATCACGAGCCGCGTTCACAGCGCGTCGCCTCGCGCGGTGGTCAGCTACGTCGTCGGCGACGTCACGTTCACCCCGCAGGTCGACATCGAGGTGCCCCAAATCGCTGGTGACGTTGGCGGAGCATTTGGGGGCGGCGCGACGAACCTGTTCGCGGATGTGCCGCTGCCCGGCGGCGGCAGCGGGCCGCTCACCTTCGCGGTGACGTTCGCGCCGGCGAGCGAAGCTCCCGCTGGGTGCTCGACGCCGGCTGAGCCCACCAGCTACGCCATCGGGCCAGACGGCTCGGTAACCGCAGCGCCGCCCGCGCTGGCTGACCGAGTGCTGGCCGTCGAAGAGCGCAACCCGGGCGGCTTCACCCAAGTCGGGTCGCCGTGCACCTATGAGGTTGCGTTTCCGGCGCAGCCGACCGAGCGCGCCTGGCTGTCGCGCAGCACCGAGACCACCTCGCTGAGCGCGACCTCGCCAGCCGCCGCGACCTACGTCGCGGCGAGCATCGTCTCGCCGGTCGACGTGGTGGTGGCGACGCCGGGCGCGACTAAGGCTCACACGGTCGCGGTCACCGTCGCGACCGCCGCTGGCGCGAGCGCGCAGTGCCTCGTATACGACGGCCCTACTGACGACCTCACGTCCGCAGCCGGTTCCACCAAGACAAGACAGCTCACGCTCGACGTCGCCGATGAGACCACGTTGGCTCGCCAGTTTCACTTGACCGACCTGCCAGCAGATGCAGCCAGCGCCAGCGAACGCTGCAGCTACGACGTTTCGTGGTCGGTCACCGACCTGCCCGAGGCCGAAGCGACGCGCACGCTGGGCGCGCGAGACACGAGTTGGCGACCTGTCGGCCGGCTGGGTGTGGCCGCCGAGTTGAGCGCCGCGTATCAGGTGCCGGCCGAGGCGTCGTTTGACGCGACGCTCGAGCTGACGGTTGTGGCGCAGGTGCCCGCCGCCACCGCTTTCATCGTCAACGTCAGCCCGACCAGCGGCTCGCCCGTCGGGTGCTCGCGCCAGGTCACTCGCACGCTCGTCGCGCCCGCGCTCGACGGCGACAACGACCGCACGATCGCAGACACCTTCTCGTTGATCCACACGCCCGCGGGGGTGGTCGGGCACTGCGCGTATACGGTCGGCTGGCCGAGCAGCGAGACGGGCGGCTCGGAGTTCGCCGCCGACTCTGCCTACGTGGCTGACACCGAACTCAGCCAGGCCAGCCCGAGCGCGACCAGCCGCTACTCAGACGAAGACGTGGCGACCACGTTCACCGCGTCGCTGACGGTCTCGACGAGCGAGCCGGTCGCGACGAGCACCACCTTCGCCGTCGGCGTCGTGCCCCAAGCCGGGGCGAGCACGCCCGCGAACTGCTCAACCGACGCCGACCAGCAGCTCACGCTCGCGGCCCGCAGCCAGTCGGCGACGGCGTTGTTCACGCTGGTGCGACGTCCGGCGCGGGCGAGCGCCGAGTGCAGCTACACGGTGCGCTGGCCACGCACCGAGACCAGCGGCACCGCTTGGGTGCGCGACGATGCGTTCGCCGCCAGCGTGCGGCTCAGCCCGACCGACGCGACGGCGACGCATCGCTACGCCGCCAATCTCGCCTACTTCGAGCCGTCGGTTGCGTTCGACGTGCCGAGCGTCGACTTCGACGGCGACGGCGTTCACGACTACGCGGGGGCGCGACTGTCGGTGGCGTTTCGTTCGACCGACGCGAGCTGCTCAGAGCTGACCAGGGCGTACGAGCTGAACGCCGCCGGCGACGCAGAACCGGTCACGGCGTTCCGGCTCATCGACGAGCACGCGACCAAGACGTGCGACTACACGCTCGACTTCTCACCGACCAGCTCGCTGACGCCGGCGGGCAGGTTGGCGAAGGTCGCGGCCAGCTCTGACGACGACGTCGTGCGCGCGAACGCCGCGGGCGCGCGGGCGACGTATGTGGAGGTGGTGAGCCGCTTCACCGCGAACCTCTACTTGGGCGGAACGCACACGCTCGACGACGACGACCACACGAACGAGATTCCGCCGGGCACCGTCTTTGAGGTGACGCTCGCGCCGCAGGCTGGCGCGCCTGTTGGCTGCGACGCCGACCCTGCGTCGCCGGCGATCAGCCAGACGGTGACCATCAGCAAGTCGGAAGTTGAAGAGCGCCAGCCGCACACCGCGCTGACGCACGTGGCGGTGCCGGGCCTCATCGACCGCACCGCCGGCGGCGAGGCGTGCGTCTACGACGTTGGGTGGCCGCAGCACGAGCGCGACGGCAGCGAGTTCGTGCGCGACGCCGACCCGGCGCGTCCGTTCAGCGACACGGTGCGCGGCGGCACCGCCGCAGACGTCGGCGCAGTGGCGTGGTATCGGGCTCGGCCGGTTGCGGATGTCGTCGAGCCGTCGCTCGCGCCTCAGGCCGGCACAGACGCCGGCGGCGATGTGAGCACGCGCGCGGGCACGGGCGCGGGTGCGCCTTCCGGCGCGCGCGTCGGTGCCGGCCGCACGAGCGGTGGCGGCTCACGAAGTGGCACCTCGCGCAGCGGCGACCCGAGCGGGTCCAGTTCGGCTGGCGGCGCGACCGGGCCGTGGGTGGTCGCCGCGTCTAGTCGAGTGCCGGTGGGCGTGTCGCTGACGATGCCCGAGCACAGCTTCGCCGTGGGCGCCGCGGTCGAGCTGGGCGTCAACGTGCCCGGCACCTGCGGCGACGACGTGAGCTTGTTCGCCGGCCTGGCCGCGCGCGTCGGCGTGGTGTACGCGCTCGCCGCCCGCTCGGGCGCGACCGCCGACGTGCTGGCTGGCGCCGCGCTGCTGCTCGCCGCTCACGCCGAGCGAGGCGACGAGACGCGCGCCTGTGAGCTGCGCGTCACCTTGGTGTCGGCACCGCCGGGCTGCACGCTCACGGGCGCGCTCACCGACGGCGCCGGCACCGACGACGCGCGCACCGACGACGCGGGCCGCTCGTTCGTCGAAACCACAGCCGACGCGTCTGGCGCCGGCTTCACCCAGGCGGCAACGCTGCGCTGCGCCGCTTTGTCTTGACCAGCGGCACAACGAGAAACTCAGAAATAACTCAGCCGCGCATCGGCAACGATGGTGGCGTCAGTTCAACCCATCGACCACGAGGAGGTCACCAATGCTGGCACTAGTTGGATTCATCTTGCTGCTAGGCGGAGCCGTCTGGGCAGGCCTGCGCTTCGCGTTTGCCAAGCTCGACGCCGATCACGACGATGCCAAGCCTGCGCCAAAGCTGTTCGGCGGCGTCGGCACTCTGGCGCTCGTCATCGCGCTGATCGGCGCGCTGACGTTGACGACGTCGACGGTGCTGTTCACCGTGCCTGCGAACCACGTGGGCGTGGAGGTGCTGTTCGGCAAGCCGCGCGCCACGCACGCCGAGGGGCTGCACATCAAGGTGCCGTTTGCTTCGGTGACGAACATTCCCGGGCTGCAGCAAGAGTCGACGTATTCGGCGGTGCCGAGCGAGGGCGAGGTGAGTTCGGCCGACGCGGTGGAAGCGGTGACCCAAGACAACGCCGTCGTCGACGTCGACGCGAGCATCTTGTGGAACTTGGACACGTCGAACGCCATCGAGATTTACCGCGACTAC
>CAYRJD010000062.1:0-10922 GCA_964424585.1 uncultured Acidimicrobiales bacterium | reverse complement strand
CCCATTCATCGGCCCGCCCGCCGCCCACTCATCGGCTCGCTACCCCCGCTCACTACTCGATGATTTCGACCGCATACTCCGGGCAGTTCGCCGCCGCCAGCCGAGCCTTCTCTTCGAGCCCGGCTGGCACCTCACCGTCGCCGATCTCGCTGGCGTAGCCCAGCTCGTCGACGTCGAACAGCTCGGGCGCCAGCGAGTAGCACCGGTTGTGCCCCTGGCACTTGTCGCTATCGACCTTGATCTTCATGTGATGCCTCCAGTCATCTAGCCTGACGCTAGGCGCGATTGTGCCAGACGATCGATGCCGAGCGAACCACTCACTCCAAAGGAGCCACCACGATGACCCTCACGACCGAACCCGTCGCTGCCGAAGCAGCCGCGCCCGAAGACCCGACGAAAGTGTGGCACCCCACGGCGTGCATCCTCTGCAGCACCAACTGCGGCATCGAGGTGCGCCTAGACGGACGCGAGATCACCCGCGTGCGCGGCGACAAGGCCCACCCCGCTTCGAAGGGCTACACGTGTGAGAAGGCGCTGCGGCTCAACTACTACCAGAACGGCCGCGACCGTCTCACCACCCCGCTGCGCCGGCGCGACGACGGCACGTTCGAAGAGATCGACTGGAGCACCGCCATCAGCGAGGTCGCCGAGCGGCTCGCTGCGATTCGCGACGAAGTAGGCGGCGACAAAATCCTCTACTACGGCGGCGGCGGACAAGGCAACCACCTGCCGGGCGCGTACGCCCGCGGGCTGATGCAGACGCTCGGCATGCGCTACCGCTCGAACGCCCTCGCGCAAGAAAAGACCGGCATGTTCTGGGTGCAGGGCAAGCTGTTCGGCCGCCAAAACTTGGGCGCGGTCGGCGATTTTGAGCACACCGACTGCGCGGTGTTCATCGGCAAGAACCCGTGGCAGTCGCACGGCTTCCCAGAGTCACGCAACGAACTCAACCGCATCAAGAACGACGACAGCCGCAAGTTGATCGTGATCGACCCGCGCATATCTGAGACCGCCGCGATTGCCGATCACCACCTGCGGGTCTTCCCCGGCACCGACGCCTGGGCGCTGGCCGCGCTGGTCGCGATCTTGTTCGAAGAAGACCTCATCGACCGCAAGTTCATCGAGCAGCACTGCACCGGTGCCGATGAGCTAAGGGCGCTCGTCGCGACGGTCGACGTCGACGAGTGCGCCCGCAAGTGCGGCGTGGCGGCAGATGAGCTGCGAGCCGCAGCCCGCACGCTGGCTGCCGCCCACGCGGTCGCTACCGAAGAAGACTTGGGCATCGAGATGGCGCCGCACTCGACGCTCAACAGCTACCTCCAGCGCCTGCTGTATCTGCTGACCGGCAGCTTCGCCCGCGCCGGCGGCATGAACCTGCCGGTGCGCCTGGCGCCCGTGTGCGGGCATTCAGGCGCAGGCGAGGTCGACCCCGTGACCGGCTCGCCGATCCTCGCGGGGTTGCTGGCGTGCGCCGCCATTCCCGACTGCATCGACACCGACCATCCCGACCGCTTCCGGGCGATGGTGGTCGAGTCGGCCAACCCGGCGCACACGCTGCCCGACTCCAAGCGCTTCCGTGAGGCGTTCGCGAAGCTCGACTGCCTGGTCGTCATCGACGTGGCGATGACCGAAACCGCCCGTCAGGCGCACTACGTGCTGCCGGCGTGCTCGCAGTATGAGAAGCCCGAGGCGACGTTCTTCGCGGGCGAGATGCCTGCCAACTACTTCCACCTGCGCCAGCCACTCTTTGAGCCGCTCGGCGACTCGCTGCCCGAAGCCGAGATTCACCACCGCCTGGTGACCGCGCTGGGCGGCATGCCCGAGCAGACCGACGCGCTGCGTGAAGCCGCTCGGCGCGGGCGCACCGAGTTCATGTCGGCGATGGCGACGCTGGGGGCGGAAAACCCAGATCTCGGCGCGAAGCTGCCGGTGGTGCTGTACGACAGCCTCGGCTCGACGCTGGGCGACAACGCGCACGCATCGGTGCTGTTCGGCGCGGCGATGCAGGCGTCGATGCGCTACGGCGATGAGGTGCGCGCCGCGGGCATCGAAGGCGAGGGGCCCGAGCTGGCGAGCAACCTGTTCGACACGATCCTCAACTCGCCGTCAGGCTTTACGGTGACCGTCAGCGACTACGAAGACACCTGGAAGCGCATCGCGCACCCCGACGGCAAGATTCACCTGTTCATCTCCGAGCTGGCCGATGAGTTTCGCCAGCTCGCCACCGAAGAGCCGACCGCAGCGAACGACCGCTACCCGTTCGTGCTGTCCGCGGGTGAGCGGCGTTCGTCGAACGCCAACGACATCGTGCGCGACCCGCAGTGGCGCAAGCGCGACAAGCAGGGCGCGCTGCGCATCCACCCAGACGACGCGGCGGGCTTGGGCGTAGCCGACGGCGAGCGGGTGCACATCCGCTCAAAGCGCGGCGAAGCCGAGGCGCCGGTGGAGATCACCGAGACGCTGCTGCGGGGCCACGTGTCGTTGCCGCACGGCTTTGGCACCGAGTACCCCGACGAGACCGGCGAGCACCACATCAACGGCGTCGCGGTGAACGAGCTGACGGCGCTCGAAGACCGCGACTGGCTGTCGCTCACACCGCACCACAAGCACGTGCGCGTCGCCCTCGCACCCGCCACCTAGCCGGTCGACTACGGTTGTCACCATGCGGTTCAAGTTTCACCTGGTGGCGGCCATTGCCACCTTGACGTTAGGCGTGGCATGGCCTGTGAGTTCCAGCGCCACCAGCGTCGATGGCGCGCTCGGCGACCTCAGCGAGGACGCATTCCGAAACGAGTTGGTCAACGCCCCAGTGCTCTCGCCGATAATCCGAGCGATCGGTCTCGACCGGTTGGGTGCTCACGGCGCCTTGGCCGTCAGCCTGGCGGCCGAAGAAGTGGTGGCCGAGTGCATGCGAGCCAAGGGCTGGCGCTACGAGGCTGGGTTACTTCGCGACGACGTGGGCGTGGAGTGGCTGCCGTCAATGAGCAGACAAGAGTTCGCGAGCACCCACGGGTTTGGCGGCCAGCTCGATCCGATTGCCACGTCTGGCGGCAGGCTGAGTGAGCGCTACGGCGAAAACATGTACATCAACTCGATGTCGCTCGAAGAAGAGCGCGCCTACGGAGTCGACCTCTACGGCCCGCTCGCAGACGAACCCATCGGCCCTCTCGACTACGGCGAGAAACTGGTCAGCCCTGACGTGGTGAAGTGGGTCGAAGAGAACTGGGACGAAACGCAACACCGCTGGATCGAGCCGTCTGATGAGCACCGGTCCGAACCAGACTTGTCGGAACTGGACGTGGTTCTGGCGCCTGACGACGAATCGGTGCCGTACCTCACCGAAGACGTCGTCGTGTGGTCACTCGATGACACAGATGAGCCGTCAGATGTCGAACTCGTCGAGCCGGCAGGGTGCAGCGCCGCACCGCTCGAAGAGATGTGGGGCGGCGACTTTGGCGAGCTGTCCGACCTCATGTGGCATGCGCACCAGCAAGTCGCGTCTGACCCGGCGTTCATCGCTGCCAGCCAAACCTACGCGGCGTGCATGACCAGCCGAGGCTTCCCGCAACTCAACGATCCGTGGTGGGCAATGCACAAAGGGTACGCGCTGGGCGCCTACGGCGGTTTCACGCCGGCTGAAGAGATAGCCGCCGCGCTAGCCGAACTCGACTGCCGCTACCCCACCGAGGTGGTGGTGCGTCGGCTGGTGCACGAAGTGGAAGCCCCTCTGGTCACCCAGAACGCCGACTTGTTGGCGAGGGTCAAAACCCACATCGGCGGCTGAGCGTCGCTCGCTGGCTGGGCAGCAACCGGCGCCGCGTAGTCTGCGACGCTCTTGGACATCTTCGGGGTAATCAACGCGTCGCCTGACTCGCTCGCGACGTTCTCGATAGCCACCACGCCGGCCGCGGCGCTCAAGCGTGCTCACGCGCTCATCGACGCAGGCGCGACGTCTATCGACCTGGGCGCCGAAGGCTCGACCGGCCACGCCGACGCGGTCACGCCCGACGCGGAGTGGGCGCGCCTCGCGGGGCCGCTGTGCGCCCTGACCGACGCGGGCTTCGCGGTGTCGGTCGACACCCGCCACGCGGTGGTGGCGCAGCGTGCGCTCGCCGCCGGCGCAGTGGTGCTCAACGCGGGCGATGCGCTGCAGAGCCCGCAGATGCTCGACGTCGCGGCGGCCAGCAGCGCGACGGTGGTGCTGCCGTTCATGGCTGGGCCGCACTTTCGGGCGCTGCGGCTGCCCGGCGGAGCTGACGGCGACGCCACCGATCTCGCCATCGGCGATGGCGAATCTGCGGCCACCACTGACCCAGTCGCAGCGATGCGCGACTGGTTCACATCCCGGCTGCACGAACTGGCATCGCACCGGCTGGCCGACCGACTGCTCGCCGACCCAGGCGTCGGTTTCGGTCCGCCGAACTGGGAGTGGGAAGCCCGCCGCGCCTACCAGCGAGCGATCTACGCAGGGCTAGACCGCCTGCGAACGGTCGGGCTGCCGCTGTATGTGCCGCTGCCCTGGCTGCAAACGCCCGACCGGCTCGCGCTAATGGACATCGCGCTCGCGCACCAGCCCGAATACGTGCGCTGCCACATTCCCAGCCAGGTGCTCGCCCGAGCAGCCGCCATCGCCAACGGCGCGCCGCTTCCCACCGACCTGCTGGTAGACGACCACTGCTAGACTTGCCTGTGTGAACTTCGCCACGCACTCACGCACTCACGCACCCATCCGCACAGCCGGACTGCTGCTCGCGTTCGCTGGCCTCGTGCTCTTGAGCTTGGCTTGCTCGGCTGACTCAAGTGACGACGAGACGGCAGACAGGTCAGCCAACTTGACCGAAGAAGAGTTCAGAGCCGAATTGGTCAACGTGTATCCACCTACTCCACTGCTCAACGCGATGGGACTTGACACACAGGGGTCGAGCCCCGTCCTGCGGGTAACGCAACTCCTTCAGGAAGAGGTTTCGGCGTGCATGCGTCAACGAGGTTGGGACTATGACGCTCAGCTTCGGGAAGACGAAGTAGGCGTGGTGTGGCTGCCGGCGATGAGTCGCGAAGAGTTTGCCAACACCCACGGCTATGGATCGAGACTAGATCCGGCTGTCACGTCCAATGGTCTCGTGATCGGCGGCGACGACATCGACGAATACTATGAGGAAGTGTTGTCGCCAAGCGAGCGAGAAGAATACAGCAAAGACATTGATGGCGAATCAGGCTGTCGCCAGCAAGCGCTGGGCGTGTTCTCAGACTCGCTGCAACCCATGCAAGCGATCTATGACCAGGTAGATGAGCTGTTGGAGGCCAACGCTGATTATCGCGCCGCAACCGCGACCTACCTTGAGTGCATGACCGATCAAGGCATCACCTGGCAAACTGACCCGCAGCAAGCCCAGACGTGGGGACATGAGTACAGCGAACGCTCAAACTTTTGGCTCGCGGACGAAATTGATGCTGCGCTGTCCGACCTTGAGTGTCGCTACCCGTGGGAGGTGGTTGCGCGCCGTGTGCGTCACGAGGTTGAGACTTCCCTCATCGAACCCAACCGAGAGCTGCTAGTGCAGCTCAAAGAACTGCTCAGCGGTTGAGCCTCAACAGATCGAAGCGATATGCCTAAGCGACGCGCATCAGCCCGAAAGTTGGGCTGGACAATACTAGTGCTGGCCCTCCTGTTCGCGACCAACGGCACGGTGTGGTTGCTCGCGAGTTCCACCACCGATTCAGGCGACGCCTCAGACGACGTCCAGCCAGTGGTCGCCACGAGCAGCATCGAGCGGCGCCTGCTCGAAGAGACGCTGACCATCCGCTGCCGCGTCGAAGCAACGAACGTCTACAGCGTCGGCGCGGCGGGCTCGACGTCAGACGTGTCGCCGATCACGCGCAGCCTGGTGTCGGTGGGTGACATCGTTCGCGCAGGTGATGTCGTCGCGCAGCGCAGAGATCGTCCACTCATCGTCGTCGAGGGCAGCCAGCCTCCAGCAGCAGATATAGTGGCGGGCACCCGTGGCGAGTCGGTCACGCTGGTACAAGAGATGCTCGTCGATGCCGGGCATCTAGATGCGGAAGCCGTCACCGGCAGCTACGACGAACCAACTTCTGTCGCGGTCAGCGCGCTGTACGAAGCGGCCGGATACTCGCCTTCAGTCGATCCTGCCGCCGTCGCAGCGTTTGAGTCGGCCGAACTCGATCACGAAATCGCCAAGCTCGATCTCAAACAATCTCCTTGGGGCGCGCCGCGGACTCGAGCCGAGCTGTTTCTCCAGGCCGCCGAACGCCGGCTGGAAGACGCCCGCACGCAGCAGTGGCCGGGGGTGCCCGTGGCCGAGTTGTGGTTTGTCCCACAGCTACCGGCTGAGGTTGTCGAGGTTCCGACCACGAGTGCGCAAGATGCGACTGCGCGTGGGCGACTGGCGGTGAGCGAAGACCCAGAGTTGCACGCACGCTGCGCGGTGTCAGAGAGCCAAGCAGACGTTCTCGCTGCAGGCTTGACGGCGAAAGTCTCCGTCAACGAGATCGAAGTGGAGGCGATATCGGGTGAAGTGATCGTTGAGAGCAGGCCCGCCTTCTCGGGCCAGTTCGGTGGAGTCGGCGAGTCGATCAGCCGCCACCAGCACTATCAGCCAACCGGTGAGGCCATCGAGGGCCGCGTTGGAGACACGGCGATCGTGATCGTGACGCTGTTGAGCACAGATGGAGAAGTGCTGGCCGCACCGGCGGCCGCGTTCGATGGCAGCGGTCAAGCGGTCACCGCGATGATCGACGACGAGTGGACGGCGGTGTCGGTTACTGCGGGCCTCAGGGCCGGAGGCTGGGTAGAGCTGGTTGCGCCGCCAGCGACGTTGACGGCAGGCACGCCCGTGCGCCTCGGCAGCTGACCACCCGTCACAGAGCCACGCCGACCGATGAGTGCAAGCACGCAGGCTGAGCCGCTCATCGCGCTGCGCGACGTCGGCTTCACCTACCCAGCGCCCAACATCTTCACCGCGCTCACCGACGTCGACCTCGTCATCGAGCAAGGCGAGTCGGTGGCGATCTCGGGCGCGTCAGGTTCGGGCAAGTCCACGCTGCTGGCGCTGCTCGGAATGCTCGATCTGCCGAGCGAAGGCAGCTACCGATTCTTGGGCAACGACGTCAACGAGCTGCGCGAGCGCGAGCGATTGCACCTGCGCGCCAGCCGCATCGGGTTCGTGTTTCAGTCGTATCACCTGCTGGCCGGACGCACCGTGCTCGACAACGTCGCGGTAAGCATGCGCTACCGCACGTACTCAGAGCAAGAGCGTCACGACCGGGCCGCCGAGGTGCTCGAGTTGGTCGGCCTGGCTGACCGTGCGCACCACCTCCCCGACGAACTCTCCGGCGGCGAGCGGCAACGAGCCGCCATCGCCCGAGCGCTGGCCCCCGAGCCGATGCTCATCCTCGCCGACGAGCCGACCGGCAACCTCGACTCACAAACCGGCACCGCGGTGCTCGAACTGCTCGCGTCGCTGAACGTCGAGCGCGGCGTCACGCTCGTGATCGTGACGCACGACCCAGGCGTGGCGGCGCGGCAAGGGCGCCGCATCATCACCCACGACGGGCGCGTCAGCGAAGGCGCGGAGGTCGGCGTTGCAGGCTGACCACGGGCGTCGCCTGCGCCGGCTCGGCCCCGTCGCGGTGCTAACCGAGGCGTGGCTATCGCTGCGCGCCAACCCCGTGCGCAGCTGGGTTGCGTTCAGCGCCGTAGCGGTGGGAGTCGCTCTATCGACCGGCGCCGTGCTGCTGGGCGACGCGGGTCAGTCTGAAGTGCTGAACGAGTTTGACGAACGACGCACCCGCGAGGTCGAGCTGATCGACGACGCCACAGACAAGCGTTCGGCTCGCGACTTTCCGCTTGATCTGGGCGAGCGGCTCAAGGAGCTAGGCGTGGTGGTCGATGGCGGGCCGCTGCTGTCAATCGACGCGGTTCCAGCTGCGCTGTTCGGAGAGCTGCCGGTGTACGAAACCGGCCTCGCGGTGTTCGGCGTCGATGTCTCCACGTTGCTGGCAGCCGACGCGGTGATGCCGGTTGTGCCGGCGTGGCCGAACGGCGCGTGCGGCATTCGCGAGGCGCTCATCGGGCGGGACGCGGCCGAGCAGATCGGCGTCGGGGTGCACCCGGGCGATCCGACCTCCATCCGTCTCGCTGGCGTGCCGTTCGCGGTGGTCGGCGTGATAGAGGAAGCGGCCGGGCTGCCTCGGCTCGCCAGCTCGGTCGTCGTTCCCGAGTGCGCTGCCCGACAGCTGGGCGTGCCGCTGAACTCGCGGCGCGTCTACATGAAGATCGTGCCAGGTCACGGCGACTTCATTGCGGCGAACGCCCCGCTGGTCGCGCGCGTCGAAGACCCGGCAGTACTGCGGCCGTCGTTCATTCCAGACGCGGTGACGCTGCGCGAAGTGATCGGCGAGGCGACATCAGACCTCGTGCTGATGATCGGCATCGGAGTGGCGGGCCTGGCTGCCCTGATGATCGGCTTCGCAAACGCCGCGTCAGTGGCGCAGCGGGCTCCGGAAATCGCGCTGCGTCGAGTGTTCGGCGCGCGACGCGGCGACATCTACTTCCAGCTGGTGATGGAGTCGATGCTCGTCGGCGTCGTGGGTGGCGTGGCGGGCGCGACGCTCGGCATGGGTGCTGTGGTTGTTGCGGCGCTTCTGGCTGGTTGGGAGGTTGGCATCACGCCGCTCACGTATCTCGTCGGGCCCGTGCTCGGCGTGCTGGTCGGCGCGATCTCTGGGCTGCTACCGGCTCGGGCGGCGAGCCGCCTCGAACCCCGCGAGGCCCTCCAGCGCTTCTGAGCACAGCCCAACCCGCAGCGCTCACCCAACGACCGCTCGTCAATGGGCGCGCCCGACCTCCGGCTGTCAGCTCAACGCAGAGCCAGGGCTGTGTTGTTGAGCGGCGAGCGCCGCCGCTGGTCCGGCTTTCGGCCTACCAGAAGTAGAGACGCGGATGTACATGCGAGCAGGCCGCAGGCCGCATCGGAACTAGATGTAGGTGCCCGTGCACTGACCATCCGCCATCGCCCAATGTGTGCAGCGTTAGCGCGGCGCGGTGCCGCACTTGCCTCCGGCTAGCTCGACTGCTAACCCACTGACCATCACTCTCACTCTCGACCCAGTACGTGTGAAAGTGACCATTGTGCCGACACGTGCTGTGCGCGCCAGCCAGGCCCGATGCGGCGAATCCTCCCGCGGTTAGCACCAGTGTCAGTACGCAGGCGAGAATGGCCCGCCATAGTCGCTTCGTCATTGTTGCTCCTTGAACTTGGGGTCTGGGACTTTCAGTGGCGAAGTGGGGATCACCACCAATTCCAATCGTACCACATGCTCCTTCTGAGCGCAAGTCTTGTGTCACCACAATCATGTGCGCGGCAATCCGAACGGCGCTGGCTACCCTGCCGCGCGTGATGTCAGGGGTGATTCCACCCGACGCTGTCTCGCGGTCCCGCCGCGTGGGGCTGCTGCTTGTCGTGGGCGCGGCGATACTGCTGGCAGGGCTGGCGTGCTCGTCGGATGCCGACGAACCTGCTGCTGCGCGCGGGCCAACGGCGTTCACCGAGGAGGAGTTTAGACGAGAGCTGGTCAACGCTCGGCCGCCCTCGCCCATGAACGCTGCGTTAGGACTGGATCGGCTGGGCAGCGGCGGGATGCTGCGAGTCGGGCAGCTGCTAGAAGAGGAGACCGCGAAGTGCATGCGCAACAAGGGCTGGGAGTACGAACCTCAGCTGCTTCTCGATGATGTGGGTGTCGCATGGCTGCCAGCCATGACCCGAGACGAGTTCGCACGCACGCACGGCTTCGGCTCCAAACTCGACCCCATCACAACCTCCGGCGGCCTGATTAGCACCGGCGAAGAGGAACTCGAATACGTCAACACTCTCACCCTGGCCGAGAGCGAGGCTTACTACGACGCCCTCGACGGCCCAGTTGGTGTCACCGAACCTGCTGGGTGCCGCGGTGAAGCTAGACAGACGGCCATGGGCGGCCACTTCGGGGCGGTCGACGCGATCTTCCGGCAAGCCCAAGAGGAGGTTGTATCTCATCCTGAGTACCAGGCAGCCAACGAGGCGTATGCGGATTGCACCAGCGCACAGGGACTGCCCTGGCTTGACCTCCCCAGCGCCGCCATGCTCATCGGTTACGGCGAGAGCCTCCACCACGATCTCACACCCGCCCAGGAGATCGACGCGGCACTCGTCGACCTCGAATGCCGCTATCCCTGGGAAATCATCGCACGCCAAATCCGCCACGAGACCCAGACCCCGCTCGTCGAAGCCAACCGCGACATGCTCGCCGAAGTCCGAGAACTCATCAGCGGCTAGCCGCAGTGCCAGGCAGCTGAAAAACACAAGCCACGGTCACCAGCGCCGCGGACGTGTCCGACGCGCGATCCGCAACACCAACGCTTCGCGCGTGCCAAGAACCTGGCACGCGCGTCAGTCGACTCGCTGACGACCCAGTAGACAACACCGACGCATGGCGCAACGCGAGCACGCCCTCGCCCCGGCCGACGACTCAGCGCCAGCGGACCCAGAGTCCAGCGCTGTTTTGTTGAGCGGCGAGCGCCGCCGCTGGTCCGGCTTTCGGCCTACCAGAAGTAAGGGGGAGGCCGGTGCGTGTGACGGCATGGCCTGACGTAGGTGCCGCGACTGTGTCGGTGCCCGTGCACCGACCAGCCGCGGTCGCCGAACGTGTGCAGCGACAGCCCTGCGTAATAGCGACCGCTCCAGGCAGAGTGGTAGTGACCGGCATGAAGACAACTGCTATGCGCGCTGGCTACGTCCGCCGCGGCGAGGATGCCGACGGCTGGCGCGAACGCCAGCGCACAAGCGAGGATGGCCCGCCATAATCGCTTCGTCATTGTTGCTCCTTGTTGAACTTGGTGCATTCGAGGGCGAGGTGTCTCCTCA
>CAYRJD010000061.1:0-22266 GCA_964424585.1 uncultured Acidimicrobiales bacterium | reverse complement strand
GGCAACCACAGATAGCCAGCGAGATGCCTTGACATCAGCACAAGCTCGCGATGTCTGGACTCCTCCGCCAGTCGGTGCTTGGCCGTCGCCTCAAAGTAGTCAGTCACCGCCTCAAGTTCATTGGACAAAATGTTCGTCAGGTAAAGCAGCACCAACTCGCCAAAGATGTGGTGATCTTCCTCGTGTAGCGTACCGTCGTCGATCTCAGTACAGTAGCACCGCATGAGGAACTGCTCGCCTCCATACGGGTGGACAAACTGGCTCAAGAATCTATAGTGATCGTCCAAGCGCTGACCCTCGGAGTCTTGAAGCGCTCCGCATGCTACCAGGTTATCTCGAATCTGATGCCAGCCAAGAAAAGGCCTCCGACGACGGCTGTGCTCTTCGCTCCTGCGACGGAGCGAAGCGGCGTCCCGTCCTTCAAGCGCCGCTAATCGCTCGGTAGAAAGTCCGGGTGTCCAGGCCTCCGTGTGTTCGCTCAGCAGGCGGACGTAGGGAGACACTACCCACGGGGGCTCACCGATCTGGTTTGGGACGGTCAGTCCATCTCTGGCAACTTGGTCTTGCTCAACCTTCTCAGACCACGCAGTCGCATCCGAAAGCATGAGCAGGTCGAGGCACATCTGTTCCAAGACGCTCCGCACCAAGGTCAATGCACTTCCATACTGCTGTTCAGGCGTTAGCAATAGCGCCGCATCCGCCTGCTGTGCAAGCTGTCGTGCTCGCTCCAGGTAGAGGCGCCACTCGGCCCGAGTGTTGTCCTTGCCGCCTACCGGCGTTGGAATCGTCCGCAGCGCACGCAGGAGGTTCTGCGTTGCTTCGTGCAGTTCAGGATGTTCTAGTTCAAGGTCAAAGCGCGCTTGACCCAGGTACTGCACCCGGTCAAGATACCTTTACGTTGCTCTGTTGCTCCAGGGTGGTATCGTCAAGCCAAGGCGGCACGTACCGATGCCCATCATTGGGTTGAAGTCGTGCGTGGTGCCACTGCTCTAGGCGCTCAAGTTGATCCAACGGGAACCAAATCTCACTGTTTGCTATCTCGGTGCCATCCATCGGCGGGTGTTCTCCATAGTTGACGGATCCAAATCTGTCAAGCGTGCATTTCGCCGAATCTGGTGCGTCGGTCGCTGTGATCGGACAGGTGCCGGGGAACAATAGGTGCGATGCGTGTCGTCTCGCACTTACACTCAAGTCCCAACTCTTCGCGTAGTCTTCGGATACGAAGCACCGATGTTGGTAACACTGACGCAAGTGCACTTGCAAGACCCAGTTCACAATGCAGACGATATACAAGAGCGCCAGTTCACTCCTCAGGTGCAGCGATTGACTTGATGGAGTTTTCCGGCGCTGCTTGCTAACTGCTCCACGCACTGAACGGGCCGCCCAACTAGAGGGATGCACAAACGCCTTGAGATACTGATGATGCGCTCGAAGTAGCCGCAGTTCGTCACGTGTCAGTAGCTGATTTTCAGATAGATGGGCACACAGCGTGACAAACTCAAAGAAGTTGACATATAACTTTTTTTGACGGTAGGCATAGTCTTCATCATCTTCATAGCCCGTTGGCTTGAGAGCGATCATGCCCTCCCTCATATAGTTCTGACCAACCGTCGGATTGTGGCGAAGACACAAGCGCCAGTAAACTGATACCCGCTCCTCGTATTCGTGGCCATGGTGTAGAGCCAACACTCCTTTGTGCACGGCCATGACGCGATCGCCGGCGCTCGGAGTCACGGAGAGCAACGACGAACTGTCTGGGTCTTTCTCAAATCGATGCAGCATCTCTTGGTGCCGTGGCTCGTTCACTGGGTCGAGTTCCAAGCGATGCCGCGGCCCGGCACGCAAGAGGAGCTCGACCATCGCGTGATCTAGGGCCGAGAGCAAGAGAGCATATGCGGGAACGAAACTCTGACACTTGACGAGTTCTAGAGCAGCGCTGAGGTAGTCGTGTAACTCCTCGGCGCGATTCTGAAACTGGTCTGCGAACATCCACTGCGGCTGCTCGGGGCCACTTGGGAAGCGTAGGTTCCGGAGTTCGCACATCATCTCTTGCGCACACGCATACAGGTCGGGGTGCTCGGGGGCGATGTCTTCACGCGCCTTGCCCAGGTATTCCACGCGACCGATGTTACCGACCGCAGAGCGCGGCGAGTGCTAGGCACGGTGGTGGGTTACTTGGCGGTGTAGCCGCCGTCGACCATGAGGGCAGAGCCGGTGACGTAGCTGGCTTCGTCGGAGGCGAGGAAGACGGCGCCGGCGGCGATTTCTTCGGGCTTGCCGAGGCGGCCGAGCGCGGTGGCGGAGCCGAGTGAGCGGGCGAGACGGTCGGGGTTTGGCGCGTCGTCGAGCAGACGCTGGACTAACGGCGTGAGCGTCGGCCCGGGGCACAGGGCGTTGGCGCGGATGTTGCGGTCGGCGAAGTCGAGCGCGAGGCCTCGCACGAGGCCGATCACGCCAGCTTTGGCGGCTAGATACGACGCCGACTTCTTCATGCCGACGAAGCTCAAATTCGACCCGATGCCGATGAGCGACCCGCCGCCGCCGTCGATCATCGTTGGCAGCGCGGCCTTGAACGTGAGGAACACGCCGCGCAGCATCACTGCCTGGTGGGCATCCCAGTCTTCCGCGCTCATCTCCAGCGCGTCGGCGACGAACTCATAGCCGGCGTTCGCCACCGCCACGTCGATGCCGCCCAGCGTCTGCGCGGCCGCAGCCGTCATCGACTCGATGTCGCCTTCGTCAGACACGTCGCAACGCACGAAGGTCGCGCCCGCCGCCGACACAGCCGCTTCGCCTTCATCGTTGCGGTCGCACGCTAGAACGTGCGCGCCCTCGGCGACAAACCGCTCGACTATCGCCAGCCCGATGCCCGAGGCGCCGCCCGTGACAATCGCCCGCTTGCCAGCTAACCGCACTGAGAAAATAGGGTCATGGCACGCTACAACTTCGGCTCCGTCGGCTAAGTCCCGTCGTCAATACGATTGCTATCACTCTCCAACGCCATCTAGTCGCCGAGCGTTAAGTCAATGGCATTCGGTCTCCGCAGTTCCTCCCACGTGTATGCGATCTCCCCTCGCCTTCCAACCGTCACAAGGTACAAGTCCTCGCCTTCAGTAAGTGTCAACGAAAAGCTAAACTTGCAACCAAGGGAAGATATTGTCCCAGCTCCGAGATCTGCTCGACCCAACTCCATGTCCTCAGTGTTGCGAACAACCACTTGAGTAGAACGATTGATGTCACTGTACCCGCCAGAAGGTGAGCAAGAACGCCCGGATCTTCTACCGCGAAAGTCGCTGTCAATCACGGTGAAGCTACCACGAATTCTACTCTGCTCTAAAGTTCGAAATCCAACGCGATAGTCAGGGCACAAATGTTCAACGGCGATCTGGTCAGTCAATGAACCTCGCGCAGGCTCACCATTGTCAAGACGCTCGCAGACTCTATATCCCGCATTGATCGCTGCCCTATCTGTCGCCCATTCATCCAAATCCTCTCTCCTTATCTTATCAAGGTAACCTTGATGAGCGAGAAATGCGTCAAGATGTGCCGCACAGAGATGTTCGACTGCGATTTCATCGAACTGTGAGCCTAGCGCTAGCTCCCCTGATTCGAGTTGGTCGCAGAAGTCACGTCCAGCAAGGACGGCATCTTCGTCGCTGGCCCACTCGGTTGCCTCCATCTCCTCCAAGGCATCAAGATACGCCCGTTCCTCGGCTGGCCTGGCGCAAGCAACTGTCAGCGCCATCAGAGCGCCGGTTAGGAGGCTCGTCTGGAAGAATACCTGGTTTCTCATATGGTGGAGGCTACACCCTCGACCGTCTGACGCGATGGATGGGAGCATGGCGACGGTGAGTCATGCGAGGGCGGTGGAGGCGAGGGTGGCGATGTGGGCGCCCACGCCGGGAGATGTTTGCACGCCGGTACCTCCGAGACCGGCGCACCAGATGAAGGAGGGGTCGTCTTCGTGCGGCTCGACGAGCGGCTGGCGGTCGGCCGTGAACACCCGAAGGCCAGCCCAAGCGTGACTCACGCTGCGAATGGCAAACGTGGTGTGCGCGTTGATGCGCTCGATGGCATACGCGAGGTCGACCTCATCTGGCCGCGGATCGCACGGCTCAGACGGCTGCTCGTCCGCGCGAGAGCACAGCAGCATGCCCTCGACGTCGGGCTTGAAATAGAACGTGTGATCTGCCGCCAGCACCAGAGGCAAGCCTGCCGTTCGTTGCGCCACGGGACACACGAACGCGGTGCGTTTGAGCGGGCGCAGCCCCGCTGGCCGCAGCCCGGCGGCGCAGGCGACTTCGTCGGCCCACGCTCCGGCGGCGTTCACCACGACCGGCGCGCGCACCGTGAGATCGGCAGCGTGCACTGCCCAGTGATCGGCTTGACGCTCAATGCGAACAGCCGCCGAGCTGCGGTGAACCACCGCGCCACCGGCACGCGCCCCGCGGACGTAGGCCGCCAGTAGTTCCGCGACGTCGATGTCGTAGCCACCCGGCTGAACCGTCGCCCGACTGATCGTCTCGGGCCGCAGCGGCGGACACAACGCAACAGCTTCGTCAACGGTGACCTCTTCCGCTCCCGCCAACTCGCCGGCGCACCCGACCGGCTCGGCGGGATGCATCCACAGCAGCGGACGCGGCGTGAGCAGCGGCTGTGCCGCCCACCCGTCGGCGCACGAGTGCAGAAACCGCAGGCCTGCCTCGGTGAACTCGTCGTTCGCCGCGCCGCCGTAGCCGGGCACCAACGTGGCGGCACTGCGTGCCGTGCTGTGCGTGCCCAGCTCGGCCTCGCGCTCCAGCAGAACGACACGCAACCCGCGCCGGGCGAGGTGATAGACGCTCGTCGCCCCTGCGATGCCACCGCCGACACCGATCACGTCGGCGTCGCGCAACGCGGCGCTCACAACGAACAGCTCGGCCAGCGTCTCAGCCGACGGGCAGCCCGTAAATCTCGGCCGCGGCTTCGGCGCTCAGCAAGCCGTCGCGCACGTCTGCGCGAACGGCCTCCGGGTCACGATCTGCTGGGTTGCCGAACCCGCCGCCGTTGCCGGTCACGATGCGAACGATGTCGCCAGCCTGCGCCGTCACGCCCGACACGAGCGAGTAGCGCTCGGTCGATCCGCTCTCGCTGCGGATCAGCTCGCAGTAGTTCGGCGAGCCCTCTTTGCCGCCAGCCGCAGCCCACGGCGGATGCTCAGAGCGAGTGAACCCGAGCGTCAACCAGCTGTCTTCGGCGCGCAGCTCGTACTCCACCACGATGCCTCGCCCGCCCGCGTACTGCCCCTCGCCACCGGGCTCGGTGTTCAGCTCGAGCCGCTTCACATACAAGCCGTTACGAGCCTCGTTGATCTCCGCGGGACAGTTGAACGTGTCGCCGTGAACGCCGCTGAAGATCGCCGAGTTGCCGTCACGCTTCGGCGTGGCACCCCAGCCGCCGAGCTGCGGCTCGATGATCGAATACGGCCGACCGGTGTCGGGATGCGTTCCGCCGATCAGCGTCGCGCAGACCGAAGCGAAGTGCCCCGCCGCCAGCTGGTCGGGCACGACCTCGGCCATGCAGCGCCACAGCAAGTCGTAAAGCGGCAACAGCATGTCGTAGTAGAAGCCCTGCGGCGCTGGCTCAAGCGGGTCGACGACCGAACCCGGACGAGTGAGCAGCGTGATGGGGCGAAACGTGCCGGCGTTCGCGATCAGCGTCGAGTCGGTGAGCGACTTGAAAAAGATTTGCACCGGAATCATCGCGGCGTCCCTGGTGCAGTTGATGGGAGCGGGCGACTGATCGGGAAACTCGGTGAGATCAACGATGAACTCATCGTCGGTGATGGTGACAACGACGGTCAACTTGCGGCCATCATCGAGCGTGTCAGACAGCTCGAACGTGCCCTTGGGGAGCTGCCCGAGCGCACGCCTAGAGACCTGCTCGCCGTAATCCATGTAGCTGCGAACTGCCTCGCGAAACGCACCCAACCCGTACTTCGCGATGAGCGACTCGAGCCGACGGTTACCCGTGCGGACCGCCGCGATCTGCGCCCACAAATCGCCGTCAAGCGCTTCGGGCATGCGCGAGTTGATGCGCAAGATGTCGAACACCTGAGCGACCGGCTCACCCCCAGCAATCGCCTTCACCGGCGGCAGCCGCACGCCCTCTTGAAATATCTCGGTCGCTTCGCCAGACGCCGAGCCAGCCGCCATGCCGCCGACGTCGGAGTTGTGCGCGATGTTGGCGGTCCACGCGGCCAGTTCGCCGTCAGCGAAGGTCGGCATCACCACGACGATGTCGTTGAGGTGCGTGATGCCGCCGCGATAGGGGTCGTTCGTCAAGAACACGTCGCCCTCATCGACGTCGTCACCGACCGCCGCGATCACAGCCTTGCACGCCTTATCGAGCACGCCGACGAACGCGGGAATGCCTGCACCGGATGACGCGAGTTCGCCGTGCTCATCGAGCACCGCGGTTCCCATGTCTAAGACCTCGTAGATGATCGAACTCATCGCGGTCTTGCGCAGCGCCACAAACATCTCATCGGCGGCCGCTTGAAGCGAACTCTGGATGATCTCCAGCGTGATGGGGTCGTATGTGTCGGTGGTGGCTTTCATGGTCATCCTCTCGTGGATAGTGGAATGTCGATCACGATGTTGCGGTAGCCGTCGACGGAGGCGGTTGTGCCGGGGTAGACGACGACGGCGGTGCCTGCGCCTTCAACGATGGCGGGGCCGTCGAACGTCATGCCAGGCTCGCACGCTTCGAGGTCGTAGATGTCGGCCTCGTGTATGCCGTCGTCGGCGAAATCGACCTGCCGGGCACCCTTGCGTGCCGCCGTCGGGTCGGCGTCGCCGAGCGGCGCTGGCTCGGGCATGGCGACGTCACGGGCCATCGTGGCGACGACGTGCAGCCCGACCATCTCGACCGCCACGTCGAGCCGATAGGTGTACTCCGCTTCAAACGTGGTCTTGAATCGGTCGATGAGGTCGCCGACGCCGGCCGCGGTGAGGTCGTCTGGGCGCACCACCACCTCGGTGGCGTGTTCTTGTCCTTGGTAGCGCAGCTTCGCGAGGCGGTCGATCTGCACCTGCTGGCCGCTCGGGTCGTTCGCCGCGAAGTCGGCTCGTGCGCGTTCTTCGATGGTCGAAAAGTGCGCCGCGATGTCAGCAACCGTCGAGGCGCCGACGTCGTGCAGCGCGGTCTCGAAGTAGTCACGCCGAAGGTCTGACATCACCATGCCCCAGGCGGAAAACACCGACGCGGCGTTGGGCACAACCACTCGCCTGACTTCGAGCTCTTTCGCAAGCGCGACGGCGTGCAGCGGCCCGCCTCCTCCGAAGGCCACCAGCGTGAAATCGCGCGGGTCGTAGCCACGGTTGACCGAAACCAGCTTGAGCGCGTTGATCATGTTGTTGTCGGCGATGCGCACAATCGAGCGGGCAGCTTCGTCTACGCCCGTGCCCAGCGCTTCGCCAATCGCGCCGAGCGCTTTCTCGGCGGCCTCAAGATCGGCGGTCATTTCGCCGCTGGCAAAGTCGTCGGTGCCGATGCGTCCGAGCCAGAGGTTCGCGTCGGTGGTCGTCGCGTCGACACCGCCCAAGCCGTAGGCCGCGGGCCCGGGCTTGGCGCCGGCCGACTGCGGCCCGACGTGCAGCTTGCCGAACGCGTCGACGTGAGCTATCGATCCGCCGCCGTTGCCGATCTCGACCAGATCGACCACCGGCACCAGCGCGGGATAGCCGGCCGACACCTGGTTGCGGCCGATCCAGTAGTCGGTCATCACCTTCACGCGGCCGTCTTCGATGAGCGAACACTTGGCTGTGGTGCCGCCGATGTCGAGACCCAAGATGTTGCGCTCGCCGATGCGTTCGCCCAACATCGCGGCGCCGAAGAACCCAGAGGCTGGCCCCGACTCGACCATCGCAATCGGGCTCGCCGCCACGGCTTCGATAGACGACACCCCGCAGTTCGACTGCATGACGAGCGTCGGGTGCGCGAGCCCCGCTTCGCTCAGACGCGCGTCGAGACGACGCAGGTAGTGCTGGGCGGCTGGCTGCACGAACGCCGACATCACCGCCGTGCTGGTGCGCTCGTACTCTCGCCACTCACGGGTGATGTCGCTCGACGCGACCACCGCCACGTCGCCGTCGAGCCGGCGCAGTTCGTCGCAGACGCGCCGCTCGTGCGAATCGTTAGCCCACGAGTGAAGCAAACACACCGCGATTGCCTCGACGCCTGCGCGCCGAAAGTCGTCGACGATGGCGCCGAGCCCGCAGATGTCGAGCGGCTCTCGCTCGTCGCCCGTGTAGGTGAGCCGCCCCGGCACCTCACGTCGCAAGTGGCGGGGTACGAACGCGGGCGGTTTCTCGTAATCGAGGTTGAAAAAGTCGGGCCGGTTGCCGCGAGCGATCTCTAAAACGTCGCGAAACCCTTCGGTGGTGATCAGCCCGACGACCGCACCCTTGCGCTCGGTCAGCGCGTTGATGACGACGGTGGTGCCGTGCACGTGCGAGCCGACGTCGTTTAGAGACACACCCGCCCGAGCGAACACGTCAAGCACGCCTTGGTCGTAGTCGGGCGGCGTGGTCGACGACTTCGCCACCGCGATGCGGCTGGTGCCGTCGGGGTCGACGGCGAACGTCACCAGATCGGTGAACGTTCCGCCGACGTCGGTGGCCGCTTGCAGCGTTGGTGATGTCACAAGTTGTGCCCTCTCGGTAGGACGCTAGCCGGTCGCTAGCCCGCTCTCCGGCGGCGCGTCCAGTTGTCGCCGGCGACCGCCGCCAAGATCACGCCGCCTTGCACCAGCCGCTGGATGATCGGGTCGATCTGGTGCAGGTTGAACCCGTTGGTCAGCAGCGCCAAGAAGAACGCCCCGAGCACGGTGCGCCACACGGCGCCCTCTCCCCCAGCGATGGACGTTCCGCCGACGATCACGGCGGTCAGCACCGCGAAGACGAACGAGAAGTCGTCACTCGGCTGCGCGGTGAGCGTGCGAGACGCGAGCAGCGCTCCGGCGAGCCCGGCCATCGCTCCGGTCAGTACGAACGACGTGACCACGATGGTCTCGACTCGCACGCCGGCGTGACGGGCAGCCTCGGGGTTGCCACCCGCGGCGAACAGGTGACGGCCGTAGCGGGTGCGTTCGAGCACGAACCAGAAGACGATCACAACCACAACCGCAATCCAAGAGGCGTTGGTGATGAAGAAGTCTCGGCCTCGTGCGATTTCGACGAACCCGCGGTCGTCGATGCGCACGATGCTGCGGTCGCTCACCAGAAATCCGATGCCGAAGTAGACGAACGACGTGGCGAGCGTGGCGATGAACGAGTTGATGCGCAGCACCGCGATCACCAGGCCGTTGACGAGCCCGAACAACGTTCCCAGCCCGATGCCGGCGGCGAACGCGAGCACCGGCTGGCTGGTGCCGTTCACCACCAGCGCCGTGACGATGGAAGCGTTGATGTAAATCGCCGACAGCGAGATGTCGAAGTTGCCGCTGATGAGCGTCAGCGTCATCGCCGCGCCCGCAATCAAGATCAAGCTCTGCTGGTCGACGATGTTGCGGAGATTTGCGCCCGTCAAGAAGACGTCTGAGGTCTGCCACAACAAGATGAACAGCAGCGCGGTGATCCAGAAGATGCCGTAGTCGGCGAGCCTGAGCGCGGCTACTCGCTGGCCGATGGTGCGCGGCTGGCGCTGCTCGGTCATGCCGCTACCACGCCGAACGCGTGCCGCATCAGCTCGGCGTCGGTCGCGGTCGAGCCGTCGAGCTGAGCGACTACTCGACCTTCACGCATCACGACTATGCGATGGGCTATGCCCAGCACCTCGTCGATCTCTGAAGACACCGCCAATATCGCCATTCCTTCGCTCGCCAGCTCGACCAGCAGGTCGTAAATCGCCCGCTTCGCGCCGACGTCGACCCCGCGGGTGGGTTCGTCGGCAATCAGCAACCTCGGGGGCGAGACGAGGCACCGTGCAAACAGCGACTTTTGCTGATTGCCGCCGGAGAGCGTGTTCATCGGCGAGTCGATAGACGCACCGGTGATGCGCACCTCTTGCGTCGCCTGGGTCACTCGCAGGCGTTCGTTTCTCGGACGGATCATGCCGAACTTGGTGAAGTTCGACAGGTGCGGCAGGCTCACGTTGTCGACGACGCGACGCTGCATCAGCAGCCCCTCGGTGCGTCTCGACTCGGGGATCATCGCAACGCCCCTGCTGATGGCGTCGCGCGGCGAGCGTGGCACATACGGCTCGCCTCCCAGCCACATCGCGCCAGACGTCGGCTGCGTCGCGCCGAACACCGTGCGGGCGATCTCGGTTCGACCCGACCCAACCAGCCCAGCTAGCACCACGATTTCGCCGGGGTGTACGTCGAGCGAGATGTCTTCGTATTCGCCGGCGCGGGTGAGGTCGTTCAGCTCGAGCACGGCATTCATGTCGGCTGGCGGCGATTGGCGCGCCGGAAACACGGCATCGAGCCGGCGTCCGGCGATGCCCTCGACGAGCGAGTCGTGCGTCTCTTGGGCCGTGCTGGCGGTACGCACGACTTCGCCGTTGCGCATCACCGTCACGCGGTCGGACAGCTCGAGAATCTCATCGAGCAGATGCGAGACGTACACGACGGTGACGCCGTTGGCTGTGAGGTCGCGCACGACGCCGCGAAGCGTTTGCGCCTCTTGGTGCGACAGCCGCGCCGTCGGCTCGTCGAAGACGATGATGCGGGCGTGGCGCGCGAGTGCTCGCAAGATTTCGACGCGCTGCTGCTGCGCGACCGAGAGGTTGGCTACTTGCGCGCGCGGGTCGATGTCGAGACCGGTTTCGCTGACGAGTTCCGCGAACCGTTCGAGGTCGGTGGCTGCGCTGAGAATGCCGCCACGGCTCGACTCGATGCCCAAGAACACGTTCTCGACGACCGAGCGGCCAGGCACGAGCGACAGCTCTTGCGCGACCATCGTGATGCCCTGCGCGAGCGCCGCTTTGGGCGAACGCAGCTCGACCGGCTCGCCGTCGATGAGCACCTCGCCTTGATCGGGTTGATGCACCCCCGCGAGGATCTTGCCGAGCGTCGACTTGCCCGCGCCGTTCTCGCCGACGAGCGCGTGCACCGTGGCGGTCTCGACCGACACGGCGATGTTGTCGAGCGCCACCGTGCCGCCGAATCGTTTGGTGAGGCCGCGGCACTCGATGATCGGCCCGCCGCGCGCAGGCGACGGGCCGTCATCGTTGCGGTGAGCGTCGGTCACCGTCGGCGTGGGTGTGGCGGCGTTCTAGCCGTCCCACTCGGCGGTGTAGTCGCCGACGTTGTCTTGGGTCATCAGGCCGCCGTTGGGCACCGAGCCAGACGGGTCGATGCCGCCGACGTCGTTGCCGTTGAGGGCTTCGACCATGGCTTCCATCGCGAGCCTGCCTTCGGTGTAGGGCGCGCCGAACAGGCCGCCCCACCAACGCCCGTCGCTGACGGCTTCGACGCTGTATGAGCTGCCGCCGAAGCCGATGATGCGGATGTCGCCGATGCCGTCGGCGCCTTCGAGCGCAAGCTCGACGCCCTGCATCGACTGGTCGGCGCCGAGCACGACGTCGATGTCGGAGGTGCTGACGAGGATGTCTTGCATCGCAGCGAGGCCGACATCTGGGCCGAGGTACTGGCCTTCGCCTTCGGCGACGACCTCCACGGTCGAGCCTTCGACGGCGCTGTCCCAGCCGGCGCGCACCGCTTCGTCGAGCGGCAGACCACGAACGCCGTAGAAGTAGACGACGTTGCACGGGTCGCGGTCGGCGCACGCCATCAGCGTCAGCTGCCCGATGCGCTCGCCACGCACGAAGGGAGGCTCAAACACGGCGGCGGCGATACCCGGCACTTGCGGCTCGACGGTCGTGAAGTCGTCGCCGACGACCTGGTTGAGCACGACGACCTCAAGGCCAGCATCGAGCGCGGTCTGAACGTCGGGGATCGCCCCGGCGCCAGCGAGCGCGACCAGCATGATGCCGTCGTATTGGCCCGACGTGATCGCATCTTGGAACTGCTGCGACTGCATGTCTGCGTTGAACTGAGCATCAAACTCGGTGAACTCGACGTTCGCGGCTGCTCCTACGTCTTCCATCGCTTCGCGAGACGCGGCCAGCCAGGTGTTGGCCGAACTCGCCGACAGATACGCGATCTGAGCAGGCTCGGCGGGCTCTTCCGCTGGCTCAACGGTCTCGTCTGCTGGCTCAACGGTTTCGTCTGCGGCTGCCGCAGCCGTCGTGTCTGTTGCGTCGTCGGCGTCGTCGCCGCCGCACGCAGCCACGAAGAGCGTGAACGCCAGCAGTAGGGCGAGCCACGCGGGGCCGCGCCGAAGCAGTTTTCTTGTGGACATTAGGTTTTCCTCCTGTAGGGCGGTCGCCAGCATACGTCAGCCGCTGGCTGCTGGCGTGGAACTGGCAGCAGCGTCACCGAGCACGCGGGCGAGCGCGGCCGGGTCGACATACAGCCGAGCGCTGGTGATGACATCGTTCACCACTTCGGCGACAGAGCAGCCGACCACGAACAGCGCGGGCAGCTCGCGGGCCGTCTCGGCCGGTGCGGTCATCTCCCACTCGGCGATCACCGTTTGCCCGACCTCGAAGGTGCGACGCAGCTCGCGGCGGTACGTGGGGTATAGCCGCCGCAGCCGCTCGGTTGCCTCCGCGTCGCCGGCGCGATCGGCGAGCTGCGGTACGCCGTTGACGGTGACCGTGAGGTCGGGTGCCAGGCACTTCGCCATCGCCGCGTCGTCGCGGGCGTTCTCGGCGGCGATGTAGGCCTCGTAGACCTCGGCGGGAGTCACTGCGTTTTCCTTGGCAGGTTTGCCCGAAAGAAGTCGAGCATGTTCGCGCTCGCGACGCGCTCGGCTCGGGCTGCGCCGAGGCGCTCGATGAGCCGCGCGGCGAGGTGCGGGTAGTCGGCAGGTCGCTTCAAGTTGTCGATGACCGACAGCTCGTCGGGACGGATGAGAATTTGCTTGCCGAGGATCGGGTCGACTTGTCTGACCAAGTCGTCGATGAAGTCTGCGCCGATGGCCACCGCCGTCTCGCCGGCGACACCGATGGCGTGCTCGACGTGATCGACGAAGCCGTCGATGGTGGGGTTCGCCTTTGCGACAAACGGGCCGAACGCGTTGATGCCGACGAACCCGCCGGAGGCGGCGACCTGGGTGATCTGGCTGTCGGTGAGGTTGCGGGCGTGGTCGCACAGCGCTCGACACGACGAGTGCGTCGCCACGTACGGCTCGGCGGTTACCTCGGCGAGATGCACCACGCCGGGCGCAGACAGGTGGCTGACGTCGACCACCATTCCCAGGCGGTTCATCTCGGCGATGGCTTCGACGCCCAGCGAGGTGAGACGCCCGAGCGTGTCGGTCTCGGCGATGCCGTCGGCCATGAGCGTGCGCCGGTTCCACGTGAGCGACGCCATGCGAACGCCGAGGCGCCACAGCGTTTCGAACATCGAGATCGACGGCCCGACCGGTTCGGCGCCTTCGATGGCGAGCAGCAGCGCGATGCGTCCGCTCGCGATGACGGCGTCGATGTCGTCTGCGGTGTCGACGAGCGCGACGTCTGCGGCGTGCGTGACGGCGATGTCGTGGGCGTGCGCGATGATTTCGAGCGTGCGCCGCAGCGCGCCTTCGCCGAGGAACTGCTCTTCGGTGAAGATGGGCAGCACCTGAAAGACCACTCCCCCGTCTCGGAGACCCGGTAGCCAGTCGTCGCCGAACGGGTCGGCGTGGCCGCGCTCGTGGCGGTGCTGGCACGCCAGCAGCAGGTCGTTGTGTGAGTCCGCGATGGGCAGCGTCATGCGCGGGCGCTCAGGCGAGCGGACCTGCAGCTTTCACCATCACCCGGCATCCGCCGCCCGGCACATACGTCATCGGCACTTCGGTGACGGTGGTGATGCGCACCGCGGAGGCATCGGCGCCGGCGCGCACGGCCGCTTCGATGGCTTTTTCTCGCGCGTCGTCGAGACACTCTTCACGGCTGGAGGCGTCGTAGCTGTAAACGCGGTCGATGGTGCCTGACGCTTCGGCGATGCCCGCGCCATAGGCGTTGGCGACCGAGTGGTTTTCGGGGCGCAGCACCTCCGACACGCCGGCGATCTCATCCGCGATGAGGTGCGCGCCGCCGCCGACGGCGAGCAGCGGCAGCGCGTCGCGGCTCGACTTCATGCGCTCGCTCATGATCGTCACCTGGTCGTCTACCCACGCCAGCGAGTCGGCGACCAGCGACACGTCGAGCCCTGCGACGAGCGCGGGGTCGCCGAACCCGTCGAGGCGGCCGGCCGCGAGCGAGACGTCTGACAGCGTGAGCGTGTCTCCGCCGACGCAGCGCGCTTGAGTGGCGACGGCGTAGCCGACCGAGTCGGGGCCGATGGCGAGAGCGTCGCGGGTGTTGGCGCCGCTGTCGGCGCCAGCGTCGGCTCGGGGGTCGCGCACGATGGTGCCGCCGCCCAAGCCGATGGAGATGAGGTCGGGCATGCGGAAGTTGGTGCGCACGCCGCCAACCTCTACAGCCGCCGTCGACTCGCGGGGAAACCCGTCGACCAAGATGCCGGCGTCGGCAGAGGTGCCGCCGACGTCGATGACTACGGCGTCGTTGACGTTGGCGAGAGCGCACGCGCCGCGCATCGAGTTGGTCGGGCCAGAGCCGAGCGTCAGCACCGGAAAGCGGCTGGCTTCCGCGGCGGTCATCAGCGTGCCGTCGTTCTGGGTGAGGTAGGCGTCGATGGCGAGGTCGTGCGCGGCGAGCGCGGCCTCAAACCCGTTCACGACGTTGACCGCGACGCTCAGCAGCGCGGCGTTGAGGACGGTGGCGTTCTCTCGTTCGAGCAGCCCGAGCGAACCGACTTGGTGGCTGAGCGACACCGAGAAATCGTCGCCGAGTTCGCTGCGGAGTATCTCGCCGGCGCGCAGCTCGTGCTCGTTCGATGCGGGGCTGAACGCCGCGGACACGGCGATGGCGTCGCAGCCGCTTGCGGTCGCGTCTGCGGCGAGACGCTTGACGGCGTCTTCGTCGAGGGGCGCGATTTCGACGCCGTTGTATTCGTGGCCGCCTTCGATGATGGCGGCGGTGCCGATGGCGATGTCGCGGATGTCGTTCGGCCAGGCGGCGCCGGGGCGAACGCCGAGCGACGACGGGGCGGCCAGGCGCAGCACGGCGACCTTGTCGAGGTCTCGTCGCTGGATGATGGCGTTGGTCGGGTGGGTCGTTCCGAGCATCGCCTTGGTGACATGAGACTTGTCGATTGCCGCCAGCACCTGTTCGAGCGATGAGCGGATGCCGTCGATGGGCTCGGGCGTGGTGGCGACCTTCACGGCGGCGACCACCGCGCCCTTCGCGTCGATCACGACGGCGTCGGTGTTGGTGCCGCCGACGTCGATGCCGACCCGCAGGTCGTTCGCGGCGCTCACTGGGGCAGCCCCACGTAGTCGATGTCGTAGCCGAACGCTTTGGGCCCGACGAGTTCCATCACGCCGTCGCGGTGCCACTCGGGTGCGCACGGCATTCCGATGACGACGACGCGGTTGCCGTACGCGATTGATTCGGTGGTGATGGGGTCGCGGGTCTCAAAATCGAGCATGCAGATGAGGTCGGGGGTGGTGATGAGCGGCTCGTCGTCTAGGAAGGCGATGAGGTTTTCGTTCTGCACTTCGATGCGCATGGTGGCGTCGGAGCCGTGGAGGTCTTCGAGAATGACGGTCGATTTGGCGAAGCCGTCGGTGGTGCGGCGGTCTAGGTCGACGACCTTGCCGGTGAAGAACTCGTGCGAGCCCGAGTCGGACAGGAAGTGCTCCCACGCGCCCTCCTCGCCGTCTTTGACGGCTTGGAGTTGGCGGCCGAGTTCGGTGCAGTAGGTGAGCGAGCCGCTGATGCCGTGCTGCGCAACTTGGGCGGCGGTCATCGGGTAGCAGCTGATGGCGTTGGCGAGCCCGAGCTGGATGACCGCGGCGCGGGCGAGCGTTTCGGCGACCTGGTTGGTGGTGGTTTCGAACACGCACTGGTTGCCCTTTTCGTCGGCTACCGAGAGCGGCCCGGCGGGCACTCCGGCGAGCGTGAAGACGGTCATTTCGATCTGCGGGAACGCCCGTCGCATCGAGTCTGCGTTGACGACGGGCAGCCCCATCTCGGCTGCGGTGGCTATCGGGATGAGCGTGTTGAGGCCGCCGACTTCGATGGCCATGATCGCGGCGGGCTCTTTGCCGAGGTACGCGGCGAGCGCCTTGACACCGGCGACGAACTCGGTGCCGGCGGGGATTTTTTCCAAGATGACCGTGGGGGCGCCGATGACGGCGGTGGTGAGCACCATCGCGTCGGGGTCTAAGTCTTTCGCGTCGACGACCTTGACGGGGCCGTACTCTTCGAGCGCTTGGTGGGCGAGCAGCTTGGCGATGTAGGGGTCGCCGCCGCCTCCCGTTCCAAGCAAGGTGGCGCCCAGGCACAGCGCCTCCATGTCATCAGCGGTCAACGTGTCCATGCAGGCTCCTCGGTTGCGTTCGACGGCGACAAGCTCGGCTTCAACTTCGGGCAAGCTAGCCGCCGCGCCGCGCCCCTTCGGTGGGGCGGAGGTTGAGGCGGCGGAGCAGCTGGGCGTTGGCGGCGACGATCATGGTGGATGCGCTCATGGCGATGGCGGCGACGGCGGGCGCGAGGTTGAGCCCGGCGAACGCGAACACGCCCGCGGCGATGGGGATGGCGCCGAGGTTGTAGGCGGTCGCCCAGATGAGGTTTTGGATCATCTTCGTGTAGGTGGCTTTGGAAAGCTCGATGACGCCGAGCAGGGCACGGGGGTCGCTCGACGCCAGCACCACACCGGCCGACTCGATGGCGACGTCGGTGCCGGCGCCGATGGCGATGCCGACGTCGGCTCGGGCGAGCGCTGCGGCGTCATTGACGCCGTCGCCGACCATCGCGACGGTGAGGCCGCGAGCTTGAAGCTCGGCGACCTTCGAGTCTTTCTCGTGCGGCAGCACCTCAGCGAACACCTCGTCGATGCCGAGTGCGGCAGCGACCCCGTCGGCCACCTGCTGCGCGTCGCCGGTGATCATCGCCACCTGCTTGCCCTCACGGCGCAGCGCGTCGACGGTGGTGCGCGACTCGGAGCGAAGCTCATCAGCCAGCGCCAGCGCGCCGATGACGCTCGCGTCGCGCAGCACGTAGAGCACCGACGCGCCGCGGTCGCGCCAGGCCTGCGTCGCGGCGGTCAGCTCGGCGGGCTCGGACGCCGCGAAGCGGTCGCGCAGCGCGGGGCCGCCGACGGCAATGCGTGCGCCGTCGACCGTTCCCTCTACGCCTTGGCCGACGTGCGTGGTGATCGTGGCTGCGCTCGGCACGCGGCCCGCGTCGTTGCCGGCCGCGACGATGGCGCGGGCGATGGGGTGCTCGCTGTCGGCTTCCACCGCAGCCGCGAGGCGCAGCAGGTCGTCGGGCTCGACGCCGTCTGCCGGCGCGACGCCGATGACGGCGTGGTTGCCCTTGGTGAGCGTGCCGGTCTTGTCGAACAGCACGACGTCGACGGTGCGCATGCGTTCGAGCGCGAGGCGGTCTTTCACCAAGATGCCGACGCGGGCCGACGTGGCGGTGGCGATGGAAACGACCAGCGGAATGGCCAGCCCCAGCGCGTGCGGGCACGCGATGACGAGCACGGTGACGGTGCGGATGACCGCTTCGTTGGCGTCGCCGGCTGCGAGCCACGCCGCCAGCGTGACGACCGCCGCGCCGCTGGCCACGTAAAACAGCACCGCCGCGGCTCGGTCGGCCAGCGCGAGCGTGCGCGACTGTGACGACTGAGCCGCGGCCACGAGGCGCTGGATGCCGGCGAGCGCGCTGTCTTCGCCGACGGCGTCGACGCGCACCCGCACAGCGCTGTCGGTCGAGATGGTGCCGGCGATCACCCGCTCGCCCTCGTGACGGCTGACGGGCAGCGACTCGCCGGTGATCATCGACTCGTCGAACGCCGCGGCTCCCTCGACGATGACGCCGTCGGCGGGAACCCGTCCGCCGGGACGCACCAGCACGACGTCGCCGACGACGAGGTCGGCCGTCGGCACCCGCTCGGTGGCGGCGTGGGCGTCGGTGCCGTGTTCGCCGGCGCCGTGTGCGTTCGCATGGGGAGTGACGCGCTCGGCGCTGTCGGGCAGCAGCTCGGCGAGCGCGTCGAGCGCGTTTTGGGCTTGGCTGATCGCCTTCATCTCCTGCCAGTGCCCCAGCAGCATCACGACGATGAGCGCGGCGAGTTCCCACCAGTAGTCGAGGCTGCCCCAGCCCAGCGACGACGCGAGCGACGACCCGTAGGCCACGGTGATGGCGAGCCCGATCAGCAGCATCATGCCCGGGCGTCGGCCGACGACCTCTTCGACGCCGCCGGTGAGGAACGGCTTGCCGCCCCAGACGAAGATGACCGTGCCGAGCGTCGGCGCCACCCACGCCGCAGCGGCGAAGTCGATGTCGTAGCGGAACCATTCTTGGATCTGCTCGGAGAACACGAGCACCGGAATGGCGAGCAGCAGGTTCCACCAGAACGCCCGGCGGAAAATCTCCGGGTCGTGGCAAGCGTGATGGTCGTGCGCGCCGTGATGCGCGTGCTCGGTGGCGGCGTGCTCGGTGATGCTCATAGCGGTGCTACCAGTGTCGCACCTTCCGCGCCGCGCTAGTCAGCAACCGCCGCGTCGTCGTTCACATCCGCGTCACCAGATGGCCGCGTGCTCGCCTTGCTTCCGTACACCGTTGGCTCCGAACACCATTGGTGACGGAGCACGTGCAAGGGCATCGCAAGATCGCTCCAGTTCAACCCCAGCAACTCTTCCATCACGGCTCGATCTAGCAGTGCACGTGCTTCGTCGCGGTACGCCTCATTCGCTGGTCGCAGCGTGAGCCGAGCATCGCCCTCGGTAAACCGTGCGTAGATCGCGGCCGCCTTGGCGTGCTGCGCTTGCGTTAGCTGCCGGTAATCGAGCGTCGGCAGTTCAGGCAACTGGCTGACGGGCACGATGCAGCGGCCCAGCTGCTGTCTGCTGCCAATCAACCACCAGGTGATCAGGCCCAGGGTGGTGTTGTGCCATAGCACAGCGGCGGGCTCCCACTCCTCGTTGGTGAGCTTCACGGTTGGCCACCCGCCACCCAATGTCGGCTGCGGAGTGCGGCAGGCAGCCAACGCTTGGGAGTTCAACTGGAAGTGACGGTTGAAGTGGAGGCAGCAGGCACGTTGCTGCCAAAACGCGTCGGCGTCGTCCTTCCGGCCCTCTTTCGCGAACCCTTCGCTGTCGGGCAACACCTCTAGGTGCACCTCTTGAAGCGCATCATGCTTCCAGAGCGTGGGGTAGCTAAAGCCCTTCCACTCGCGCCGCCTCTCGTTGCGTCCGTGGATCACCAGCGGGCCGAGAGCGTCGCTATCGCCAGCTGCATTACCCACCAGCACAATGTTTGGCCCGATCTCACCAACCTCACCCACCGTCGACATGGCCAGCGATTGAGCGCTCAGCATCGGCAGCTCCAACACGCCAGAAGCGATCTGTTCTGCTGTTTCGATCAGCCGCATGTCGCTCACCGCCGCGCATCTTCCGGTCACCGTGTCGTCGCGCCGGTAGGTGCCACAGACAGCTTCAGAACCTAGACACAACTCTGCGGCCTGCTGTCCCTCGGGAATGGCGGCAATTGCTCGCGCAATCTCCACACCCTCAGCTGGCGAGCCAGGACGACGTTTCAAGCTGACGTATGTCACCCGTCGATTCCCTCTTCTGCCTTGCAGCGCTTTCGTTCCAACCAACATGCACTCGGCCATGCCTGTGTCGGCCGAAAACGCCCGCGTGGTCGAGCCGGTTGCGGCGATCGTCAGCACCACAATATCATCGTAGAGTGCTTCGATCAGCCCGCGCGCCTTCTTCCAACGGTCGCCAGACAGAAACGACTGTGGCAGTATCAGGCCCAGCACACCGCCCGGCCTCAGCTTCGCATCGGCCAAATCTGTGAAAGGCGCAGCAAGGCCAACATTGCCATGATACGCGGCCTTCACCCCATCGGGTAGCGCGCCCGACTTGATGGCGCTCCTCAGGTCTGCTCTGCGATTCCTAACTAGATGAGCCTCGCGTTGCTCCATTGCAGCCTGCTCGGCCTCTGTCCGTCCCAGGCCAGCCCACTTCCGGTTCTTCAGCCCTTTTTCGGTCATCGTTCCCTGACTGCTATTCGACGTAAACGGCGGATTCATAACGCAGGCATCCAACTCCCTGTGTCGCACGTAAACGGAACGGGTCTCAGGACCCGTACCGGTGACTACGGTACCCACACGCCTGGGCGGAAGCCGGGTCAACAGTTCGTCCTGAATTGAGTCGCGGTCGAGCAGCTCTAGTGAGCCCAAACTGACGTTATCTCTGCTAGGAGGCTCGTCGGCGAGCCTTGATGCATGGTCTTGACGATCTGGCGCGCGAACGATGTTTGTGCCTTCAAAAGTGCTAGATGGATGTGTGGAGGCCAAAAGCGTAGCAGTGAGGTGAGTGGCAGCTGGCATGATGTCAGCGGCATAGATCGCCTTTTCCATGAAGGTCTGGTGCGTATGAGTGTCGTCGTTGCCCGCTGATCGTATGCGAGACGCTATGCGTTGATATAGGCTTGTCAGCAGTGCCCCTGTGCCACAAGCCAAGTCAGCGAACTTGAAGTTGTCAAGCTTGGCCCCGGCACCCGTTGGTGTCGCGCCCTGGTCATCGAGTTTGCCAACGACCAGCTCGCCCATGAGATATGCAGAGGCTGGTAGAGTGTAGAAGGTGGCCAGGTATTTGCGATCAGCAATGAGCTTACCGAAGAGCTGCCCAGAGATATCGCCTGTGGCGCTGACGCCATACTGTCCGAGGTTTTCGGCCAGCCTCACCAGCCTGGGTATCGCGCCTCGTGAGGCGCTATTTGAGCGAATGCAATCGCTCAGCACCTGACTAGCGATGTTGAAGATCGGCCAGTAGTTGTACTTGAGGATGGTTTTCCAGTTGTCAAGCACCATCGTCTTGGTGTCGCCCACCTTGCTCACAGGGGACTTTCCGTCAGAGGAATACGGGTTGTCGGTGTTTTCGATGGCTAGCTCAAACACAAACGCGTTCGCGAGCATCACCAGCGCCATCTTGGCGACCTGCACCTCTCTTTCAGTCAGCACCTTGGAGTCTGCGCCTTCGCTCTGCGCCTCATCTTCGGCGTCGTAATCGCCCATGACGCGAGCCGCTGCCCTGAGCTTGCTAACGTCAGCGGGTTCGCGCTGCAGCGCCGCAGTCAGCCCGTCGATCTCGTTCACGATCAAGTCTGCGGCGCGCTCAAGCCCTCGCTCGTCCACGAGCAGCAACTCGCAGAAGCGCGCTAGCTCGTCAGCGTTGCCCACGAACCATCCAACCTCCGGCCACCGAACGACAGTGCCCGTGCCGTCGGCGCGAGTGCGCACGCACCACTCGTAGCGCGTGTCAGTGGCAGCGACCGCTCGCTGGAGTTCGCCCCCGTGGAGGGGCCGCAGATCGCCGGGCAGGCGCACTGCCAAGGCGCGCTCAATCTCTACGCCGCACCGCACGAGCGTGTCACCGAGCCGGCCATCTGCATCACCCTCAACCGAGCTAGCCGGAGCAAATTCGGTCTCAATCACGAGCGGCAGCAGGCCGATGCCGGCCGGGTAAATCACGACATCTGGGTGCCTGCCCTTGCCGCTAGCGAGTTGACCCGTGCCCTCGCCGATGACCTCCCACCGAGGATGCCGTGCGTCGAGCGCCTTGGCTAGTTCGACGTTCGCAGTCGTTTCGGTCGCTCTGGACGGAGTCACCCTGCCTCCCTTCGGCTTCGGCAGTCACCGCACAGTAGGGCATGGGTGGGACATCACCTGGGCTTCACGTGCCGCCAGCGCCCCCAAGCTGAGAGGCGCCAGGCGCGGCGCTCGCTCGGGGCGCGCTAGCGGCCGAGGCCTGCGTTGATGTAGGCGTCGAGCGGCACGACCATCGGGCCGGTGAAATCGTCGATGAGTTCGGGCACGTAGAACTCGGCGGCGGTTTCGTGCGTGATGAGCGCGGGGATGTCTAAGTCTTCGCGCACGTCGACGAACTTGGGCATCGACTCGCCGTCGAGCAGCGCGAGCAGGCGGTTGGCGCACATCTGCGCGGCGGCCGGGGTGAACGGCGTAGAGGCGAACTCGGCGCCGTGCTCGATGGCGAGCCGGAAGAACCCGTTGGTCGCGTTGACACCGGCCATGAACGGGATGTCGCGGCCGACCTCCTCGAACACGGTGATGACCGCTTCGCCCATCTCGAG
>CAYRJD010000060.1:0-13505 GCA_964424585.1 uncultured Acidimicrobiales bacterium | reverse complement strand
CGCACCGCCCGCAAGCTCGCACAACCAGCCGACGTGCTCGAACTCGACGTGACCGTGCCCGAGCAGCTCAGCGCCGTGCGCAACGAGCTTGAGCGGCGCTGGGGCGGCCTCGACGGCGTGCTGCACGCCATCGCGTTCGCGCCGCCGAGCTGTTTGGGCGGCGAGTTTCTCGACGCGCCGTGGGAAGACGTCTCGGTCGCGCTCAACGTCTCCGCCTACAGCCTCAAAGCGCTTGCCGCCGAGATGGCGCCGCTCATGGCCAGCGACGGCTCGGGTGACCGCCCAGGCGGCGGCTCGGTCGTCGGCCTCACGTTCGACGCGACGGTGGCGTGGCCCGCATACGACTGGATGGGCGTCGCGAAAGCGGCGTTCGAGTCAACCGCCCGCTACCTCGCACGCGAGCTCGGGCCCCAAAACATCCGTGTCAACCTCATCTCGGCCGGGCCGATCCGCACGATGGCCGCCAAATCAATTCCCGGCTTCGCCGCTTTCGAAGACGCCTGGCAACAACGCAGCCCGTTGGGATGGAACCTCACCGACCACGCAGCCGTCGCTCGCTCAACCCTCGCGCTGATGTCTGACTGGTTCGACGCAACCACCGGCGAAATCATCCACGTCGACGGCGGATTTCACGCAATCGGAGCGTGAACGACAAAGGGTCACGGCGTCTGTGCGTAAGCGCTACCCCGCACGCCACCGCCCTGCGCAGTAGCGCAGAACACAGTTTGAGAGAACGCGAACCCGGTGAAGTCGTCTCCGTCTGCACCGTCAATCATCACGTAGCTACGCCCTGACTCGTCTGCCAACTCGCCCTCAAACCTGCAGCCAACCGGCGCCGATATCAGCGTCACTCGCACGTCGCAAGCACGCGTCTGATCGCCGCGCTGCTGATAGGGCGGCAGTCGCAGGTCTGCCCCGGCGAGCACGTCTATCTCCGCGCCGGCGACGGCACTCACCGCGTAGACCACTCCGATCTCGGCCGCCAGCCCGTCAAATCCGACGAGGTCGTCGCCGCACGGCCCAGGCGAGTTCACCAGCACCTCAATGACAGAGCCGACCGCAAACTCAGCTTCTGGCGGGGTCACCAACGTGACGCTCACCGGCAGGCGTGTGCTGGCGAGAGTCCACGTCGCTGTGGCACCCGAGGACGTCGAGCGGCCTGCGCTCGCGCCGCCGCCCGAAGCTCTGCCGGTCGTGCGTCTGGCACCAGCGCCCCCCGTGTTCGTCGCGGGAGGGCGAGTGTTCGCGCCGGGGTTCGACTGGCCCTCGGTAGTCGTCGTCGTGCCGCCCGCCACCGGAGTGGTCGTGGTCGTCGTCGCGCCACCCGCAACCGGCACAGTGGTCGTGGTCGTGCCGCCCGCCACCGGAGTGGTCGTAGTCGTGGTGGAAGTCACTTGCTCGTAACGAGCGGCCGCGTCGGGGCCGCCGTCACGCACCTCCGTCTGCTCGGCGAACGCGTCATCGCGCCGATACCTGGCAGCGTCGTCTTCTTCCGGCCAGCTCAACGTGTAAAAGCAGTCGGTGGCCGCGTTGAACGGCCGCAGCACCAAGTTTTCGATGTCAGCGGCCCCTGACATCTCGCTCGCCAGCACGGTCACCGTGATGTCGCGAGACGAAGTGCACCCAGCGGGCGCGTCCGGTGCGTTGAGATATGCCGAAAAAACCGCGTCAGTCGAAGACGCTGCCGACAGCTCAACTTGCACCGACGCAGCAAAGAACGAAGCGAGCGGCACCACGCCGTCGCTGTTCGCCTCATACCAGACAACCGCCCCCACGTCGTCAGCGTTGCCAGCTCGAACGGTGTCGCTGTGCGGGCGAGACGGGTTGTCGTAAATCCGATACAGGCTGCCGTCGTCTTCGCTGTCGGGCCAGTCCACCTCATACACGCAGTGCTCGCCGTCGGCCGTGTCGGCTATCAACCCAGCGAGCGTGGCGCTCGTCAGCTGCGTGCTCGGCAGCCGTTCGATGACTTCAGATTTTTCGATGGTGATCGTGATGCTCTGCTCAGGGCTAGCTGGGTCGGCGTCGCAGCCGGCGTCAACCAGCCCGACCGACTGCGGGCGGACCGTCACCGTGAACGGCGTCCCAGCCGGAATCGGGTTCACCGGATCTTCATTCACGATGCTGTGCACGCCGCCCAAGTAGAGGGTCGCATCGAAGCGGGTAACCGTCTCCCGGTAGCGAGCTGACGCCGTATCTTGGCCAGACAGCGAGGTCACGGTGGGCGACGCCCCGGCGACATCTGATCTGATGAGCGGCGTCGCCGTGCCGGTCGACGCTGGCGGAAACTCGACCGAGTAAGAACATCGACGCACTTGGTGCTGGTCAACCAGCAGCACCTCGGCGACCGGCTCGACCTGCCCGTTCGCGCCGAGGTCATAACCCCGCGTCACGGTCGAGCACGCCGCATCTGAGGAGGTGAACCGAACAGTGAAGTGAGCTCCTGTGTAGTCGTGTCGCCCGTCGTCGTCGAAGTCGAGCGGAGGAACGTCAAGCCGCAACGTCGGCGTGAAGAACGTGACCTCCGCCGTGTATCGGCTGTCGCTGTTGAGGCTGTCGTGGCTGACCTGCTGCGAAGCCGGCGTGCTGGCGTGCAGCGCCCAGGCGGTGCCGCCGCGCTCGCTCGACTCCCACGTGAGGTCGTACACGCACTCGCTCGTCGCCCCGGCGGGGCGTCGCATCAGCGTCAGTTCGGTCTCACCCAACGTCGCGCCAGGCTTCACAATCACGTGCGCGTCACGGGTGGCGCTGCAGTTCAACGGCGACGCAGGCGCAACAAGTCGCACCGAAAAGGTGGTCGGCTCGGCTGCGCGCTCGTCCAACCTCGCGCTGAGGAGCGTCGTCATCAGCAAGTCTTCGGCGCTAGTCGTGTAGCGGTTAGTGGCTTGCGCTTCAACCTCCGACAGCACCAAGTCTGGCGTGTAACCGGCGTCGGGCGTAAACAGCATCCCAGCGTCGTCTTCGTCTGGCGGCCACGTCACGTCGTAGACGCAGCGACGAACCGACCCCGCGACGCGGCGCAGCAAGTTGAACGACACCGAGCTGCTGCGTTCGAGCGAATGTGTAGACGCAGCCACCGCTATTTCTTCGGTCGTCTGCTCGGTACATCCGATCGGCGAGCCTGTAGACGGAGCGATGCGCACCGTAAACGTGAGGTCTTCGGGAATAGATTGTGAGGTCAGCAGCACCAGGCTGGCTTCAAACTCGTCATCCGGCGACGGAACCTCATAGGTCGCTTCGACATCGCTAGGCGTTCCCAATCGCGCGTCCACCGCTGGGCTAGGCCACGTTTGCGAATGGGTGGTCCGCACCCAAGCGGAAGTTTCTGCGGGCACGTCGGTCTCAGACCAAGCCACGTCGTAGGTGCATCGATCGCTCTCGCTAGATGCATTCGCTGGCAGCTCCACGAGTCGCAGCCGGCCAGTAGCGTCTGTCTCACCGGTCGCATCGAGCGTCACCATCAGCGAGGCAGTCCGCGCCCCAGCGTTGCTGTCGACGCCGACCACGCAGCCTGCGTTCGTGCCGGCCGATGCGGTGACGACCAGGTCAACCATCCGCCCAGAGCCCGACTGCACGACGGGAGACTGAACCCTTACGTCCACATCAACCTCAACTGCGCGGCCCTGGTAGGTGGCCGCAGCAGACGGACTGGCAGCAGACAGCAGCGTGTCGTCGGTCTCATCGGTTGCCTTGGTGAGCCACGATTGCCCGCTGCTCATAGCAGGGAACGTGACGTCGTAAGAGCACGGCAGCGCCATCTGGTTCGACCCAAACCCCACTTCGCCTTCGAGCACTACGTAGGCGTCGAGCAGCGGAGGAACGCCGGCCACCGATCCGTCGGGTTGCACGGTGAACGTGTAGTCGCCCGACGGCGGGGCGGCGCAGCCCCGCGGCGTAGAAGGAGCAGCCGCGAAACTCACGCCAAAAGCCAGCGGCCCGGTGGTGTCGTCGCTCAGGCGCGCGTCTGAGTAGATGTTCTTGCTCATCCCAGCGACGACCTCGTTGATCTGCGGGACGGCGATGCCGATTTCAGGGACGAACGAAACGTCGCCCACCCGGTAATCGACCAGGACGTGCGGCGCATCTGCCTCGATATTGCCCGTGCGGGCGTTCAATCGCCTGCCGGTCACCCTGACTTGGCTGGTGATGCTGTCGACATGAAGCGCCCACCGAATGGTCGCGTCGGTCGAAGATGGCGCGCTCGCGTCGAGCATGTAGACGCAGGGCTCGCTACCTCTCGCGGGAATGTCGACCAGGTCTGTAGGCGCATCGCCGGTAACGTCGCCGTCTGGCTGAACGGTGAAGGTGAACCTGCTCGGAGTTCCCATCGAGCACGACAAGTGTGTTTGCGGCGCACGAGCGAACGTGAGCGTGATCTCCGCGCCCGCAAACAAGTTGACCCCAGCGGTCGGACCGTCTATCTGCGGCACGTGAACAGAAATGTTTGGAGTGAAGGTGCTCGCTTCGGGTGAAACGTAGCGATGCGTGACGCGTCGGCGCAAAATGCCGACCTGATCGGTTGTGTCGTGCGACAAGTCTGAGGTCCACAAAGACGGGCTAGTGCCTGTTTCGCTGGCTGGCCACATCACTTCGTAAAAGCAGGGCGTCGCATCGGCCGGGTCGTACGCTAGGAGTTCTTCTAGCGTCGTTGATCCGGTGCTGTGATCTTGCTCTAAGGTGATCTCTACGTCGTCTACGTCAGTACAGCCGTCTGCTGAGTTGACGGGAACGGTAAAGGTCGTGGCTGTGCCAACTGACACCGTGGTTGATGCTTCGACGACCGCGTCAAAGACTGAGTGGTAGGTGACACGGGCGATCTGGTTGGCCGCACTGATCGACTGCTCTACGTTCGGCATTCGCGGCTGAAGAACCCAGCCGATCTGCCCCCCAACCGTGGGCGGCCACTCCACCGTATAGGCGCAAAATGCGGGCGGTGATGCTGCTGGCGGGCGTTCTGCAATGTCGTGGATGACTGCTTGGGCGGAAGTCTGCCCCGCGAGCACCACGATGCTCTCATCGTCCAGGCGCGCGTCGCACGCGGGGTCGCTATCTGCTGTGCGCGACAGGCTGACCACGAACTCGGTGTCGTTGACGACCGGCACGTTGGTGGCTACTTCGAGGGTCGCGTCGTAGACGGGCACTCCGTACGAGTTTGACAGCACCGCGCGTTCGACTGGTAGGTCGAAGACCGCCGAATCGATGGTGGCCTCAGCCGGACCAACACGCGTGAACCGTGTGCCGCCCGTCTCGCTCTGCTCGTCATCCCAGGTCAGAGAGTAGGTGCATCGATCTGAAGCGCTGGCGTGTCCGCTCCAGTAGTCGATGAGTCGCTCTTGCGCGGTGGCTAGCCCGTCGACACCTGCGACAAGAGAGATCGAGTTCGTGAACGTAGAGCACAGCCCGTCGGTGTTGCTGGTGTCGGCGAGCGTAGCTGTGAAGGTCTGCCCGCCTGCTTCAGGCGGCGCAGTCACAGCAAACGTAACCGTGCGCGAGATGGCGCTGTTCTCATACGTCAGGTGCTGCACTTCGGGGCCGGAAGCAGAGATTGACTTCGGTGCCGCGCTGCCGGCAGGACGATGGAAATGCTCGACAGATTGCGACGAAATGAGGTTGGTGCTCGGTAGCTCGACGTCGTAACGGCAGTGGTTTTGCGTGCGATGCGGAGTGTCGACGAGCCTGAGTGGTTCAACCGGATCGACCTGCCTGACTGTACTGAGGACATCACGGGCTCCGTCTGCAGCGTCGGACGCACGCGCGGCCGCACCGACCTCGTAGAGGGCCGACACTCGCCCGGAGCAGCCAGATGGCTGCCCAGATGCACGGCTGTAGGTAATCCCAAACTGTGTTCCTCGGTAATCGTGCGCTCCGTCGTTGTCGTAGTCAACAAACGGCACCATGAAGTTCAACTCGGGCGCGAAGGTGGTGTCTTCGCTGCTCGTCGTCGCAACGTAGCGACCGGTTATGTGTGACGACGAGGGGCGAACGATTATGTGCGGGCGTGTAGCCTGGCCTGCCGGATTGCGGAATCCTCGAACCGACGGCCAGCTCGCGTGATAGCTGCATTCGTGGTTCCGCTCGCGTACCGTAGCGGCCGCAGGACTATGTATTAGCGTCGCGCGTTGCTGGCTCACAGCACGACCATCTGCGTCGACCCTCCAGCTGCTGATTCGCTCGCTCTCGTGCAGGGCGCACAAGTCATCGTTGCGAACGTTGCGGTTATGAGTAAACCGCAGCCTGATGACCGTGCCTTCGTCTGCTGGAGTGAAGCCGGTTATCGATATGCTGGGGCGGAAAGTGGTGCGACTATCTATGTAGGTGACACGAACGGTGTCGTTGTGTCGGTTGGTGATAGGAGATGACGCTCCGGAACGTTGCAGCCTGAGACTGCCCACACCAGAAGCGATAAAGCTAGGAAAAGTGGTTGACAGCTGGCATTCCTGGTGGAGCAACGAGGCGCTGTAAGTTGCCAGCACCTCAGAGCCGCTCTCCCCGACGCGAGGGCGAAATGTGAGCGTGGGCGATGGGCTCGGAGGCCCAGGGCACCATTCAAGCGTATCATCTGGGTCAGGCCCGGCGATTCGCTCCGACCTGAGATTGAACTGCGGGTTGTAGTCGTTTCGCCCATCCCCGTTCACGTCCCTAAACGGAACTTTGATTTCTACGTGATGCGTCCACAGCGGAATGGTGGGAAAGAACTGGCTGCGCTTCTGCGCGTGAGCTTGCGCGTCTGGTGCGTCGCCGAGCGCGACGATGCCGAACGCTAGCGCCACGAGCAGCCAGCCGAGCGACGAACGCAAGATCCAACGAAGTTGAAAGACGTGAGGCATACGGGGCGTACCCTAGTTCCGGCGCGCCAACAGGCAAGTTCTGCGTTCGTGGCGGTGCCAGCTCAGCCCAGCAGCGTCTTCGTCACCACATCGAGCGACACGACCGAGAACCCGTCCGACCCGCCGTCCGACCCACCGCTAGACGCGCCGTCACTCGCTGGCGGCGACACCAACACCAAGCTCGGCTTGTTCTCACGAAACACCGCCACCACCTCGCGCAGCGTCGCGCCGTGTGCCACAGTCGGCAGCTGCCGCAGGTGGCGGCTCTGTAGCACCGCAGGTTCCCCGGCGACGTCGGCAAGGTGCGCCGCATGCACGTAGCCGACAGGCGCGCCCGTCGCGTCGAGCACAATCATTCGGCTCTGGCCGCTGTGCGCCTCTGTCAGCAGCGCCAACACGTCGCTCACGGGCACGCCCAGCGACGCAGTCGGCACCGCACTGAGCGGAACGGCGACTTCAGCAGCCGGCCTCTCGTTGAACGCCAGCGCTGCCGCGACCAGCTCAGGCGCGCGAGCGCCCACCAGTTTGTGGCTGGCGGAGGTTTGCACCATCAGCTCGAACTCGTCCGCGCTCACCCGGTCGACCAGCTCGTCAGAAGGCTCAACCCGAACGAGCCGCAGCAGCCAGTTCGACATCACCTGCAGCGCCCACACCACTGGCCGCACCAGGGCCAGGTACGCCGCCATCGGCCGGGCCAGCACCAGCAGCGTGCGCTCGGGCCCGACCAAGGCGAGGTTCTTCGGCACCATCTCCGAAATCACCATGTGAAAGATCGTCACGAGACCCAGCGCGATGACGAAGCCGGTTGCCTTCACCGCGCCTGCCGAAAGTCCGAACGTGTCTTCGAGCGGCACCTCGATGGCGTGCGCTATCGTCGGCTCGGCGAGCCGCCCCACGATGACCGAGCACAACGTGATGCCAAGCTGCGCGCCGCTCAGCGCGGTCAAGATGTCTCGCTGCATGCGCTGCGCCGCCCGAGCCGCTCGGCTGCCAGCCTCGGCGCGGGCGTCGATGCGCGAGCGCTGACAGGCAATCGCTCCGAACTCGAACGCCACGAACCCGCCGTTGGCGACCAGCAGCGCCGCGCTCACGGCCAGCGCGACGCCGCTCACGTGGTCACCTTCGTTGCGGTCACCTCGACGATCGCGTGGCCATCCGCTCGGCTGACCGCCAGCTTCCAGCCGTCGTGGTGAACGAACTCGCCCGCGCCCAGCATCTCTCCAGAGAGCGACAGCATGAAGCCTGCGAGCGTCTCATACGGGCCCTCCGGCAGGTCGATCTCCATCGACGCGCGCGCCTCATCGAGCGACGCAGCGCCGGCGATGATGACCACGCCGCGCGAAGCGACGGCCGACTGCTCGCGGGCTGCCTCGGGCTCGTCCAACTCGTCGGCCAAGCCGCCCAGCACCTGCTCGACGACGTCCTCTCGGGTGATCACCCCCGCGGTTCCGCCGTGCTCGTCGACGACCACCGCCAGCCGCTCGTCCGCCGCGTCGAGCTGCGCCAGCACCTCGGTCAACGCCAGCAGCTCGCCGACCACCACCGCGTCGGTGGCTACGTCGCCGACGTGCGACGCCGAACCGTCGCTCGCTGCCACCAGCAGGTCGGCCACGTGCACTACGCCGACGACGTCGTCGATGTCGTCGCCGACGACCACCAGCGTCGAGTGGCCGTGCTCGAGAACCGCTCGACGAGCTTGATCGAGCGTGGCACTCGCCGCGACGGTCGCCATCTGGGTGCGCGGCGTGAGCGCGTCGTCGGCGTGCTTGAGCGACAGCCGCAGCGTGCGCGACGCGAGCCTCGCCGCGTCGTGGTCGAGCTCGCCTTCGCTCGACTCCTTGAGCACCCGCTCTAGCTCATCCAGCGTCCGCACCACCCGCAGCTCTTCGGTGGGACGGATGCCGAGCGCTCGCACTACCGCGTTGGCGGCACCGTTGAACGCCCACACCACCGGCGCCACGATCCACCCGTAGAGCCGCAGCGCCGGCGCGAGCGCGAGCGTGGTGCCGAGCGGCTTCGACACCGCGACGTTCTTGGGCGCCAGCTCGCCCAGCACCATCTGCGACACCGCCGCGACCACGATCGCGACGACCGCCAGCCCGACGACGCCCAACGCGCTGGCGCCCGGTATTCCACCCAGCAGGTCGCCGATGGTGTCTTCGGCGATGATGCCCAGCACCAACGACGTGACCGTGATGCCGAGCTGCGCCGCGCCCAGGTGAAAGCTGAGCCGACGGCGCAGCGCAGCCACCATGCGGGCGCGCCGACCGCCCGCCGCGGCGCGAGTGTCGACCTGGGTGCTGTCGACCGCCAGTAAGCCGAACTCGCCTGCGACGAACAGGGCGTTCAACGCAATCAGCACGACGACCAACGTCATGCCTAGTGCCAGTGCGATGTCGTCAACCTCCGACTGCGGCCCGCTTTCTCCGGACACGGCAAAGCTACCCTCGCCCCGATGAGTCAGAGCGCACCAAGAAGCTCACAAGACTCACAGCCACACGCCGAGCAGCCACACGCCGAGCAGCCAGCCACGGTCGGCCCGCAGGGTCAAGGCTGGCTGCGTCGTCTGGGGCCGCTGCTCGCGACGCACCGCACGCTGCTCATCGCCGCCGTGACCGCAGCGGTCGCGGCGATGGCGGTTCAGGTGGCGGTGCCGCGCGTCGCGGGGTTCGCCATTGACCGGGCCATCGCCGACGACACGGGCGCGGTGTGGCCGCTCGCGCTCACGCTCGTCGCGCTGGGCGTCGGGCGGGGGCTGACGACGTTCGTGTATCGCTGGGGGCTGTTCTCGGTTTCATACAAGATCGAGTGCAACCTCCGCAAGGCGATCTTCAACCGGCTCGGACGGCTGCCGCTCAGCTTCTTCGACACCGCCGCGTCGGGCGAGATCATCTCTCGCGCCAACTCAGACGTGCGATCGGTGCAGCGCTTCCTGGCGTTCGCGCCGATCATGGCGGTGCAAATCACGAGCTTCGTCGCCGCGCTGGTGCTGATGCTGTCGATCAACGTGCCGCTCACGCTGGTGTCGATGGCGGCCGCGCCGGCCGTGTACCTGCTGGGGCTGCGCCTGGTGAGCCTCACGTTTCCGCTGTCGTGGATCATCGAGTCGCGCCACGCCCAGGTCGCGATGACGACCGAGGAGGCGATCTCTGGCGTGCGGGTCGTGCGGGCGTTCGCGGCCGAAGAGCGACAGATCGCGCGCCTCGCGCGCGACGCGCAGCGCCTGGCGTGGGCGAACATGCTCCAGCACAAAATCCGGGCCGCCTACACACCGTTCATCGAGAACCTGCCTCGCGTCGCGCTCGGGCTAGCGCTGTTCGTCGGCGGCCATCAGGTGATTTCGGGCAACCTCACCGTCGGCGACTTGGTGATGTTCAACCTCTACATCTTGCTGCTGGCTGCGCCTTTCAGGTTTATCGGAATGATGTTCATCATGGGGCAGCGAGCCAAAGCGTCGGCCCTGCGGGTGTTCGAGGTGCTCGACCTGCCAGACGGGCCAGACGCTCAAGACGGCCCAGGCAGCCACACTTTGGCGCTGCTCAACGGAGCCGAGCGCACGCGCGGCCCGGCGGTCACCTTCGCCGACGTCACGTTCGGCTACGGGTCGACGGCGGTGCTGTCTGACTTCAACCTCGGCGTCGCGCCGGGCGAGTGGGTCGCCGTGGTGGGAAGGACGGGCTGCGGCAAGTCGACCCTCGGGCGCCTGCTGCTGCGCTTCTACGAACCCGGCGCCGGACACGTCGCGCTCGACGGCGTCGACATCGCTGCGATGCCGGCGCAGCTCGTGCGCAGAGCCGTCAGCTTGGTGCCCGAAGAGCCGTTCGTGTTCGCGGCTTCGGTGCGCGACAACATCGCGTACGGCACCGACGCGGCCACCGATACCTCGATCATCGACGAGCAGGTCGTCGCCGCTGCGACGGCTGCGGCCGCGCACGACTTCATCGTCGAGCTCGACGACGGCTACGACACGATGCTGGGCGAGCGCGGCTACGACCTGTCTGGCGGCCAGCGTCAGCGCATCGCCATCGCCCGGCTGCTGATGGCCCGCCCGTCGGTGGTCGTGCTCGACGACGCGACCAGCGCCATCGACGTCGGCGTGGAAGAGCGCATTCACGCCGCGCTGCGCAACGAGCTTGCGGGCGCGACGTGCATCGTCATCGCGCACCGGCTGTCGACCGTAGCGCTCGCCGACCGAGTGGTGCTGATGGACGGCGGACAGATCGTCGCGCAAGGCACCCACGCCGAGCTGATGGCAACCAACCACGACTACGTGGCGGCGCTGACCGCCAACGACGAAGCGGCTGGCGAACACGCTGGCGAGAGCGCGCGCGAGCAGACGGCGGGCGCGCGATGGTGATGACCTAATGGTGATGACGGGCCACGGCGGACACGTCGGCATGAGCGCGTCGCAGGCGAGCGCGAGCGCGGGCGTGAGCTTCGCGGGCGTGCCGACCGAGATGCGCGCCGGCGCGCAGCGGCTCGCGGCTCGCGAGCCCGAGCACCCAGACCCCGAGATCAGCTTCGACCCCGTGGCCGACACCAGCGTCAAGGCCTCACGGCGCTTCGGGCTGTTCGAACTGTTCGCTCCTCGCCGATGGGCGGTGCTGGGCGGCTTCGGGTTGCTGGTGGCAGAGACCGTCGCGATGCTGGCCGGGCCCGTGGTGATTCAGCAAGCCATCGACAACGGCGTGATTGCGGGTAACGCCGGCAGGCTGAACGCGCTGGTGGTGGCCTACTTCACGCTGGTCGCGCTCTCTATCGGCCTCTCCGCTGCACGCCAGCGACACAACGGCGCGGTTGGTGAGGGGCTGCTGTACGACCTGCGGCTGAGGCTGTTTGGCCAATACCAGCGGCTGTCGATCGGCTGGTATACGCGCCAGAAAACCGGCGCGCTGTTGTCGAACATGACGTCAGACGTCGAATACGTGGCGCTGCTGGTCAACGAAGGATTCATCAACATCGTCATCCAAATGCTGACCGTCGTGATCGTCACCGCGGTGCTGTTTGGCTACAGCCCGCTGCTGGCGACGATCTTGCTCATCGCGGTCATTCCGCCGCTGTGGCTGCTGACCGCGTGGTTCAAGTCTGAATCTGAGCGCGGCTACGGAGCGGTGCGAGACCGGCTAGCGGGCGTGCTGGCCGACCTCTCTGAGAACGTCGCGGGCATCCGGGTCGTGCGAGCGTTCAACCGGCACGCCGCCAACAACGCGACGCACGCGTCGCTGGTGGGCGGCTATCAGCAAGCCAACTTGAGCGCCAGCCGCGCCGCCGCGATCTACGGGCCCGCCGCCGAAGGGCTGGGCATCGCCGTGCAGGGGTTGATGGTGCTGATCGGCGGCGCCTTGTTGGTGCGAGGCAACCTGCGACCGGGCGAGCTGGCGGCGTTCTTGCTGTTCGTCACCACGTTCTTCGCGCCGCTGCATCATCTGGTGCAGCTGTTCAACATGTATCAGCAAGGCCGCGCGGGGCTCGACAAGATCGGACGCATCTTGGCGACCGAGCCGTCGGTGGCGCAGCGGCGCGATGCCATCGACCTGCCGCCGACGACCGGCGACATTCGCCTGACCAACGTCAGCTTCACCTACGACGACGCCGAGCCGCAAGCTGGGCTGGCAGACGAGCCGTCTGCAGACGTTGGCGACGCGCCGCCCGAAGCGCTGCGCGACGTCAGCCTCCACATCTCGCCCGGCGAGACGTTCGCGCTGGTCGGCGCGACCGGCGCAGGCAAGAGCACGATCGCGAAGCTGATCACCCGGTTTTACGACCCGTCTGCCGGCACCGTGCGCATCGACGGCTACGACCTGCGCGACGTGACGTTCTCTTCGCTGCGCAGCCAGCTGGGAGTGGTGCCCCAAGAGCCGTTCTTGTTTGCTGGCTCGGTGCGCGACAACATCGCCTTCGCGGCGGGCGACGTGTCTGACGACGAGGTCGAAGCCGCCATCGACGCGGTGGGCTTGCGCGAGCGGGTGGACGGGCTGGCCGACGGCGTCGACACTCCCGTTCACGAGCGCGGGGCGTCGCTGTCGGCGGGCGAGCGTCAGCTGCTGGCGCTGGCGAGAGCGTTCGTCGCGAAGCCGTCGGTGGTGGTGCTGGATGAAGCGACGTCGAGCTTGGACTTGCTGTCTGAGCAGCGCATCGAAGCGGCACTCGACCGCGTGACGCAGGGTCGCACGACCGTGCTGATCGCGCACCGGCTGGCGACCGCGATGCGAGCCGACCGCATCGGCGTGATGAGCGAGGGCGCGCTCGTCGAGCTGGGCACCCACGACGAGCTGGTCGAGGCTGGCGGCGCGTATGCGCAGATGTACGCGACGTGGGACGCGCACGCTCGCCCCGCCGCGCACGCCTGACACGTCTGTGGGCTACGCCGATGCGAACGCCGCCGCGCCGGTCGTGACGCTCGAGCACGTGTCGGTCGTCTACGACGGGCGGCGGGTGCTGGGCCCGCTCGATCTGATCATCTGGGCTGACCAGCGGTGGATCGTGCTAGGCCCCAACGGCAGCGGCAAGACCAGCCTCGTGCGGGTGCTGTCGCTCTACCGCTACCCCACCACCGGCACGGTCACCGTGCTGGGCGAACGCTGGGGCTCGACCGACGTGCGCGAGATGCGCCGTCACATCGGCCTGGCTAGCTCGTCGTTGCGCGACACGTTCCGACCAGCCATCACCGCCGTCGAG
>CAYRJD010000059.1:0-14378 GCA_964424585.1 uncultured Acidimicrobiales bacterium | reverse complement strand
AAGGTTTGGCACCTCGATGTCGGCTCATCGCATCCTGGGGCTGAAGCAGGTCCCAAGGGTTGGGCTGTTCGCCCATTAAAGCGGTACGCGAGCTGGGTTTAGAACGTCGTGAGACAGTTCGGTCCCTATCCTCTGCAGCCGAAGGAGATTTGAGGAAAGCTATCCTCAGTACGAGAGGACCGGGATGGACGCAGCTCTCGTGTGCCAGTTGTTCCGCCAGGAGCATGGCTGGTTTGCGACCTGCGGCAGGGATAAGCGCTGAAAGCATCTAAGCGCGAAGCCTGTTCCAAGATTAGATCTCCCACTGGACAACCAGGTAAGGCCCGTGGCAGACCACCACGTTGATAGGCCGGATGTGTAAGCGCAGCGATGCGTTCAGCAGACCGGTACTAATCGGCCGAGGGCAAGGTATTCAATGCTCAGCCTCGTCGAAGCCCCACAGGGCAGCTCGTGCATCGCATGACACTCACATCAGATCTCTGGCGGTTATGGCGGCAGGGACACACCCGTTCCCATTCCGAACACGGAAGTTAAGTCTGCCAGCGCCGATGGTACTTGGGGGAAGACTCCCTGGGAGAGTAGGACGCCGCCAGAACCTCTCTGTCTGCTCTGCCCCGCTGCGGCCCGTTTGGCTCGCGGCGGGGCAGAGTCGCGTCTAGCCTCAAGTCGTGAAACATGAAACGCCAGCCGACGACGTCGAACGGCGAGCCAGGCGCCGGGCCGACTGGGGCGGCGTGGCACGCAAAGGCGCGAAGACCATCGCAGTCGACGACTACTACGTGGGGCACGAGCCCGAGGGCGTGCCCGACGTCGAGCCGTCGAGCAAGCCGAGCGGAGCGAACCGGCGCAAGCCGCCGAGCGCTCGGTCAACCGGCGGTCGTTCGTCGGCAGCCGCCGCTAGGCCAAAGAAGAGCAAGCGAACTAGGCAGCCGGCGCCACCGTCGGTCACCGTTGACGACGCTGCGCTGGCCAGCGTGCCGCCGCCAGCGCGCGCACGCGCTCGACAACAGCTCACTCAGGCGGCTCGTCACTTCGCATCCGAACGGTTCGACGACGCGCGCCAGACGCTCAAGCCGCTGCTGCGCGAGCACCCAGGCGTTGTCGAGGCGGTCGAGCTGGAGGGGCTCTGTTGCTATCGCCTCGAACGTTGGAAGGGCGCGATAGACGCGCTCGAACGATTCGTCGAGCTGACCAGCAGCACCGAGCAGCACCCGGTGCTGGCCGACGCCTACCGCGCGCTGGGCAACTACGCGCGCGTCGCCGAACTGTGGGACGAGCTGCGCGCGAGCGACGTCGCCGCGCCGACGATGGCCGAGGGCCGCATCGTCGCCGCGTCGGCCTTAGCCGAGGCCGGCAACCTTCCCGCGGCCATCAGCCTGCTCGCCAAGGGTCCGACGAAGGCTCGTCGCTTGGCGCATCATCACCTCCGCATGATCTACGCGCTCGCCGACCTCTACGAGCGCGCCGGTGACACTCAGCGAGCCCGCCGCGGCTTCGAACGCGTCAGCGAGGCCGATCCCGAGCTGTTCGATGCGAAGCGCCGCCTGTCGACGCTCGACATGCCCTAGCATTACGGCCGGTGACCGCAGACATCGAAGCGCTGCTGGGCGAGCGCGCCGAAGAGCTGCTCAAGCACAACTGCACCACCGTCGCCGCGACCGACCTGCACCTGCCCGGGCCCGACTTCGTCGACCGCGTGTTCGCGCACACCGACCGCTCGCCGCAGGTGCTGCGCTCGCTGGCGTCGCTGTTCGACTCGGGGCGTCTCGGCGGCAGCGGCTACGTGTCGATCCTGCCGGTCGACCAAGGCATCGAGCACTCCGCCGCGGCGTCGTTCGCGCCCAACCCTGCCTACTTTGACCCCGCCGCCATCGTCGAACTCGCGCTAGAGGGCGGTGCCAACGCGGTCGCCAGCACGTTCGGCGTGCTCGGCGCGGTGAGCCGTCGCTACGCCCACAAGATTCCCTTCATCGTCAAACTCAATCACAACGAGCTGCTCAGCTACCCGACGTCGTATGACCAGGTGATGTTCGGCTCGGTCGACCAGGCGCACGAGCTTGGCGCGGCCGGCGTCGGCGCGACCGTCTACTTCGGCTCCGCCGAGAGCCGCCGCCAGCTGACGGAAGCGGCCGAAGCGTTCGAGCACGCGCACGACCTCGGCATGTTCACGGTACTGTGGTGCTACCTGCGCAACGGCGCGTTCGCTACCGACGAAGCCGACTACCACGTGGCGGCCGACGCCACCGCGCAGGCCAACCACCTGGGCGTCACCATTGGTGCCGACATCATCAAGCAGAAGCTCCCGGAAAACAACGGCGCGTTCAACAACATCGCCGGGCTCGCCAAGACCCACCCCGACGTCTATGACAAGCTCACCACCGACCACCCGATCGATCTGTGCCGCTGGCAGGTCGCGAACTGCTACATGGGGCGCGCCGGGCTCATCAACTCGGGCGGTGCGAGCGCGGGCGCGAGCGACCTAGCCGAAGCCGTCGCGACCGCGGTCATCAACAAGCGAGCCGGCGGCATGGGCCTCATCTCGGGCCGCAAGGCGTTCCAGCGTCCGATGACCCAAGGCGTCGAGCTGCTCCACGCGATACAAGACGTCTACCTCGACCCCTACGTGAGCATCGCTTAGCTCGTTCCCGCATCCAGCAACCCATAGGAGAAGACAAGTGTCCGTAGTAGAAGAAGCGAAGCCGAGAGAGCTGCCGCTTCAAGAAATCGATGAGGTCATCATCCGGTTCGCGGGCGACTCCGGCGATGGCATGCAGCTGACCGGTGATCAGTTCACCGCGATCTCCGCCGCGCTCGGCAACGATCTGTCGACGCTGCCCGAGTTCCCAGCCGAGATACGCGCGCCCCAGGGCACGCTCGCCGGGGTCTCCGCGTTTCAGGTGCGGGTGTCTGACTTCAAGATCTCGACGCCCGGCGACGCGCCTACCGTGCTGGTGGCGATGAACCCGGCCGCGCTGAAGGCGCAGCTGCACAACCTCACCCAGGGCGGCGTGGTCATCATCAACTCCGACGCGTTCAACGAGCGCAACCTAGAGAAGGCTGGCTACCGCGACGACCCGCTCCACGACGGCACCCTCGATGACTACCGCGCCTACCACGTGCCGATGAGCCAGCTCACCCGCGACGCGGTAGCGCCCGAAGGCGTGAAGCCGCGCGACGCGGAGCGCTCGAAAAACTTTTTCGCGCTCGGGCTGATTTCGTGGATGTACACGCGTCCGGTCGAGCCGACGCTCGAGTTCATCAACTCGAAGTTCGCCGGACGCGACCAGGTCGTCGCAGCCAACACCGCCGCGTTCAAGGCTGGCTACAACTTCGGCGAGACCGCCGAGATCTTCGAGGCGCACTATGAGGTCAAGCCTGCGCCGCTAACGCCCGGCGAGTACACCAACGTCAACGGCAACACGGCGCTCGCCTGGGGCTGCGTCGTTAGCGGGCAGTTGGCGCGGCTGCCGGTGTTCTTGGGCAGCTACCCGATAACGCCCGCGAGCGATTTGCTGCATGAGATGGCCACCAAGAAGCACTTCGGCGTGCGCACCTTCCAAGCCGAAGACGAGATCGCAGCCGCCGCATCCGCGGTCGGCGCGGCGTTCGGCGGCGCGCTGGCGTTCACCTCCACGTCGGGCCCGGGCGTCGCGCTCAAGGGCGAGACGCTCGGCCTCGCCGTCAGCTTGGAACTGCCGCTGGTCGTGCTCGACATTCAGCGTGGCGGGCCCTCCACCGGCTTGCCGACCAAGCCCGAGCAAGCCGACCTGATGATGGCCATGTACGGACGTCACTCCGAAGCGCCGCTGCCGATCGTCGCGCCTCGCAGCCCGGCCGACTGCTTCGACATAGCGATCGAGGCGTCGCGCATCGCGCTCAAGTACCGCACGCCGGTCATCGTGCTGTCAGACGGCTACCTCGCCAACAGTTCTGAGCCGTGGCTGCTGCCGGACTCGTCGACCTTGCCCGACATCGGCATCGAGTTTCAAACCGACTTCAACGGCATGAACGAAGACGACGACCCCATCTACCTGCCCTATTTGCGCGACCCGGAAACGCTCGCTCGCCCGTGGGCGATCCCCGGCACGCCCGGGCTCATGCACCGAGTCGGCGGCATCGAAAAAGAAGACGGCACCGGCAACATCTCCTATGACCCGGTCAACCACCAGAAGATGGTCGATTTGCGCCAAGCCAAGATCGACCGCATCGACGTGCCCGACGCGGCGGCCGACGGCGACGACGACGCGCACGTGTGCCTGCTGGGATGGGGCTCGACGTGGGGCTCCATCGACGCCGCGGCGGGCCGCTTGCGACAGCTCGGCTATCGCGTCGCGCACGTTCACCTGCGGCACCTCAACCCGCTGCCAGCCAACCTGGGCGACCTGCTGCGCAGCTACCCCCTCATCGTCTGCCCCGAGATGAACAAGGGGCAGCTCAGCCAGCTCGCCCGCGCGAAGTACCTGCTCGACGTCAAGCACGTCGGCAAGATCGACGGCGTTCCGTTCACGACCGGCGAGGTCACCCAAGCAACCGTTGCGCTACTGGAGGGCAACCAAAATGACTGATACAGCAACCGTCCACACGGCTGCCGACTGGACATCCGATCAGGAAGTCCGCTGGTGCCCTGGCTGCGGCGACTACTCGATACTCACGGCGTTCCGACAGCTCATGCCGACGCTCGACGCCGACCCGGCGAACACGGTGTTCATCTCGGGCATCGGCTGCGCCGCTCGGTTCCCGTATTACATGAACACCTACGGCATCCACGGCATTCACGGTCGTGCGCCGGCGATAGCGACCGGCCTCGCGCTCGCCCGCCCCGATCTCGACATTTGGGTCATCGGCGGCGACGGCGACATGCTGTCGATTGGCGGCAACCACCTCATTCACTCGCTGCGCCGCAACGTCAACATCAACATCGTGCTGTTCAACAACGCGATCTACGGGCTGACGAAGGGGCAGTTCTCGCCGACCAGCGAGCTGGGCAAGGTCACCAAGTCGTCGCCGATGGGGTCGCTCGACCACCCGTTCAACGCGCTCGCCGTAGCCATCGGGGCCGAAGCGGCGTTCGTCGCACGCACCCACGACATGGACCGCAACCACATGATGGAAACGTTCCGTCGCGCGCACGCCCACCCAGGCGCCACGTTCGTCGAGGTGCTGCAGAACTGCAACGTGTTCAACGACGGCGCTTGGGAGGGCATCACCAAGAAGGGCAACCGAGATGCCAACCTCATCGCGCTCGCCCACGGTGAGCCGATCAGGTTCGGCGCGGACGGCGAGTTCGGCGTCGTCGACGTCGACGGCACCGCGAAGGTGGTGAACGTCGCCGACGTCGGCGAGCAGGCGCTGTTAGTTCACGACGAGACCAAGCTCGACCCCGCCACCGCGTTCATGCTGTGTCGCATCGCACGTGGGCCGTTCGAGCCCACACCCATCGGCGTGTTCCGCGCCATCGAGCGTGCGGAGTACTCCGAGTCGACCACCATGCAGCTGGCGATGGCGCAGGGCAACAGCGGCCCAGGCGACATCGACTCGATGCTGCGCTCGCGCGGCACGTGGACGGTCTGATTATCTCGACGCGCCAGCTTCGCGCTCGCGACGGGCGCTAGCAGCAAAACTCTCTGGTGCGCGTAAAGGGTCACTGGTACCTTCGGGGCACGTGACCGCCCTCCCCGATGCCGTCGCCGTGCTCATTCACGACGAACGCGACGCCGCGGCGACCTACGCGAACGAACTCATCGACTGGCTCACCCGCAACGACTACCGGGCGATCGCGCCGCCCGCCGACGCGGCGACGCTCGGCCAACTAGACCTCGCCGTCGACGAAGCTCAGCTCGGCGCGGCCGCGGAGTTGGCGGTCTGTTTCGGCGGAGACGGCACCGTGCTGCGCGCCGTCAATCTGGTCGCGCCGGCGGGTGTCGGCGTGCTGGGCGTCAACATCGGCAGCCTCGGATACCTCACCGAGTTCGAGCCACCCGACGCCATCGCGGCGGTCAGAGACGCGCTCGACGGACGCTTGGCTGTGACCGAACGCCTGATGGTCGAGACCCACGTCGCGCGGCGCGTCGAGCGCGACGACGAGCCTCGTGCGAACGGTCCCTTCTCAGGGCTGAACGAGGTGGCGCTCGAAAAGTCAGACCTCGGCCACACCGTGCGCCTGGCGGTCGCCTTCGACGGCGACGCGTTCACCACCTATGCCGCCGACGGGCTCATCATCTCTACGCCCACCGGGTCGACCGCCTACAGCCTCTCCGCTGGCGGCGCGATCGTCGAACCCGCGCACCCGTCGCTGCAGCTCACGCCGGTGGCGCCGCACATGCTGTTCGACCGGTCGATCGTGCTGCGTCCGCAAACCGAGGTGCGGTGCACGCTCATCGGCGACCGGCCCGCCAACCTCGTCGTCGACGGGCGCAACATGACGACGCTCGAAGACGGCGACGTCGCCACCATTCGCACGTCGCCAACCGTGGCGCGCCTCATCACCACCGGCAACAACAGCTTCCACAGCGTGCTCAAGTCGAAGCTGGGCTTGCGCGACAGGTGAGCGGGTAAGCGTGCTCGCTGAGCTGGCCGTGACCAACCTCGGCGTCATCGAGCGCGCCCAGCTGACGCTGCGCGCCGGGATGACCGCGGTCACCGGCGAGACCGGCGCCGGCAAAACGATGATCGTCCAAGCGCTGGGCCTGCTGTGCGGCGCGAGAGCAGACGCGCAGATGGTGCGCGCCGGCGCGACCGACGCGACCGTTGAAGGCCGCTTGCTGCTGGGCGACACCGAGACCGTCATCAGGCGAGTCGTCGCGGCCAGCGGCCCGAGCCGAGCGTTCATCAACGGCCAAATGGCGACCGCGACGCAGCTAGCCGAGCTGGGACATGCGTGGTGCGATCTCCACGGGCAGCACTCGCACCAGTCGCTGCTGTCGGGCGTTCACCAGCGCGACGCGCTCGACACCTACGGCGCGATCGACTTGACCGACCTCGCGGCGGCCCGCGCTCAAGTGACGAAGCTGAAAGGCGAGATCGCCGAGCTTGGCGGCGACAGCCGCGAGCGAGCACACCAGATCGACCTGCTCGGCTACCAGGTGCGCGAGATCGACGAAGCGCAGATCACCGGCCCAGACGAGCTAGACGAGCTGGCGGCAACCGAAGAGCTGCTGGCCGACGCCGTCAACCTCATCGCCACCGGACAGGCCGCTCGCGACAAGCTGGTCGGCGAAGACGGAGCACTCGACACGGTCGGCAGCGCCACCGCCGCGCTCGACGACCGACCGGCGTTCGGCGAGATCGTCAAGCGACTGCGCAGCGTCGCCGGCGAACTCGACGACATCACCGCGACGCTGCGCGAGACCATCGAGTCGATAGACGACGACCCTGCCGCGCTCGACGCGGTGAGCCAACGCCGGATGCGCCTGGTCGAGCTGACGCGCAAGTACGGCGACACGCTCGCTGACGTGTGCGCGTATCGCGACGATGCCGCCGCCAAGCTCGAACGGCTCACCTCACACGACGAGCTGGCGGCCGAGCTTGAGGACAAGCTCGAAGCCGCCCAGCGCAACGTCGAGGTGGCCGCGCAGGCCGTAGCCGCCGCCCGCAAGAAAGCTGCGCCTCGTCTGGCAGCCGAGGTCACCGAGCACCTAAAGCCGCTGGCGCTGCCGCGCGCCTCGGTCGAGGTGAACGTAGACGGCGACCCGCCGTGCGACGACGTCGAGATGCGCTTTGCAGCCAGCAGCGCTACCCGACCCGGGCCGCTCAAGAAGGTCGCGTCGGGCGGCGAACTGGCGCGCGTGATGCTCGCTCTGCGCATGGCGCTCACCGCCGGCCCTCCCACGCTGGTGTTCGACGAGGTAGACGCCGGTATCGGCGGCGAGGCGGCCGTCGCGGTGGGCCGTTCGCTCGCGAAGCTTGCTCCAACCCATCAAGTCTTCGTGGTGACGCACCTGCCGCAGGTGGCCGCGTTTGCTGCCACTCAGGTCGCGGTGCGCAAGAGCGACGACAACGTCACCGTCGCTTCAGACGTCACCACGCTCAGCGAAGCCGACCGCGTCACCGAACTCACGCGCATGCTGGCGGGACACCCCGATTCTGAGAGCGGCCGCACGCACGCCGCTGAGCTGTTAGCCGCCGCAGCAGATCATCGTTGAACGGGATGCTGCGTCGGTTCCGTAAGGCGAGTGCGCGCGTTCGCGCCCGACGGGCGCGACGCAACCAAGCCGCCGGCGACCCGCGCTGTCGCGCCGACTTGCGCACCAAGCAGCTCATCGGGCGGCTCCAAGCTGGCGAGGTCGCGGTCATCAGCCACGCGGACATCGACCGCGTCGCCGCAGACGGGCTCATCGCAGCCGGCGTGGCCGCGGTCGTCAACGCGCAAACGACGGCGACCGGCACCTATCCGGCGCTCGGCGGATTGCTGCTGGCGCAGGCCAACGTGACCGTCGTCGATGAGGTCGGCGATGAAGTTTTCCGGCGCATCAAAGAAGGCGATCGCCTGCGCCTCGAAGGCGGCACCATCTGGCGCGGCGACGAGACGCTCGGCGAAGGCGTCGTGCGAGACGCCGCGCACTTCGAGGCGACCCTCGAGGCTGCCCGCGTCAACGTCGACTCACAGCTCGGCGACTTCGCTCGCAACACGCTCGAGTACCTAGCGGCCGAGCCCGAGGTGCTGACCGATGAGCTAAACCTGCCGTCGTTCAACGTGAAGTTCAACCGACGGCACGTGCTGGTCGTGGTTCGTGGCATCGACTACCGAGAAGACCTAGAGGCGTTGCGTCGCTCGGGCTACATGACCGACATGAAGCCGGTGCTGATCGGCGTAGACGGCGGCGCCGACGCGCTCCTCGACGTCGGGTTGACGCCCGACATCATCGTCGGCGATTTCGACTCGGTGTCGGCGGCCGCGCTCAGCTGCGGCGCGCAGCTGGTGGTGCACGCATACGCGAGCGGCGAAGCCCCGGGCGCGGCGCGGCTCGACGAAGCTGGGCTGAGCTACGACGTCGTCGAGGCGCCCGGCACCAGCGAAGACCTGGCGTTGCGCATCGCGTTCGAGCAGCGCTGCGAGCAGGTGGTCGAGGTCGGGTCGCACACGTCGCTCGCAGACTTCTTCGACAAGGGACGTCGAGGCATGGCTTCGACGTTCCTCACTCGCATGCGGGTTGCGTCGGTGCTGGTCGACGCGAAGGGCGTGAGTCGCCTCTACCGCACCAGCGTGCGCACGCTCGACCTGCTCGTGATGGTCGCAGCAGCCGCGGTCACGCTCACGATCATCGCGCTCGTCACCGAACCCACGCGCCTCCTGCTGCGCACGCTGTGGCTGCAGCTCGGCCTGTGAGCGCGCACCAATGAGGGCCGGGCCCCGCCGATGCTGAACCTGCGCTACCACATCGTCAGCATCACGGCGGTGTTCTTGGCGTTGGGCATCGGCTTGGCGCTCGGCGCGACGTTCGTCGACTCGGTGCTCATCAACGACCTACGAGGCCGGGTCGACGACCTCGAAGCCGACACGGTCGCACTGCGCGCCGAGCGTGACGCCGCGCAGAGCGAAGCGCAAGACGCACGCAGCGAAGTCGGCGACGCGCAGCAGCAGCTCGCCGACCAGACGCTCATCTTCGACGACCTGGTGGCTGCGACCGCGTCGGTCGGACGGCTGGCTGGCGCTGAGGTGCTGGTGGTGGCACCCGAGAGCGTCGACGCCGAAGCGGTTCGACGGGTCGCCGGGCTGATCGCCACGAGCGACGCGAACTACGTGGGCACGATGTGGATCGCGCAAGAGTTCGACACCGACGACGAGGCGGTCGCGGCCGAGATCGCCCAGCAGCTGCGGCTCGCCGCGAGCAGCCCGGCGTTCGTCGCGCGCTCGTTGAACTTCGTCGTGCCGCACGCGTTGTTGACCTCGAACAGCGGCGGACTGGTCGGCGCGCAGCCCGGCGAGACGGCGCTGACGATGCTGGCTGATCTGGGTTTGTTGCGCTTCGACCGCCGCTTCGGGCGAACCGTCGCGCCGCAGCAGATGACGCGGCTAGCCGACGTCGGCAGCTCTGAGCTGACCGTGGTCGTCGTAACCGACGGCGTCACCGCCGCCGACCTGCTGGTTGGTTGGCTCAGCGGCGTGGCCGCTGCGGGTCACGACGGCCGGGTGGTGCTCGCCCAGCTGAGCAAGACGCCCAGCCAGCCACCGAGCGGGCCGGCCGAAGCGGTGCGAAGCCACGACGCTGTGGCGCAAGCCATCTCGACGGTCACCGACATCGATGAGCCTTCGGGCGAGCTGGCCCTCGTCGTCGCGCTGCTGGAGTTGCCAGCCGTCACCCATCGAGGCGGCGACGAGCCGCTGCACGGACTAGCGGGCCAGTAGCTCATTGGTTGAGCTGCTCGTCTCGGTGGGCGTGGCCACGACCAGCGGCGCGCTTGCGTGGCTGGCTTGGCGAGCGCTCGCGGGCCCGCTGCGGGCCACCATCGTCAGCCGAGCGGAGCGCAGCCGGGGTGTGCTGTGGCTCGCGCTCAACTACGCCGATCGACCGGTGCTCACCCCGAGCGGCATGGTGGTGGTCGGACTCGGCGCGGCCGTCGCCTTGGTGCTCGCAGCTCTGGCGGCAGCTGGCTGGTGGTTCGCCGGCGACGCAGACGGCACCTCGCTGCGCGTCGATGTGTCGCTCGCGACGTTCGCGCTGACCGTCGGTTTTGGCGTGTTGGGCTACGCAGACGACCGGGCAAGCGAAGCCAATGAGCCTCGCGGGCTCCGCGGACACCTGCGGGCCTTGCTCGCTCACGGTGTTGTGACCGCTGGGCTGGCCAAAGCCGTCGGCGGGCTCGCGGTCGGGTTGTTCGTGGTGACGTTGGCCGCCGGCACGCCCGACGTCGGCGCTCAAGTCGGCTCGGTCGGAGCAGCCGACGGCCTCGACGACATCGCCGTCGGCGCGCTGCTGGTTGCGCTCTTCGCGAACTTCGTCAACCTGTGCGACACCGCGCCGGGCCGCGCGGCGAAGGTCTCGCTCGCGGCTTGGCTGGCGGTGCTGATCGGAGCCGCAGCCGCAAGCACGTCGGCCAGCGCCGCGCTGCTCGCGGCTCCAGCGGTGGGCGCGACCGCAGGGCTGCTGCGCGCCGAGCTGACCGAAGAGCACATGCTGGGCGACACCGGCGCGAACGTGCTGGGCGCGGTGCTGGGCTTCGCGGTGGTGCTGGCGGCGCCGCCGCCGGTCGAGCTGGCCGTGGTGGTCGCGCTGGTGGCGCTCACGCTCGCGAGCGAGTTCGTGCCCTTCTCTCGGGTGATCGCAGCGGTGCGTCCGCTGCGCTGGCTCGACGCGCTCGGCGCCAAGCATCACTGCTAGACATCACCGGTAACGGGCGCCCGCTCGGGTACCGTGAACGAGCGGTGGTCAAGCACATATTCGTCACAGGTGGAGTCGCCTCGTCGCTCGGCAAAGGACTCACCGCTTCGTCGCTGGGTCGGCTGCTCAAGTCGCGCGGCCTGCGCGTGACGATGCAAAAGCTCGATCCCTACATCAACGTCGACCCGGGCACGATGGACCCGTTCGAGCACGGCGAGGTGTTCGTCACCACCGACGGCGGCGAAACCGATCTCGACCTCGGCCACTACGAGCGGTTCATCGACGAGCCGCTCAGTCGCGACAGCAACGCCACCACCGGCTCGATCTACCAGCACGTGCTCGAAGCCGAGCGGCGCGGCGACTATCTCGGACAAACCGTTCAAGTCATTCCGCACATCACCGATGAGATCAAGCGTCGCATCCTCCAGCTGGCAACCGACGAGGTCGACGTCGTCATCACCGAGGTCGGCGGCACCGTCGGCGACATCGAGATTTTGCCGTTTCTCGAAGCCATCCGACAGGTGCGTCTCGACGTCGGCCGCCAGAACGTGTGCTACGTGCACGTCACGCTGGTGCCGTTCATCGGGCCGGCGGGCGAGCAGAAGACCAAGCCGACGCAGCACTCGGTCACCGAGCTGCGCAGCCGTGGCATCCAGCCCGACGCGCTGGTGCTGCGCAGCGAAACGCCGATCGATCAGGGGCTGCGTTCGAAGGTCGCGTCGCTGTGCGACACCGAAGCAGACGGCGTCGTCAACGCGTACGACGCCGACAACTTGTATGAGATTCCGATGATGCTGCACCGGGAAGGCCTCGACGACTACCTGTGCGAGTTGCTGGGCTTCGGCGGTCTCGAGCTCGATCTCAGCCAGTGGGAGCAGATGCTCGAACGCATCGGCGAGGCCGAGATTTCGGTGCGCATCGGCGTGGTCGGCAAGTACGTCGCGCTGCCCGATGCCTACCTGTCGGTGGCCGAGGCGCTGCGCCACGCGGGCTACCACCACGGCGTGAACGTCGAGATCGAGTGGATTCGAGCCGAGGAAGCCGAAGGCATGCTCGCCGATGGACGGCTCAGCCACCTCGACGGCATTGTGATTCCCGGCGGTTTTGGCGAGCGCGGCGTGGAGGGCAAGATCGCCGCCGCCGCGTACGCGCGCCAGCACGACGTGCCTTGCTTGGGGCTGTGTTTGGGCTTGCAGGTGATGGTGGTCGAGTTCTGCCGCAACGAGCTGGGATTGACTCGGGCGCACTCCACCGAGTTCGACCCCAACACACCTCACCCGGTGGTCGACCTGATGGGCGACCAGCGGTCGGTCAAGGCCAAGGGCGGCACCATGCGCCTCGGCGTCTACGTCGCCCGCCTCGATCCAGACAGCAGGGTGGCGGCGATGTACGGCGAGACGACAGTGCAAGAACGCCACCGCCATAGGTATGAGGTGAACGAGCGCTTCCGCTCGCAGATGGAGCAAGCCGGGCTGGTCACGAGCGGGTTGTCGCCCGACGGCCGGCTAGCGGAGTTCATCGAGCTCGACGACCACCCGTTCTGGCTCGGCACCCAAGCGCACCCGGAGTTCGCCAGCCGGCCCGACCGGCCGTCGCCGCTGTTCGCTGGGCTCATCGGCGCGGCGATGGTGCGGGCCGACGGACGGAACCCGCGGCTGCCTGGCGCGGTCGAGGTCGCGCCGTAGAACCTGCAGCGATGTCGCAAAGCACGACGACGGCCCCCTTGTCGCTAGAGGCGCTCGTGGTAGACGACTACTTCAACTCGCTCGCCGCCGAAGCAGGTTTGGCAGAAACCACCCGGGCGACCTACCGCACGGCCATCGCCAAGTTCGACGGCTGGCTCGACGTGCCGCTCGCGCAAGCCACCACCGAGCACCTGACGGGCTACCTCACGCACCTGCGGCACGAACGAGGTTTGGCGCCGGCGACCCGCGCGCACGCGTACGCCGCGATCGCCGGCCTGTTTCGCTTTCTGGTGAGCGAGGGCTACCTAGATGAAAACCCCGCTCTCGGGGTCGAAGCGCCGAAGGTGTCGGCGCCGCTGCCGAAGGCGCTGTCTGTCGATGAGGTGGCGGCGCTGGTCGCAGCGCCGGGCACCGGCTCGCCGGTGGCGCTGCGTGACACCGCGATCCTCGAGGTGCTGTACGGCGCGGGTATCCGCGTGAGCGAGCTGGTCGGTCTCGACGTCGCCGACGTCGAGCTGGGTTCCAAGCCGCTGGTGCGAGTGCTGGGCAAGGGCAACAAGGAACGCTTCGTGCCGATGGGCACCTACGCGCACGACGCGGTCGCCAACTGGCTGAGCGGTGCCGGACGCGGCGCGATGATCGACGAGGCGGCACGACGTTGGGGCGGGCGCGGCGACAGCCGGGCGGTGTTCGTCAACCAGCGCGGCGGCCGCCTCACACGCCGGGGGGTGCACCTGGTGGTCGTGTCGCACGGGCGGCGCGTAGGTCTCGACGAAGGCGTGCTCACGCCGCACGTACTGCGGCACAGCTGCGCGACGCATCTGCTGATGGGAGGAGCGGACGTGCGAACCATCCAAGAGCTGCTGGGCCACGCGTCGGTCGCGACGACCGAGCGCTACCTGAAGGTGGCGACCGAGAGCCTGCTGGTGAACTACCTGGCGTTGCCTCGCGCGCGCAAGCGACGCACGCCCGCGAGCGTGTAGTGGCGGCCCGTCGTCGCGACCTCGCGGCGTGTCGTGGCGCGGTCGCGCACTGGCTGGCGCGCACGCGGTTTGTGCGCAGCGACCGGGCGCCGACCGAGGAGGGGCTGGCGCTGGCTAACGAGACGTTGAGCGCGGCGCAGATGGCGCTGTTTTGTCAGATGAGCCGCGCCGAGCAAGCCCACGCCACCGACGTGGCGCTGCGGGTCGCAGGCTCGCTGACCGAGCTGAGCGCCAGATCGCTCGACGCGACCGACGACGGGCGAGCGGTTGTCGTCGCCGCGCTGATGCACGACGTCGGCAAGGTAGGCGCGGCTAGCGGCACCCTCGCACGGGCGCTCGCCACCGTGCTGCGCCCCCTGCTGGACGGAAGACACGCCTGGGTGGGTGGGTGG
>CAYRJD010000058.1:0-3833 GCA_964424585.1 uncultured Acidimicrobiales bacterium | reverse complement strand
CAAGCCGAACTCGGGCAGCGGCCAGACGAGCTGCGCGGCGGCGGCTCGGGTGAGGTAGCGGTGCACGCCGTGCTCGACCGAGGCGTCGGCAGGCAAATCGGGCGGGTCTTCAAAGAACGCGGCCGACGCCTCGACGTCCGCGGTCAGCATCGAACGCTGCACGCTGAGCGTCGTGCCGAACGCATCGGCGATGGGGTCGTCTTCGTCCCACAGCCCGAACGGCGCGACCAGCACCATCGCGCCGAACGCCTCGGGTCGCACCGCCGCGAGCTCGAGCGCCAGCATCGCGCCGACGCTTGAAGCCACCACGTCCGCGCCGGTGAGCCCGACCAAATCGACCGCCTCGCTCAGCGCGACCACCCAGTCCGCGGTGGTGACCAGCCCCTCGGGCTCGCTCGACCCGGTGAACCCAGGCAGAGACGGCGCGACGACCCGACGACCGGTCGCCGCCGCGAGCGCCTCCAGCGCCGGGTGCCGACCGAAGTTGCCCAGCATGCCGTGCAGGTAGCCGACCGCAGGCTCGCCGTCGCCGGTCGACACAACCGACAGGTGCCCGCCGCGAAACGGCACCATCTCGCCGACGAACGGGCTATCTGATGCCACCGAAGAGCACGCCAAGGAAGCGGCCTGCCCGCTCACGCTGCCGCCGTGGCGAGCGCCGGCTGGGGCCACCAGTGATCTTCAAACTCGTCTTCAAACAGCCCCGCCACCTCGGGCATCACCTTGGTGGCGTACATCTCGGTGTTGAGCTTGACCAGCTCGGGCTTCATGTTGCCGAAGTGGCTGAACACCATCAGGTGCCCCACGTTCATCGACGTGGCCAGCTCGTGCACCTGCTCGGTCACCTGCGTCGGGTTGCCCAAGATGATGTAGCCCTTGTCGACCATCTCTTCAAAGCTCAGCTTCTTCGAGCCGTACGACGGCTTGTTGGCTTGCGCCGCGGCTGGCCCACCCGCGCCTTGGGCTTCGCGGCGAGCGGTCGCCTCGCGGGCGGCTCGCTCGACCATGCCCTCAACCCCGGCGCGCACCGTGTTGGGCGTCTTGTAGCCGGGCGGATCGGCGAAGCCCGCGTAGACGTGCAGGCACGTGTTGAAGAAGTACTCAGCAGGCTCGCGGTAGTAGTTCCACGCCTCAGCCTCGGTGTCGGCGACCGCGATGAACTGCGCGAAGCCGCCCTGGAACGGGTTGGCCTCTTTGCCGCGCTCTTGCACCTTCTTCCAGAATCCCTGCATGGTGCGCAGCCCCGCCTTGTAGCCGAAGTAGCTCAAGTAGCAATACACAAGGTCTTGCTCGGCGCACCAGTCCCACGTGTCGACCGAGCCGCCGCCGGGAATCCAAATCGGCGGGTGCGGCTGCTGGACGGGTCGCGGCCACACGTTGACGTAGCGCAGCTTGTTGAACCGCCCGTTGAACGAAAACACCTCATCAGACGTCCACGCCCGCCGGATCAAATCGACGCCTTCGTGGTAGCGCTCGCGCAGCGTCGCCGGGTTTTGGCCGTAAGCGAAGATCGTGTCCATCGGCGAGCCGACGGGGAAGCCAGCCACGATGCGTCCGCCGGTGATGCCGTCGAGCATGGCGATCTCTTCCGCCACTCGCAGCGGCGGGTTGTAGAGCGCGACCGAGTCGCCCAGCACCACGATGTTTGCGTCGGCGGTGCGGCGGGCGAGCGACGCGGCGATGATGTTGGGGCTGGGCATCAGCCCGTAGCCGTTCGAGTGGTGCTCGTTGATGCCGACCGCGTCGAAGCCACACTGCGCGGCAAACTCGAGCTGGTCGAGGTACGCGTTGTAGGTGCGATGCCCGACCTCGGGGTCGTAGAGCTTGGGGTCGATGTCGACCCACACCGATCGGTGCTGTTCGCCGAAGTCGTCGGGCAACTCCGGATACGGCATGAGATGAAAGAAGACTGACTTCATGGCTGGCTCCTGTCGCGGTTCGTTGGGCTGGCCCAAACGCTAACGCGATTTAGATGAGCTGGCAGAGTTTGCGCTCAGGTGCCCGTCCAGTTGGGCTTGCGCTTCTGCGCGAACGCGGCGGGCCCCTCTCGGGCGTCGTTGCTCGCCATCATCTTCGTCACCGCCGGGTAGCCGGCGCGAAACGCCGCGCCCAGCTCCATGTCGAGGCCGCGCATCGCGGCCTGCTTGGTCGCCATGATCGACAACGGCGCGCAGGCCAAGATTTCGTCGAGCAGCTCATCGACCGCGGCGTCGAGTGCGTGCATCGGCACGACGCGGTTGACGATGCCCAGCTCGGCAGCCTCGCGCGCCGACATGTCGCGCCCGGTGAGCAAGTACTCCATCGCCAGCTTCAGCGGCACCTGGCGAGGCAGTCGGTGCACTCCCCCACCGCCCGCGTAGATGCCTCGCAGCGGCTCCGGCAATCCGAAGCGGGCGTGCTCGGCTGCGACCACCAGGTCGCACGCCATCGCCACTTCAAAGCCGCCGCCCAGCGCGACGCCGTTGACCCGTGCGATCAGCGGTTTGGGGTAGTCGAACCGCTCGATCAGCCGGGTGACCTGGCTCATCAGCGCGCGGTCGGCGTCGCGCTCTTGCTGCGTGCCCTGCTGAACAGCCGACAGGTGCTTGAGGTCGCGCCCCGCGCAGAACGACTGCTCGCCGACGCCGGTGATCACGACGATCCAGACGTCGTCGTCGGCCGCGGCCGCGTCTAACAGATCGCTCCACTCTTTGTGCGCCAGCGTGTTGATGGCGTTGCGCACTTCGGGCCGGTTGATGGTGATTGACAACACGTGGGGTCGCAGCTCGTCGCAGATGAAGTATGTGAGGTTGTCGTCAGAAATCATTGGGCTAGATCGCTTCGTGGGTGGTGGGGTCGAAGAAGTGCAGGTTGGCGGTGTTGACGGCCACGTCGATGGTTTCGCCTTCGGCGGCGGTTGAGCGGGGGTTGAACCGCCCCACCGCCTTGCCGACCACGCCGATCTCTTCTATCGCGTCCGGGTCGCCGGCGTTCACCTGCGGCGCGTCTAGGTCTAGGTGCACGATCAGCTCAGAGCCCAACGCTTCGACGAGCGACACCTTGAGCGTGATGCGCGGGAGGTCGGCCGAAGCGAACGCCGCGTCGTCTAGGTCTTCGGGGCGCAAGCCCACGACCACCGGCCCGCCGTCGTAGTCGCGCAGCGCGGGTCGATCGGCAAAGACGCCGTCAGGCAGGGCGAGCGTCACGTCGCCGACGGTCAGCTGGGCTGACGACTGGGCCGACGACCTGGCGGCGACGATCGTTCCCTCGAAGAGGTTCATCGACGGCGAACCGATGAACGCCGCCACGAACACGTTCGTCGGGTGCTCGTAAATCTGCTGCGGCGCGTCGACCTGCTGGAGGCGTCCGTCCTTCAGCACCGCCACACGGTCGCCCATCGTCATGGCTTCCACCTGGTCGTGCGTGACGTAGACGGTGGTGACGCCCAAGTCGCGCTGCAGCCGGGCGATCTCGGCGCGCATCTGCACCCGCAACTTGGCGTCGAGGTTTGAGAGCGGCTCGTCCATCAAGAACGCAGACGGCTGCCGCACGATGGCTCGACCCATCGCTACACGCTGGCGCTGTCCACCAGACAGCTGCGCCGGCCGGCTCTTCAAGTAATCCTCGAGCTCTAAGATGCGCGCCACCTCAGCGACGCGCTCTGTTATCTCGCTCTTGGGTGTCTTGCCGAGCCGCAGCGAGAAGCCGATGTTTTCCGCGACGGTCATGTGCGGGTAGAGCGCGTAGTTTTGAAAGACCATGGCGATGTCGCGGTCTTTGGGGGCGACGTCGTTGACGACTTGACCGGCGATCTCGAGCTTGCCGTCGGTGATTTCTTCCAGCCCCGCGATCAT
>CAYRJD010000057.1:0-24008 GCA_964424585.1 uncultured Acidimicrobiales bacterium | reverse complement strand
GCGTCGGCGTTGCCTTGCGCGGCGTTCACGGCGCGGTCGATGACGCGCGGCATCAAGCGGGCGACGCCGCCCAGCGGATACAAGGTGATGGTGTCGTGTCGTCGGCCGACCTTGGCGAGGTAATCGGCGACCGGCTGCGGCAACGAGTTCTGGTGCACCGCGAGAACGGGGATCAGCGTTTCGCTGGTGCCGTGCTCGCCTAAGCCGTTGGCGAGCGCGGCGGCTGCGGCGACGCCGTCGACGGGCTGGTTCGCGTCTAACATCGCGTACTGGCCTGGGGCGACGGGCTGGGTGCGGCAGTGCGCGACCGCTTCGGCGAGTTCGATTGAGCGTTCGGCTGGGCTGTCGGCGTCGATGCGGAGCACGTTGATGTCGTTGCTGCGCGCGACGTCGCGCACCACCGCGTCGTTGACGTCAGCTGGTGCGCCGACGACGGTGACGTGTCGCACGTTCGCGACCCCACTCAAGAACTCGGCGACCACCTCCGGCAGCGCATCGGGCTCGGTGAACAACAACGGGAGCCGCCAGGCGTACGCGACCGGCGCGGCGATCACGCCGTCCACCAAGCTCTCACCAGACACCACAATCGCCCCGCGATAGCCGGTGTCGCACCAGTTGCCCGGCTGGCCCGCCGCACGCGCCGCCGCGACCGCCGTCTCAAAACGCGTCGCACCCTCAATGCGCGCCACACCCGACGCGTCGCTCGACCTGCCGTCCGACGCGCCGTTGGACGTGTCGTCGTTCGCGTCGCCGATCAGCGCGGCAAGCTCGCCTGCGGTCACCTCGCTGACCGCGGCGGCGCCGCCGCCGACGGTCACCCGGTCGAAGCCGCGGTCTGCGATGAACTCGGCTACCACCGCAGGCACGCGTTCGGTTGCGGTCAGCACGATCGCCGCGTCACGGCTCGCGGCGACCGACACCGCCGACACCGCGTCGACCAAGCTCTCACCCGACACCACCAGCACCTCACGAGTGGCAGCATCGCCAGCATCCAACGGCACCTCAGCCAAAAGAACCGCGGTGGCGTAGCGGTCAGCGCCAGCGAGCAGGCGGTCACCTTGCGCGTTCGTCGCGCCCTCAGAGACCGTGGGCTGTGACGGGAGCGGCGGCGGACCGTGTGCGGCGGATGGCGTGCCCGCGGCCACGAGCGGCACGCTCAACGCCGCCACCACGCCGACCGTCGCAGCGAACGACCAGCGCGCCGGCCGCAGGCCGGCGCGGCAAACAACAAAGAAACGTGCAAGCAAGTTCATGCGCGGCGAACCTACCCAGCCCACGACGAGTCGAGTGCTGGCCGACACGTCTACAGGCACGCTGCGCGGTCTCTGGCGGGGTGCTTGCGGCAGGCCTCGCCTGCCGCCTGGCCCGTAGCCGACACGGGGAGGCGCTATGACACCGAATTCCCCGCTGACGCCGCGTCGGCACGCTGCACGTTTGAAGCCTGAGACAGGTGGCCGCGGCGCACCTCCGACCCGTTAGCCTGCGTGGGGTCAACTAGCCGAAGGGATTGCAACTCATGTCGCCCGTCCTGCAGCACTCCGCCAACGAGCCCGCTCACGCAGAACGTGAGCCGCAGACAGCCGTCTCACACGATTCCCGGGAAGCGCGGCTGGCTGCTGCCCTTCGCCGTCATCTCATCATTGACGACTGCGGCGACGAAGAGGTCGCGCTCCTAGCGCGCACGCTGCTGCTGCTCTCCGCGTCGCAGACCTGTGAGACCCTGCGTGCCGCTCTCGCGGATCCGTTGGTGATAGCCGTGCTTCGCTCGTCGGAGTCGCACGATCAGAACCCGTTGCCGAACTTAGACACGGATGCGACACCCATCACACAAGAGCTGCAGCCAGCTGTTTCGCCTGACGAAGACGACCCGCTGCTCGTCAATATTGCGGAGATTTCTGGGCTTGATGACATGAAGAAGATCTCCTCGCTTGCTTTTGAGACTAACGAATCCGATCCCATGCTTCTCGATATCAAGCAGAGCACCACTGTCACAACTACGTCTTAGCTTGCTTTGAGAGGCAACGATGTGGACCGACATTCCTGATGACGACGCAGACATTAGACAAGGTGACTTGCTTGATTTACGAGATGCAAGACTGCGCTTTGTACACACTAACCTAACAAACGGAGTCGATGAGACGAATGTAACTGCTGATTTTGACAATTCTCTGGTACTCGTATTGTCGCACTGTTGTACCAACGCGCACGGTCGTAACAACGTTCGCAGCATTACTATTGCTCCCGTTGTGCAGGCACAACCTAGTTCATCGTTCAAGTCATATCTTCATTCCGTGCGCCATGTGGACCCGTTCAACCTGCCAAAAGATGATTCAGGTTCCAACTACCAGTTGAAGGACTACCTCCTTTTGCCAACCGACAGCGGGTTGCTGCATGCAGAACGCTCATCGGTCGCTTGGGTCGCTAATCTATTGATTCCAATGTCCGTTAGCGGTAACGTAGACGCATTACTGCCCCTGCGAGTGCAGCGCATGACAGCAGAATATAGAATGTACTTGAGGCGCAAACTTCAACTCTTGCTGTCCCGTGTGTCAGAGGAGGACAGAGACGAACTTATCGCAATGGGTCTCGCTACCTAACGCTCAATGACGCAGGCCTCAGTTGATCTTCAGCCGAAGCAGCTACTTCGACGTGGTGCGGGCCGATGCGGTAGGGGCAAGTCACGCCGGACGAACAGAAGAGATCTTGCCACGAGACGCACCCTTGTCTGATCGGAACGCTCTCGGCGGCCGTCAGCGTCGCGGTTGCCCTGTGAGGCGACGGCGACGCCGTCGACCGGCTGCTGCGAGTCCAAGAGCGAGTACTGACCCGGGGCAACCGGCTGGCTGCGACAGTGCGCGACCGCCTCGACACGCCGCTGTTTCCTCCCAACGAACGCCATCGCCAATGGCGTCGGTGTCCAGCGGTCCGACACCTGTTGCCCGGACCTGCATGCACCCCCCGGGGCGTGTCGCGGCGACGAATGCGCAGGATGGCATGTCAGGGCTGAAGTGCGTCGCCACGACTCGCGGAGAGCGTGCTTGACGCGAGGTCGCCGTCTGCGGGCTCCACCGGCTTTGCGGTCTGTCAAGGCGCGCGGCTGCAGTCAGATTGCGGTAATCGCGATCGTGTCGGTGTAACGAGAATCGTTGCGCGACAACTGCAAGACGAGCGCGCTACTGGTAATGCTCCACCGACGTCTCCACTGCGCTGCGCGGCCAGACGCACCTCTTCAACCCGTGGGTCGAGTCCGCCGGTCTCAGAGACGGAGCGAAGCTGCTGTCGCAGCGAGTAGGGTTGGTGTTGTGTCGAAGCCTGTTGCGCATTACTCGGCCAGCGCGGTTGCTGGTGATCTGTTGTTCGTCTCTGGTCAGATCGGGCTGGCAGACGGCCAGCTCGTGACCGGCGACGATCACGCCTCGACGGTCACGGCGCAAACGACTCAGTGCCTAACGAACTTTGCGTCGGTGCTCGCCGACAACGGCCTCACGATCACCGACGTCGCCAAGTGCACCGTCTTCATGACCGACATCGCCGACTTCGCGACCGTCAACACCGCGTACGCAAACTTCTTCGGCGAGCATCGTCCCGCTCGCTCCGCCATCGCCGTCGCCGGATTGCCGCTCGGCGCGCTGGTAGAGATCGAAGGCTTCGCTCGCCGCTAGCGCGCCCCTAGATTGACGTCGTGGCCGGAGCCATCATCCTCGCGATCGTGCTGCTAGTCAGCCCGTTCATCATCACGATCTCGCTCGCAGCCGTCGCCGCGACGCTCGGCAAGCTGCTCAACGACGACGCAGCCCGCCGCCACGAAGGCTCGAGCCTGCTCGAAACCAACCGCTAGCGCCACTGTCGCCGGCCGAAGCGGTAGCCGACGCTGCGCACGGTCTGAATCAGGTCGGCGTGCTCTTCGCCCAGCTTCGCGCGCAAGCGGCGGATGTGAACGTCGACCGTGCGCGCGCCGCCGAAGTACTCATAGCCCCACACCTCGCTCAGCAACACCTCACGGGTGAACACCCTCCCCGGGTGCGACGCCAGATGATGCAACAGCCGATACTGCATGTAGGTGAGATCGAGCGGGCGGTCGTCGATGACAGCCTCATACGTGTCAGGATTGATGCGCAGCGGCCCGTAGCTCACCACCTCATCTGGCGCCGCCGAGGTCAGCGCGAGCCTGACCACCAGCTCATCTACCGACCACGGCTCGCAGCAAAAGTCGTCGAACGTGCCGCGCCGCGCAGCCAGGCGCGCGAGCTGCGCCTCGGTCGCCACCACCACCGTGCGCACCGGAGTCGCCGGCGCCTCGCGCAGCGCTTCAACTACCGCCCACGCGCCGGGCTCGTCGTCGCCCAACCACAGCACCGCGCCGACCAAGTCGTAGCGCTTCGACGTCGCCGCCACGTCGTCGGGTGACGTCAACACCACGCGCTCACACCCCAGCTCGTCGAGCGCGCGAGCAAGCTCGGGCACACCGCTAGCGCCGCGCCCGCACCACAACGCGACGGCGCGGCTGGCACCCGCAGCACCCCCGACGCGCTCAGGCATCACAGCCGCGTGTAGTACTGCTCGAGTTCAAACTCGCTCACCTGCTGCTGGTGACGCTGCCACTCTTGACGCTTGTTGCGCACCAGCCAGCTGAACAGGTGCTCACCCAGCGTCTCACGCACCAGCGACCCCGCCTCCATCTCATCAAGCGCCTCCGCCAACGTCGACGGCAACCGGCCGCCAGCGGCCAACGGGTAGTCGCCGGCGACGCCCGCGAGGCCCGCCGCCAGCATCACCGCGAACGCCAAATACGGGTTGCACGCCGGGTCGGGCGCCCGATACTCGATGCGCAGATCGTCGGTGCCGCCGCGACGGGCGGTCGGCACTCGCACCAGCGCCGCTCGGTCGTGGCTCGCCCACGACACATCCTTCGGCGCTTCGTAGCCATCGGCCAGCCGCTTGTAGCTGTTCACCCACTGGTTCGTCACGGCGGTGATCTCCGGCGCGTGCGCGAGCAGCCCGCCGATAAACGCTCGCCCCACATCAGACAGCCCGTGCGGCGCCCCCGGGTCGCCCAGCGCGCTCACGTCGTCCCTATAGAGGGTCAGGTGCGTGTGCATGCCCGAGCCCTGCACGCCGGCCAGCGGTTTTGGCATGAACGTGGCGTGCGCGCCCCGTTCGAGCGCGACCTCTCGCACGATCAGCCGGAACGTCATGATGCTGTCGGCCATCGTCAGCGCATCGTCGGGCCGCAGATCGATCTCGTGCTGGCTCGGCGAGTCTTCGTGAAACGCGTACTCCACCGGAATGCTCATCGCTTCGAGCGCGCTGAGCGTGCGCTGACGGATCTCGCTCGCGAGGTCGGTGGCGGTGAGGTCGAAGTAGCTGCCGCCGTCGAGCGGCGTCGGCGGCGACCCGGGCGTCCGGTGCGCGTCGAACACGAAGTACTCAAGCTCGGGCGCGGTGTGGCACGTGAACCCGTCCGCGGCGGCACCCCTCAGCACCCGCCGCAGCACGCCGCGCGGATCGCCGTCGAACGGCGTGCCGTTTGCGTTGTGAATGTCGCAGAACATCCGAGCCGACGTCGACTCGTGGCCCATCCAGCGGGTCAGCTCGAACGTCGTCGGGTCGGGGCGCGCCAGCATGTCTTCTTCGGCGTGACGGCTGAACCCCTCAATCGACGAGCCGTCAAACACCATCCCCGCCTCGAACGCCTGCTCGAGATCGACCGGCGAAATCGCGAACGACTTGAGCTGCCCGACCACGTCGGTAAACCAAAGTCGCACGAGCGTCACGCCTCGCTCTTGAACTTGGTGCAGCACGTAGTCGTGCGGACGTTCCATGGTCGTAGCTCCAAAGAGAGGCGGCGATGGGCGAGACGCCCAGTCTCACCGCTAGATTTCACTGCCAAGCAGCCAGCCAGCAGTGTTCACAATGCGTTCACATTCGGGCAACTGGCGTGAAACAGCGGCCCGGCAGCCTGCGCAGGCACACCATCCACCACAACAAGGAGCAAACACAGTGCCTTACCGAGCCGAGTATCTCTGGATCGACGGAGCCGAGCCAACCAACGAGCTGCGATCCAAGACCCGCATTCTCTCGTCCAACCAGACCGAACCCTCTATCTGGGGCTTCGACGGGTCGAGCACCAACCAAGCCACCGGCGACAACTCAGACATCGTGCTCAAGCCGGTGTTCACCTGCCCCGACCCGATTAGAGGCGGCGAGAACGTGCTCGTCCTCTGCGAGACGCTGATCCCCGAAGACATGTCGCCGCACCCGACCAACCACCGCGCCGCCGCGACGCAAGCATGGGAGCGCTACGGCAGCCCGCACGAGATCTGGTTCGGACTCGAGCAAGAGTACACGATGCTCAATCCGGGCTCGAAGTGGCCCGCGGGCTTTCCCATCGGCGGCTTCCCCGAAGCGCAAGGCCCCTACTACTGCGGCGTCGGGTCGGCGAAGGTGCACGGACGTGAGGTCGTCGAGATGCACACCACCTGGTGCCTAGAAGCTGGCCTGTCCATCGCCGGCACCAACGCCGAGGTCATGCCCGGCCAGTGGGAGTTTCAGATCGGCCCGCTCGGCACCCTCGCCGTCGCGGATCAGCTGTGGGTAGCCCGCTACTTGCTGCAGCGCGCGGGCGAAGAGCACGAGATCGACATCAGCTTCGCCGCCAAGCCGATGAAGGGCGACTGGAACGGCGCGGGCATGCACACCAACGTCTCCACTAAGGAGATGCGCGAGGGAGCCGCCGCGTACGACTACGTCGTGCGCGCGGCGGAGGCGCTCGGCGCCGCTGGCAAACCCGAGCAGCACATCGCTGGCTACGGCGACCTGATCGAAGAGCGCCTCACCGGTCACCACGAGACCCAGCGGTTCGACACGTTCAGCTACGGGGTGTCTGACCGCGGCGCTTCGGTACGCATTCCGTGGCAGGTCGAACGAGAGAAGCGCGGCTACATCGAAGACCGCCGGCCGAACGCGAACGCCGACCCGTACGTGGTGGCGACGCTGCTCACCAACACGATTTGCGAGGCGTTCAACTCATAGCAGGCCAACCCAGAGCCGTCCGTGTCGGGCTGGCGCAGCTCAACTTCTGCGTCGGCGACCTCGATCGCAACGCTGCGAAGATCGTCGACGCATACGAGCGGGCTGTCGCGAACGGCGCGCAGGTGGTGGTGTTCAGCGAGCTGGCGATCACCGGCTACCCGCCCGAAGACCTGCTGCTCAAACGAGGCTTCGTTGCCGCAGCCAACGCGACGCTCGTCGAGGTCGCCCGCAACACGCGCGGCGCCGTCGCCATCGTCGGCTACCCGCAGGTAGTCGACGCGCCAACGGGCTGGCTGTCCGGCGCGAGCGCGCCAGCCGGGCTCTACAACGCGGCGGCCATCTGCGTCGACGGCCGCATCGTCGGCAGCTACGCGAAACGGCTGCTGCCCAACTACTCGGTGTTCGACGAGCAGCGCTACTTCATCGCTGGCACCAGCCCCGCGCCGCTGGCGAACGTCGGCGGCGTCGAGGTTGGCATCTCGATCTGCGAAGACATCTGGGGCGAACCGCAAGGCGCCGACGCGCTAGACGCGGGCCACTGGGCCGCCGAGCGTGAGCCACCGAGCGCGCCCGTAGGCCCCATCGGCGAGACTGTCGCGGCCGGTGCGCAGCTGCTGGTCAACCTGAGCGGCTCGCCGTTCAGGCGAAAAAAGCAGACCGACCGAGAGGCGGTGCTGGCGGCTCAAGCGCGAGCGGCGCGCCGTCCGGTGGCATACGTAAACGCCATCGGCGGCCAAGACGAGCTGGTGTTCGACGGCGGGTCGGTCGCGATCGGCGCGAGCGGCGAGCTGCTGGCTCGGCTGCCAGCCTTCGCCGAGGCGGTTGAGGTGGTGGAGGTAACGCTGGGCGACGACGCGCATGGCGATGCTGGCTACGCGACACGCCGCGCGTGCGAAGCGCCAGTCACGCCGCTGCTGGAGCCGCTCGAAGAGGTGTGGGGCGCGCTGGTGCTCGCCACGGCCGACTACGCGACGAAGAACGGCTTCACCGACGTGGTGGTCGCCACCTCTGGCGGAGTCGACTCGGCGCTGGTCACCGCCATTGCGCGCGACGCGCTCGGCTCGGCCCGCACGCACGCGGTCGCGATGCCGTCTCGCTACTCCAGCGCTCACTCGCTCGACGACGCGCGCGAGTTGGCAACCAACCTCGGCATCGAGCTTCTGGAGATGCCGATCGAGCCCGCCCACGTCGCGCTCGATGCGACGCTTGAAGCGGCGCGCGCCGAGCTGGTGGGCCGGTCGTCAAGCGAATCGTCGAGCGATCTGGCAGTCGACCTCACCGACCAAAACCTCCAGAGCCGCATTCGTGGCGTGCTGCTGATGGCGCTGTCAAACCGGTACGGCTGGCTGGTGCTGACTACCGGCAACAAGACCGAGCTGTCGGTCGGCTACTCGACGCTCTATGGCGACACGGCGGGCGCGTACGCGGTCATCAAAGACTGCCCGAAGCTGTTGGTGTACGACCTGTGCCGCTGGCGCAACGCCGCGGCTGACGGCCCGTGGATTCCGAGTTCGACGCTGACCAAGGCGCCGTCGGCCGAGTTGGCACCCGACCAGCGCGACGACCAAAGCCTGCCGCCGTACGAGCTGCTCGATCCGCTGGTCAGCGCGTATGTCGGCGGAGACCTCACCGCCGCCGAGCTAGCCCAGTTCGGCGAACAGCTCGGCAAGCAGGTCGGCGCGTCGGAGCAGCTCGCGCATCAGGTCGCAGCGATGGTCGACGCGGCGGAGTTCAAGCGACGCCAGTCGCCGCTGGGGCCGCGCATCAGCGAAAAGAGCTTCGGCAAAGATCGACGTCTGCCGATCACCAACCGCTACCGCTAGCTGGCCGTCGCTAGCTGGCGGTCGCTACTGGGCCCGTCGCTACTGGGCCCGTCGCTAGCCGTTGGCCACCTGCTGCGCGATCCACGGATACGTGAGCGCCAAGCCCGACCGTAGGTCGTGACGCGGCGCAAAGCCGGTCGCCTCGATGCGGTCGTTCGAGAAGTTGCGCGCAGCCACGCCGACCGGCCCGTCGACCCAGCGAACGCGCACAGGTCGCGCGGCCACCTCCGCCACGGCTTCCACCAGCTCGGCGACGGTGACGTACTCGCGGGTGCCGATGTTGGTGGGACGGCTCTCACTTGAGTCAACCAGCCGGCAGATGCCTTCGACCAAGTCGTCGACGTAGATGAACGAACGCACCGCGGTGCCGTCACCCCAGATTTCGACCTCGCCGTTCGTCGACTGCGCGACCTTGCGGGAGATCGCGGCTGGCGCTTTCTCGCGTCCGCCGTCGTAGGTGCCTTCTGGCCCGTAGCAGTTCTGAAACCGACCGATGCGCGTCGCAAAGCCGCAGTTGCGTCCGAACGCAGCCACAGCGCGCTCGGCGTACAGCTTCTCCCAGCCGTACTCGTTGTCGGGCTGAGCCGGGTATGCGTCGTCTTCGCACAGCGGCGGCTCGCCAGCCGTCATGTCTCGGTAGACGCACACCGACGACGCCAAGAAGTAGCGGCTCACACCGACGGCCGCGGCGGCGGTGAGCACGTTCAAGTTGACGAGCGCGCTGTTCACCATGATGTCGGTTTCGGCAGACGAGATGAACCCCATGCCGCCCATGTCGGCGGCCAGCTGGTAGACGGTCAGCGGCCCGCTGCCCCCAGCAGCGTCGAAGCTGAGCGCGCGCTGCGCCGCGGCTTTGTCGCGCAGGTCTGCCACCACGAACTCGTGCGCCGCGGTCGCGCTCCACTGCGGGTGATGAAGGTCGACGCCGCGCACGTAGACGCCGTCTTCGACCAAGCGCCGCACCAAGTGGCTGCCGATGAAGCCACCCGCGCCGCACACCACCGCGCGCTGCCTCGCCTCGCTCGCCATCGCCGCGCACACTACCGACGACGAGCACCTGCACAAGACCTGCTGGGCTGCCCGGTCAACGAAGCAGCCCTCCTAGTGTCCACTCACCCTTGCTATGTCACGAAACAGGTTGAGCACGCAGAGGCCCGTGCGGACGGCAACGTCCATGGTCTCGTTATCGATGACCAAGACTGGCCGGTGTTGGTGGGCCGCGAACACGTAACGGTTGGTGGTATCGAAGCCGTAGTGCGCGCACACCACGTGTGCCACAGCCTCGGCCACAAACTCTCTCTCGGCACGGCTCTCGTCGTCGTCGAGTGGTTGGGTGTGTTCATTGATTCCATGCTCGCGTTCGTAGCTCGTCTTGACGGCAAGCGAGGTGATGTCGTGCAGGTGAACGAGTTCGTGAGCAAGCACCGATGCGGCTCCCGCCGTGCCCAACGTCTCGTCAATGAGGATGATTGCCTCTGGGCAACGGAGCATGCCACTGAGGTTCTCTCCTATTTCGTCTGCCGGGCAGAACTTGACCTCTACGCCATGCAACCGTGCCACCGCCAGCATGTCGCGCAAGAACACGTCGGCATCCACCTCAGCGTCCTCTAGATCGGCTGCGTCGAAGTGGCACTCCTCGATCAGCTCCGGGTGCTGACAGGCGACCCAGAGGGTGTGACGCATCTCGTCGACATCCACGTCGATCGACACCTCGCCCCAGCTGTCCGCGCCTTCGTCGTAGCTGTCGGCCTCGCCATCAACTTCCTCGTCGTCGACTTCCTCGCCGTCGGCGTTCTGCACCACCGCCCACGAAACGTCAACAGCATCTCCGGGCGCGTTGATCAGATCCCAGGTGGTCGCCCGTTGCGATGTGGGCTCGCTGGCGGGGCCTGCCTCTGTGAGGCAACGAAACGTGGTGACGTCGATGCCGTGGTTGCGACAGGAGGTATCGATGTCGATGTCGTCTTCGTTGATCTCCGCTTCTGCGTCTGCTACGCGCCTGAGCACCTCCACCTGCGTCTGCTTGGCGGCAAGCAGCAGGTCGGCGGCCTCGCGGCACACCGGGAGGTTGTCGGGTGGAGGTCGCATCGGTTTGGTCATGGGCGACAAGGTAGAGAAGGGGTGGGACACGGCTGGTGCCGACGTGCCCAGCGCCGCAGCAGGTTGGAACGCTGGGCGTCATCGTTAGCCTGCGCGCAGTTGGTCACAAAGGAGGGGCGTGGCTAGAGAGCGCGTTGAGCGAGACGACGAAGATCTCGTTCGTATGTATCTCAGCGGCATCGGGCAATACGAGCTGCTCGACAAAGACGGCGAGGAAGCTCTGGCGCGAAAGATCGAGAAGGGATGGATCGCCCGAAGACGCCTCGAGTGCCACTTCACCAAAGGCACCTCGCACGCTCGCCTCACCGACCTGCACACCCAAGACACGCTGCGCCGAGACTTCGCCACCCGCGAGCGGCTGAGCGACCCCAAGCCGAGGTCGTGGCTGAAAGAGACAGACGAGTGTCAGTGCCAGCGCTGCGAGTGCGGCTCCGACCATCCGAAGTCACGCTGCTGCTCGCTCACGCCGTCGGTGCTGCAGCGCTTGCGTCGTGACGCTCGGGAGGGCGAGCGAGCCGAGCGGAGTTTCGTCGAGTCGAACCTGCGCCTCGTCGTGTCGATCGCGAAGAAGTACAAGGCGTCCGGTTTGCCGCTGCTCGACCTCATCCAAGAGGGCAACCTCGGGCTGATGCACGCCGTCGAAAAGTTCGACTACCGCAAGGGCTTCAAGTTCTCGACGTACGCCACGTGGTGGATTCGCCAAGCCATCACCCGCGGCATCGCCAACACGGGTCGCACCATTCGCCTGCCGGTGCACGCTGGCGACACGCTCGCCCGCTTACAGAAAGCTCGCTCGCGGCTCGAACTGCGGCACGGGCGTCCGGCGACGCTGTCCGAACTCGCCCTCGAAGTCGACATGTGCGAAGACAAGGTGCTCGACGCGATGCGGTTCGCGGCCGAGCCGCTCAGCCTGTCAGAGCCGCTGCGCGAAGACGGCGACGCCGAGCTGGTCGACGTGGTGGAAGACCGCTCGATCGACTCGCCCTTCGACGTCGCGTCGACCAAGCTGTTGCCCGATCAGGTCAGCCGCATGCTCAGCACGCTCGAACCGCGTGAGCGCGACATCCTCATCTTGCGTTACGGCCTCACCGGCGAAGAGCCCTACACGCTCGAAGAGGTTGGCGACTACTTCAACCTCACTCGCGAGCGCATCCGACAGATCGAGGCGCGGGCGATGGCGAAGCTGCGACATCCCAGCTCAGACGTGGGCGCTCGCGACCTGCTCGCGCTGTAAGCGCGCCAGAGCCGCACGACGTCGTCTGAAGGAAGGGTCTTGACGGTCGCGACCTTCCCGCAGCCGACCGACCGCGTGGTCGTGAGCGGCGACCTTCATTGCGACGTGGCGTGGGCTCGACGCGTCAACGCGGTCGCCAAAGAGGCCCGCTGCGACGTCGTGGTGCAGGTCGGCGACTTCGGCTGGTGGCCCGATCGGCAAGAAGGACGAGAGATGCTCGACGCGCTAGCCGACGACGAGGTGACGTGGGTGTTCGTCGAAGGCAATCACGACGACCTCGACGACCTCGCGCGAGTTGCCTCGGGCGATCGGGCCGGGTGCGACCCGAACGGCTTGTGGGGCCCGACCGAGCCGATCGAGCTCGCGCGAAACCTGTGGTGGGCAGCTCGAGGCGCGCGCTGGCGTTGGGGCGGCCGCACCTTCGGCGCGCTGGGCGGAGCGTGGTCGCCCGCCTGGTACACGCGCGTGCGAGGCGTCGAGTGGTTTCCGAACGAGACCATCCGACGCCGCGACCTGGTCGCTCTCGGGACTACTCCGGTGGACGTGTTGGTGTGCCACGACGCGCCGGCGGCAGCGCTCGACGAGGCTGGGTTGGTGCGCGGCTCGCAGTACGCGCGCGACGGCGACCGGCACATCGGCCGAGGCAACCAGCTGATGGTCGAGACGGCAGCTAGCGCAACGGCGCCGCGGCTCATCTTTCACGGACACTGGCACCGCGACCACGTCATCGAGTGGGAGGCCCAGTGGGGCCCGTGTCGGGTCGTGGGCCTCAGCTCTAATCAGCACCCAGGCAGCGCCGCGGTGCTCGAGCTTGAGACGCTGTCGCTACAGACGCTCGACCTAAAGCCGGCGGCGCTGGCCGACTAAGCGTCAGTCAGGCGACGAGCGATGATGACGATCAGGGCGCCGACTACCAGCGCCAGCAGCAACTTCTTCATCGAGGTGTCCTGTTCTTTGTGGCACGAGGCCGACGTATAGGGAGACCTTGATGCTACCGGCGGCCCGCGCTGGCGGCCCGCCTCTGGGTCGAGTGGCGGAGGTGGACGGGAATCGAACCCGCCGGACGGGGGTCGCCCGTCCCACCCGCTTTGAAGGCGGGGGAGCCCACCAGGCGCTCGGACACCTCCGCCCCCAATCTTGTCAGCGCAAGCAGCGAATCGCGAAACCCACTTGACAAAGGCGCGCGTTTGCCCTCCTAATGACGCACGTCATTCGCGACAGGCGCGGGTGGCACGAACTCGAGGAGGTTCAACATGCTGCAAGCGTTCATCGGAGCCAAAGGGGGTGTGGGCACAAGCTCGCTCACCGTGATGGCTGCGTCGGTCATCAACCACCGCGGCGGTGACGCGCTGCTGGTCGATCTGAGCGGAGACCTCGCGGTCATCTTGGCGTGCGACACCGGCGCGCCGGGGCTGGCCGAGTGGTCGGAGGCAGGTGAGCTGTCGCTCGGCGCGATCGACACGCTCTGCATCGACGTCACGCCCAAGGTCAAACTGCTGTCGCGCGGACGAGGGCCGGTCGACCCCGAGCGGCTGCGCCTGCTTTGGGCGCTGCTGGCGGGCAAGCCACGCCCCACGTTCATTGACGCGTCGAGCGGAGCGCGCGGGCTCGACTTGGTGCGCGGCGAACCCATCAGGCGAACGCTCGTCGTGTCTGCCTGCTACCAGGCGATCTACCGAGGGCAGCAGCTGGCGAGTTCGTGTGACGATCTGTTGGTCGTCGGCGACGTCGAGCGCGCGCTGACCCGCGCAGACGTCGAGGTCGCGGTCGGCAAGCGATCGGTCGGAATGATGAACCGCAACTCCGCCATCGGGCGGTTGGCTGACGGCGGACGTCTGCTCGAGCGCGGTTGGCGCTACGTGAGCGACATGCCCGCCGAGTGGATGTCGATCGAGTCGACGGTCAACAACGGCGCGATCGATGTGGCTGCGTGATGACGAGAGGCTCGATTGCCGCCCGGCGGCAGACGTTGGTGAACGAGGTGCACGAGCGCCTCATCGACACCGGCTCGCCGACCGGCTCGCCTGAGCTGCGAACCGTCGCCGCGGAGGTCGGCGCGGTCGCGCCGCTGCTCGATCACGACCGCGCGCGCGACGTCGTCGCCGAGGTCGCGTCAAGGCTCGCCGGCGTCGGCCAGCTTGCCGAGCTATTCGGCGACGACGACATCACCGAGGTGATGATCAACGGGCCGGGCCCGGTGGTCGTCGAGCGGGCCGGGCAACTAGAGCAGGTGGCGACGATCAGCGAAGCCGAAGTGCTGCGGCTGGTGGAGTACCTGCTCGGCCCGACCGGTCGCCGGGTCGACCGGCGCACGCCCATCGTCGACGTGCGGCTCGATGACCGAACGCGCTGCAACGTGGTCGTTCCGCCGGTCGCGGTTGACGGGCCCTACGTCACGCTGCGGCGGTTTCCGTCGCAGGTGAGGCCGCTCGAGTCGTTCGCGAGCGGCGCGCTGCTCGCGCAGCTGCAAAGCCTGGTGCGCCGGCGAGCCAACGTCGTCGTCTACGGCGCGACCTCGAGTGGCAAGACGTCGTTGGTGGCGAGTTCGCTCGCGACGCTGGGGCCTCAAGAGCGAGTCGTGGTCATCGAAGAGGCCGCCGAGCTGCCACGGCTCGGCGCGAACTTCGTGCGGCTCGAAGCTCAGCCGTCGAACGTGGAAGGCGTCGGCGGCGTCTCGCTCGCGCAGCTCGTGGTGGCGGCGTTGCGACTCCGGCCAGACCGTCTGTTGGTCGGCGAGGTGCGCGACGGCGAAGCGGCCGAACTGCTGCACGTGCTGAGCACCGGGCACCGAGGTTCGTTCAGCACGCTGCACGCGGACGGCCCCGACGGCGCGCTGTGGCGACTCGAACAGCTGGCGCGCAAGGGCGGCGCATCTGGCGACGTGAGAGCCCAGCTGCTGACGGCCATCGATGCTCTCGTGGGCGTCGAACGGCTCGCGGACGGAAAGCGCGCGGTGGTTGACATCTGCGCGGTCGAGCCAGTCGCGCAGGCGAGCGTCCGATGACCGAGCTGTTGCTGTGGCTGGTGCTGCTCGGCGTTGCGGGCTCGCCCACAGCACGTCGCGTCGTCGCGCGTCGCATCGCGCGCTGGCGACACCAGCGCGCGGCAGATCGACGAGCGACGTGCATCGGCGCGTATGCGTTCGCGGTCGCGCGGCGGCTGCACGCGGGCGAGACGTTGCTGGGCGCGCTGTCGGTCGGCACCTCGATCGACGAGCTCGTCGAGCCGGTCGAACGAATGCTGGTCGAACACGATCAAGGCGTCACGCTCGGACGCGCGGCCCAGCGTTGGGCTCTACGAGACCAGACCGCCGCGGTCAAGCTGTTCGCCACCGCGGTCGACCTGGCTGCGCGTCAAGTGGGCACGCAGCCGGCGATCTTCGAGCGTGTCGCCGCTTCGGCTCGCGCCGGCGAAGCGCTGGTCGCCGACGCACGAGCCTCCGCTGCTGGCGCCACCGCGTCGGTCTGGGTGGTCGCCGTGCTGCCCTGGGTGGTCGGGGCCGGGCTGATCGCCGAAGGGGGAGCAGCAGCCGACGTGCTGATACGCAGCACGCTGGGGTGGTCATGCATCGGCGCTGCGGCCGCGCTGGAAGCTCTCGGCATCGCGTGGATGCGCGGCCTCATCAGGTGGACGAAGCCGTGAGCTGGCTCAGCGGCGTGGCCGGAGCGCTGGCGGTGCTGTGGCTCGGCTGGCTCTTGCGGCCGAGCAGCGCTCGCCAACGGGTGGCGGGCCTCGCGTCGACGCGCAAGCTCGGCGACCCGCGCGCCCTCGCCGCGTCGGCGCGTCGTCGCGGCTCGCGTCGCGTCGCCGAACGGCGCGCGAACGAACTCGGCGAGCTGGTGGAGGTGGCCAGCGTGGGCGTGGTGGCGGGGCTGTCGCTCCAAGAGTCGCTGCGCGTCGCGACGGCTTCGGTCAGCAACGACGCAGCAGACCAGCTGCGCGCGCTGCTGGCCGATGACCAGCTCACCATCGGCGAGGCGCTCGACCGCTTCGCTCAGCACGTCGGCGCGGTGGCTTTCACGTTCGTGGAGGTCGTCTCGTCGTCGTTGCGCTACGGCATCGAAGCGAGCGGCGGTCTCGAGCGGCTGGCGGCCGAACTGCGCGCCGAGACGCAGCGACGCGTCGAGGCGCGGCTGCGGCGACTGCCCGTCGCGCTGCTGTTTCCGCTCGTGCTGTGCGTGATGCCCGCGCTCGGCTTGTTGAGCGTCGTGCCCGTCGTCGCTGCGGCGTTCCAGCTCGTCTAGGGCGTGGAGCGCGTCGACCGATGATCGCACCTGATCTGGGCCAGCTAGTTCCCGACCAATCAGATCCCAAACAAACAGGAGGAGTACCCCTGATGACACACCAACCACCCACCAACGAACCGTCGCTTGACGAGACGGGTCAGACCACGGCCGAGTACGCGCTGCTCACCGGCGCGATCGCTCTGCTCGTGACCGCCGTCGCGGCGTGGGCCACCAGCACCGGCAAGATCGGTCAGCTGATGGACGCCGTGTTCCGCAACGTCATCAAGCTGATCAGCTGAGCGACCGGCACCCCTCACGTGGCGAGCGCGGCCAAGCGACGGTCGAGTTCGCGCTGATCCTGCCGCTGGTGGTGACGCTGATGCTGATCGCCGTGCAGGTGGGCTTAGTCGCGCGCGACGTGGTGCTGCTCGCCCACGCGGCGGGCGTGGCCGCGCGCGCCGCGGTCGTCGATGCCGACGAGGCTGCTGTTCGAGACGCGGTCGTGGCGACCAGTCCGCTGGCCGCCGACCGCCTCTCGGTCAGCACGTCGGTGAGCGGCGACTGGGTGACGGTGACGCTGCGCTATCGCAGCCCCACCGACGTGCCCCTCGTCGGCACGCCCGTCGCGGACGTCAGCTTGACCGAGCGTCTGGTGGTGCGCCGAGAGTGAGCCGATTTGGCAAATGTCCCACCCATGCTGTTGAATGTCACTTGTGTCATTCGTGGAATAACACGGGTGTCATTTGCGGGCCGGCCCCGGCCAGCAACCAACCAACAGACAAGTCAAGGACAACTCACATGACTCTCACGCTTCCAACCGCCGAAGGCTTGGGCAGGCCAGCCTGGTGGGACTACGCCAACTGCCTCGGTGCAGGCGGAGACCGGTTCTTTCCCGAGCGCGGCGCCAGCACCCGCGAGGCCAAAGAGGTGTGCCGAGGTTGCGTCGTGCGCGACGACTGCCTCAACTTCGCCATCGACAACGGCGAAAAGCACGGCATCTGGGGCGGCATGAGCGAGCGCGAACGCCGTCGCGTCCGTCGTCAGCGCGTCAACATTCAACAGGCCGCGAGCTAGCTCGACGTTCCTAGCGGTAGCGTTAGGAACATGACGAGCGGTGTGCTACTCGGATTTCTCGGGTCGACGGAACTCATCGTCGTCTTGCTGATCGTCTTGCTGCTGTTCGGCGGCACAGCGTTGCCCAAGTTGGCCCGCTCGTTGGGCCGAGCGCAGCGAGAGTTTCGCGACGGCGTCGCAGAGGGCGAAGACGACGAGACGAGCCAGGCCCAGACCAGCCAAGATTCGCCGCCTGCCTAGTTGGGCCTGCCTAGCTGGCGCGCCAGCTGACGTCGACCGCGAAGATGGTGCCGTCGTCACGGGTCACCTCCACCTCGATCGCCGGTGAGTCGGCGCTCTCGCCGAACCAGAGGCTCTCCCCTTCGGTGAGGATCGGCGAGCCCGACAGCAAACCGGTGCCGTCGTCGCCCAGCAGCTTGATCGCCACCTGTCCGCTGCGCAGCGTCGGGTCGACCAGGTACGCCAACACGCCCTCTTCCGGCAGGTGGCGATCCCAGAACGTTCCACCGTTCACGTAGCTGTCGAGGGTGTCTGCGTCGTAGCCGATGCGGCGACGAGCTTCGAGCACCAAGAGCTGCCGGCCCGAGGCAGGCACGACCGCCAGCGCGCTAGCCGCGCCCGGGGCCGCCAGCGGGCCCAGCTCGACGGTCGACGCGCCGGGCTCGATGCACGTGACGTCAGATTCATCTAGCCAGCCGAGCCGCCAACGCGACCAGCCGAGGGCTTCTTGAGCGTTGGGTCTAACCGATGCGGCGACATCGGCATCATGTACGGGTCTGCCCGACGCAGGAAAGGCGGTGCCGATCCACCGGTCGTACCAGAACTCCCGGTTCGTGCGCTCTCGCCTGTAGCCGCTCAGACCCATGAGCCCAAACTCGGGCTTCACGAAGCTCAGCTGCGCGCGCTCGTCGGGCTCGAACCGGCCGGTTTCGTCGTAGGCGTACAGGTCGTTGAGGCCCAGGTTGTGGAGCAGCTCGTGCGCAGTCGTCGTGACCGAAAACTCGGGCTGTTGCACCGGTTCTCTCACTAGGCGCGCGCCCGACAGCGCGGCGGTTCGTATGGTCGGCTCGCCAGTGGGCTGTAGGAACAGCCGCCCGTCGTCGGTGGTCGTGCGTGTGGGGGCGTCGTCGGTCGGCAGGTCGCCTTCGCTGGCGAGCCCCGCATCGAAGTGCTCCGGTGGCGTCACCACCAAGATCGAGTCGAAGCGCGCGCCACCTCTGGTGACGTCGCCGAACCGTTTGGCGGCCACCGCCGCGCGCCACGTGATCTCGCTGATCTCGAGCGAGTTAGGGCCGAGAACGGGGTTGTCGGTGAGGAACGGCCGATGAGAGTCGGCGATGGTCACCCACTGCGGTATGACCGAGAACCGCACGTCGAGGTTGCCGTAGCTCTGGGCTTCGATGTACCGCTCAACCATGGCCAGCAGCGCGAGCGACTCCGACCACGGCAGCTGATGCTCGTTGTGACGTGCGTCGCCGAACTCGGCGAACACCGCCAGCACGTCGAACGTTCCATCGGACACGTCCGCGTGCGTGGCACCTGAAGGCAGCGGGAAGCCCTCGGGCCCGGTGGGTCTGCACGGGTGATGCACGCCGCGCTCGCCGACGAAGTGAACGTTGCCGTCTGCGGTGAGCGTCACGTAGCTGCTGCCGTCAGCCGCGACGTCGATGGCAACGGCCGCCGGCAGCCCTCGGTGCGCGAACGAGCCGAGAAAACGGGCGTTGCCGTAGGTGAAGATGCCGCCGTCGGCGCCCAGCATCAGGTAGCCGTCGCTATTTCCTGACGGCACGAATGAGATGATCGGCGCATCGAGCACGTCACGTGCCATCGGTTTGCCTGGCGCGACGCGCGGCGGAAGCCACCAGCTGCCTTCGAGGTCAGCGAGCTGGTTGTTCGTGTTGATGATGTCTTGAAACGAGCCCAGGTACGGCGCGTAGCCGAAGCTGTACACCGCGCCGTCAGCGCCGACCAGCCAGTAGCCGTGCGGCGTAGTGCCGACGGTGACGATGGGTGCGCTGAGATGGTCGGCCGCTAGGTGGCCTGGTCCGAGCCATTCGTCGACGACACCTTGCACCGATCCGTGAAACCGAGCGTCGCCGAAGGTGAACACGCCGCCGTCGGCTGCGAGCATCAGGTAGCCGTTGCCCGACGGGGTTGCGGCGGCGTCGACGACGGGCTCGTTCAACGCAAGGCCAGCGAGGTCGCCGTGGTGCGTGGCGCCGCCGGTGGCGAAGACGCGCCCAAGCGACGTGACCACCCACCAGCCGGTCGGCGCTATCAGAAACTCCACAGCCGTCTCGCCGGGCGCCATCCAGCCGGACGTCACGACGTCGCGCCGGCCGAGCACTGTCGGCACCGCGTCGTTCGACAACGACACCAGCTCGACGCGACCGTCCGCGTACGTCAGCCACACGCCGCCCCGAACAGACTCGAGCGGCCCCTCGTCGTAGCTCAACCACACCGCGCCGGGCGCGTAGTCAACGTCTATCGCGCGGGCCGCGCCGCTTGCCGCCGTGTTGACCGAAACCAGCTCTTGCTCAGGCGCGGCGGCCGCTGTGTGCGCGCCCAGCGGTGCGGCGAGCGCGCCGGTCGCTAGCACCGGCGTGGCGCCGAGCGCAACAGCAGCTGCGGCGGCCCAGCGCCGCATCTATGTGACGTCCACCCTCATCGACACGTCAACCGTGAAGGTCTCGCCGTCGTCGTCGCTGATGGCGATCGCCACCAGCGGCGAGTTGTTGCTCGATAGCAGGAAAAAGTTATTGCCCGTCGGAGTCATGAGCGGGTTGTCGGCGTCTAGTTCTGTGCCAGCTGGGCCGATGTGCGCGACGGGCAAGTTCCGGCGGTAGAGGCGCACATATTGGCCAGTGTCTTCGTCCATCACGACGTAGGAGCTGTTGGCGATGTAGGCGAGTACGCCCTCAGACGGAAGCCGCTCTTCGACGACGGCTGGCTCAACCACGCCGCCAACAGAAGACTCCGCTACCAACGTGTGAGCGGCGTCGTAGCCCCGCTGTCGTCGCGCTTCGAGCACCAGCACCCCGAGGAAGCCTGGGAGTGGAATCATCACCGCGCCGGAACCGTCGGCCGCATCGTGAACTGGGTCGAGCGTCACGCGCGAGTGGCCACGACCGAGGCACGCGACCTGGTCGTTCTCAAGCCAGCCCATTCGCCAGCGGGTCCACGCCAGCATCTCCGGAGCGTTGCGTCGCACGACCGTTAGCTCGCCCGCTGCGTCGTCACTTAGCACGGCGGTGTCGGGCGCGTCGTTGGTGATCCACGCGACGTTCATTCCGAGCGCGCCAAAACTGATCTCGGTCACTTCATCGCCCGTGCTAGCTGGCGCGTAATCGAGGTCGAAGTCTCGTTCGAGCCTGCCGCCCAGCGTGCGCAGCAGCTGCAGGCTCGTTGACGTCTGCCACGCTTCCGCCTGACGGGCTATTGCCTCGGCGCCGGTCAAGGTCTGGACGGTGTCGGCATACCAAAGCCCGTTGTGGCCGACGACGGGCGCGATCGTGGCTGGAGCGGTAATCGGGTTGTCGTCAAAGTCGACGGTGAGGTCGTTCTCATACGCCCACAAGACGCTGTCGTCAAAGCGCGATAGCGGCGTAGTAACCACCAGCGCGTCGTATCCGTCACCGCCGTTGGTGACGTCGACGGTGCCTGCGGTCTGGATCGTTTTGAGCGCGGCTGTTGCGGCCCGCGTGATGTGGACATATCGGCCGTCTTCGCCTTGTGTCACCAGGTAGTTGTTGATGCTGTCGCTCAGCGTGATCCAGTTCGGCACAATGGTGAGATCGACATCCAACCGGTTGTAGCTCTGAGCCTCGAGATAGGCCCCGACGCTGGCGGCGCTGGTCAATAGGGTGTGCGAGGGCCACGCGGTTACGTCGTGGGCCGCGTCGGAAAAGTCGATGAACACCATCAGCACGTCAAAGGTGCCGTCTGACAGGTCGGCGAAGTTGGTCGGCGGAAAGCCCCTAGGGCCGTCGGGTCTGCAGTAGCTGTGGTCGATGGCGTTGGTGGTCGCATCGGGCGGCGGGGCGGGTGGATCGGGCGTGGCGATGGTGCCCGGCCGGGTCGTCGGCCTCGCGGCATCGTCTTCGACCACCTCGCCTCCTTCTCGCCGCTCAACGTCAAACGAGTAAGCCGCTGCCACGCCGGTGCCTGCTTGCCAGCTGACGGTGACCAGGAAGGTCGCGCCGGCGTCTCGGGTGACTTCGACCTCCACGGTCGGCCCGTTGTTGTTGGCAGTAAGCGTCACGCCTTCGCCGACGGTGACGACCGGCGAGTGTGGCGAATACCCAGTGCCGTCGTCGTCCAGCAACGAGATGGGCACGTCGCCGTTGCCGATGTTGGTGTCGACGATGTAAGCCAGCACCCCTTCTTCGCCCAGCAGACGGTTGTAAACGTCGGGCTCTAGCGCAACGGTTCGTAGCAGCTGGTCGGAGTCGTAGCCCATGCGACGGCGAGCTTCTAGCACCAAGATCTGGTTGGTGGTAAGCGGCAGCATCGCGAACGCGGTGTCGTCGCCCGGCGCCGCCACCGGGCCGAGCGACAGCGTTGAGGTGCCCACGTCTAGGCACTCGACGTCGTCATCTTCGTACCAGCCCAATCGCCAACGCGACCAGGCCAGCTCTTCGGTGGGCCACGGGCCGGTCGACACCGAAACATCGGCCGGACTCACCTCGCCATCGGCAGTGTCGGCGGTGGTGTCTTCGATGAGCGCACGCGGCGACCCTTCATCGGCCCAGACGCCTTCTAGCCACATACGCCCGAAGTTGCCGACGACGTAGCCGTTGCCGCCGCCGCGTCCTACTCGTCCGGCGCGGTCATAGGGGTAGAGGTCGTTGAGGCCCAGGTTGTGCATCATCTCGTGAGCCGCGGTGGTGTGCCACGGGACTTGAGTGGTCTCGGTGCCTCTTGCGCCGTTAGGGAAGCCTCCGACCACCGAAATCGAACGCACTGCTGGGTCGGCGGCTGGCCGCAGCAGTAGTTCGCTGCTCAGAGTCGCGAGGTTGTAGACGCGTACCTCATCGGGCACGTCGTCGGTCGGAATGTCGATGCTGATGGCGAGGCCGCCGAAGAAGTGCGCTGGTGGAGTGACGACCAAAATCGAGTCGAACTGCTCGGTTCGAGAGTTGAAGAAGTCGCTGCCTTCTTGCTCTTTGGCACCCAGCGCGGCATGCCAGCCGAGCGGAATGCTGTCGACGATTTCCGCCGGAAACTCTGGGCTGGAGGTGGCGAACTCGGCTGCGTTCTCATCAAGCGTCACCCAAACTCCGCCCTCGGGGTCGTCTTCGCCGACGACCGTGTAGTCGACGTCTAGCTGGCCGTAGCTCTGCGCTTCGAGGTAGGTCTCGGCGAGGTCTAGCTGCGCTAGCAGGTCTGCCATCGGCCATAGCGTGTCGTCGTTTCTTAGGTCGGCGAACTCGACGAACACCACCAAGACGTCGAGTTGATTGCCGTCGGAAAGATCGACCCGACCGTCGTGGGGAAAGCCCTCGGGGCCGTCGGGTTGGCACGCCGAGACGGGCTGGGAAACGATGCCGCCGCTGACGTCGCCACCGGGGTCGGCAGCTGGGGCCTCGGTCGTGCTGGTGGTCGAACTCGTCGATGAAGTCGTTGTTGAACTTGTGGTCGTTGTTGAACTTGTGGTTGAGCTAGTTGTGCCCGATGGGGGCCCGTCGACCACGCCGTCTCCTGGATCGTTGCCCGGTTCGGTCGTCGTGGTAGACGAAGTAGAGCTTGACGAACTCGTTGTCGTTGTTGCGGCCGGTGGCTCGGTTGTGGTCGTTGTGCTCGACGGTTCCGGTTCTGAGGTCGTCGTGGTGGTGGCCGGTGGCTCGGTTGTGGTTGTTGTGCTCGACGGTTCCGGTTCCGAAGTCGTTGTGGTCGTGGCCGGCGACTCGGTAGTTGTGGTCGTTGCGGGCGGCGGTTCCGAAGTCGTCGTAGTTGTGCTGGCCGCTGGCTCTGAAGTCGTCGTTGTTGTGGCCGGTGGCTCGGTTGTCGTGGTAGTGGCCGGTGGCGCTGAAGTCGTCGTGGTAGTGGCCGGTGGCTCAGAAGTTGTCGTGGTCGTCGTTGAGCTAGACGTCGTTGTGCTCGATGTGGTGCTGCTCGTGGTCGACGAAGTCGTCGCTGGCGGCAGCTCGTCTTCGACGTTGAGATCGTCAACGGGCGGTTCGACATCTGAGTCGCCTGAGGCGGGGGGAGTGTCGACCGGCGCCGCAGCTGGCAAGTCTGGCTCGGTCGTGGTCGTCGTGGTCGTTCCGGTAGCCGGTGCGCGGGAGACGGGGACGACCGGGCGTCTGTTGGTTGGAACGCGGCGGCCGCTGTTGGTGTTCGGAACACGCCGTCGGGCGGTGGTTGTTGTTGGGTTGTTGGTTTGGGTGGTTGTGTCGGTTGGTTGGCTGGTGGCCGGTGGGTTGGTTGGGGTGATGGGGTTGCCGACGAGGTGGGTGTTGCCGTCGGCGGTGAGCGCGGTGTAGCCGTTGTTGTTGGGGTTGACGGCGATGGCGACGG
>CAYRJD010000056.1:0-12220 GCA_964424585.1 uncultured Acidimicrobiales bacterium | reverse complement strand
CGTCGCCAGACCGAGCGCGGCGGCGCAGCCGACAACCACCCGCACCCAGCCGGCGAGCCAGTCGCCCGGCCCGATGACCGATGCGCCCAGCGCCGTCCACCCCAGCAGCGTCAGCGTCTCGACCACCACCGACATCGACGTCACCGCGCGCGGCACGCCGGCCGTCGCCACGAGCGACGCCCGAGCGAACACCGGCACCAGCCCAGTGGGGATGTACCGGGTCGCCTGGCTCAGCGCCCACGCCCGCTGCGCGCCCCGCACTCCCAGCCGGTAGCCGTAAGCGCCGAGCAGCACCCACCAACCTGCGACCAGCAGTGCCGTCGCAGCTGCCATCGTTCCAACGGCTACGGCCATCGGCGCCACCCGCAAGCTCAGCTCGGTCTCGCGCAGGTCGCTCCACCCGTCGACCGCGACGAGCACCACCGCCACGGCGGTCGCGACAACCGTCGCCCACTTGGCCAGCGTGACACCCATGTGCCGTCGACCTCGCACAGGTTCAGTCGACACCCTCGTCGGCACCGTCGTGAGCGTACGGCGCACGTCATCTTCTACAGTTCTTGCCTGCTAGCTGCCGAACCGCAGCCGCTAGCGGGAAGGTCGGCCGACAGTCCAGTTGGCAAGGCCCAGTTGGCAAGGCCAGTTAGGAGCGTGCCACGACGCAGGCATCTCAAACGAAGGTGCTGTTGGTCGCGCCCGGCTTTCCGGCCAGCGCCCACGACCCGCACAAGCCGTTCTTGCTGCGCCACGCCGCGTCGCTCGCGCACCAAGGTGCCCACGTCACGGTCGTCGCGCCCGCCCACCCAGCCGCGCCCAGCAGCCACGTGGTCGCCGTCACGCCAGACGCCGCGATGCCCACGCCCGGCGCACGAGCGGCGACCTCACCCGCGTCGTCGCCCACGACCCACAGAGTCGCGGTCGAGCGCGTGCGCTTCGCGCCGCCCAAGTTCGCCGCCCGAGCCGCGCACGGCGACACCTACCGCCGCATGCGCGGCATCCACACCCCGTGGGCCGTCTCGATGCTCACCGCGCTCACCTACCGCACTGCAGCGTTGGCGCGCGGCGCCGGAGCCGATGTCATTCACGGTCACTGGTGGTACCCCGGCGGCCTCGCGGCAGTGCTGGCGGGAAAGCTCACCAAGACGCCGAGCGTCGTTCACCTCCATGGTTCCGACGTCGCGCTCACCACGTCGAGCGCGGCGAAGCTGCTCGCCGCCAGCACCATGCGAGCAGCCAGCCGGGTGCTGGCGGTCTCTGAACCGCTGGCACACGAAACCCGCACTCGCGTCAGCAGTTCAAGCACCAGGCGCGCGCCCGCTCCGCTCGACGTCCGGGTTGTGCCGATGCCCGTCGCGCCGTCGATGACTCCCGCCGCCGCGGGCACCGACGTGCCCAGTACCGACGTGCTGGGCGTTGGACGGCTCGTAGAAGAGAAGGGCTTCGACGTGCTCATCCGCGCCGTCGCCCGCGCCCAGCGACAGACGCGCACCCAGCACGAGCCGACCCGCTTTCGTCTCACCCTCATCGGCGACGGCCCGCTGCGCGACAGCCTCGCCGCCCAAGCCACCAGCCTCGGAGTCGACCTGCATCTCATCGGCCAGCTCCCGCCCCACGAAGTCGCAGCCGCGTATGCGTGCGCTCGCGTCGTCGCGGTGCCGTCGCGCAGAGAAGGGTTCGGCCTGGTTGCCGCCGAGGCCGTCGCCGCGGGAAGGCCCGTGGTCGCCACCGACGTCGGTGGCGCTAGCCAGCTGCTCGCGTGCTCGCCGCACCCGTCGAGCGCGCTGGTGCAACCTGACGACGAAGCCGCGCTCGCCGAAGCACTCGCAGCCGCGCTCGCGCACCCCGACCACCGCAACCACCGACCCGTCAGCATCGAGCCGCTCAGCGCGCAGCACCACGCCAACACGCTCCTCGACCTGTACCGCGAAGCAGCAGCTCGGTGACCGAGCGACGCGGCATTCCCGCCGCGATCGTCGCGATGGTCGGCTGGGCAGCTTCCGGCGTCATCTCTAAAGGCCTCACCGATATCGGCCCCGTCTCGGTCGCCTTCTGGCGGATGTGGCTCTACACCGCGATCGTGCTGGCGTTCCTCAAGCTCAACGGCGCGCCGCTGCGGCTCGCCGCGATCAAGACGTCGTTCTGGGGCGGCTTCTCGCTCGCGTTCGACATCATGCTCTTCTTCATCTCGCTGCGCCTCACGACCGTCGCCAACGCGACGGTGGTGGCGTCGCTGCAGCCGATCTTGATGCTCGCCATCGCGCCGAAGATCTTCGGCGAGCGGGCGCGACCTCGCCAGTGGGGTCTCACCATCTTCGCCATCGCTGGCGTCGGCGTCACGATCTTCGGCTCGTCCGGTTTGCCCACCTGGAACATCACCGGCGACCTGATTTCGTTCGTCACGTTGCTCGCCTGGACGGGCTACTTCGTCGCGTCCAAGCTCGCCACCCAAAAGATCGACAGCTCGCAGTTCACCGGCGGCAGCGCGCTCGTCTGCTCGCTCGTCATCACGCCGTTCGCGCTCATCAGCGGCCAAGCGTTCGAGACGCCTTCTGTGCCGAGCTGGGTCTGGCTGGTCTTGCTCGCGATCGGCCCCGGCTTCATGTCGCACATGCTGATGAACTGGTCGCTGGCGCGCATTCCCGCGTGGCTAGGCAGCGTGCTCACTCTCGCCATCCCGGTCACGTCGACCTTGCTGGCGTGGGCGTTCATCGACGAGCTGGTGCACCCGTGGCAGTTCGTCGGCATGGGCATCGTCGCCGCCGCGCTCGCCCTCATCGTTATCGATCAGAGCCTGAGCAACCGACCCGCCGCGCAGGCCAGCAGCTAGTGCGACTTGCATTTCGCGTTTGCGTGTGGCACAACTATTCGCCGATATCGGCGCGCGTTTCGGTACGCTTGAGTTGAACACCCAACCCAACCCTCCGTCCGCCTACCTGTCCGCCCACCTGTCCGTCTACCAACCCGACCCGACCCCCTTCCTCCGAGCGTCCTCATGGCAATAGCAGTTGAAGACCGCGAACTCGTCGTCGCCCACCAACGGGGCGAAGACGATGCCTTCGACAAGATCGTGCGCGAGTACCAGCCCAAGCTGATGGCGACCGCGCGTGGCCTGCTGCGGTGCGAAGCCGCCGCGCAAGACGCAGTGCAGCAGACCTTCTCGAATGCCTACCGACACTTAGACACGTTCAACGGCGAGTACCGCTTGGGCGCCTGGCTCGGCCGCATCCTCACCAACGTCTGTTACGACGAAACCAGCCGCCGCCGCCGCGACTACGAGAAGAACGAACGTTTCGGCTACGCCCGCGTCAGCCCCGACTTTCAAGCCAGCCCCGAAGAAGAACTCGAGCTCGACGTCGACCACAGCGCGCTGCACGCGGCGTTCAGCGAGCTGCAGCCGAACTACGCAGAGGCGCTGCACATGCGCGCGGTCGAGGGGCTCGAGTACGACGAGATCGCCGAGCGTGTCGGCGTGTCCGAAGAAAACGTCCGGGCGCGGGTGTCGCGCGCCAAGCGTGCGATGCGTTCCGCGCTCGGCGCGTTGGCGGTGCTGCCTCTCGTCGGCGTCGTCGTGCCGCTGCTGGGCAAGGTCGCGGCAGGTGCGGCGCTGGCCATCGCGGTGCTGGTCCCGGCGGGCGACTCAATCCAGCCGACCATCGCGGATGCCGACACGTCCGGGTCGCTCAACACCGTGTTCCCCGAGCCCGCGCCCGCGCCCAGTGTCGACCCAGCGCCCAGCGTCATCGACGACACGCAAACCGCGCCGGCGCCACCTGAACGCGTCGACACAACCGGCACTTCCGGTGGTGCGGTGGGCGGCCGCGGGGCTACCTCAAATCAGGTGAACACCGTGGCCGATCCCGAGCAAGCCACCGTGCCAACGCCACGCGCCGAACGCACAGCGGTCACGCCGTCGCGCACCGAAGACGTCGCCAGCTCGCCCCCGGTTGAGGAAGCCGGCGCCCAAGCCGCAGCCGAAGTTGCCGCCGAGCCGGCCGTCGAAGTTGTCGCCGAGCCAGCCGTCGAACCAGCGCCCGAAGTTGTCGCGCCGGTCACAACGCCGCGGGCGAACGAGGCCGTCGTGCCAGCGGCGCCGGTCGATCCGCTCAGCGCGGGCGTGCCGACGCTGGCGAGCGGTGAGAGCTTCGGTGTGTCCGCGCAGACCTTGGGTCTGACCGCTAGCGGGCCGAATCGCGTCGCGGTCTTCGGCAACGCCTGGCTGTCGGCACGCACGACGGTCGGCGCGGTCACCATCAGCGACGCCAGCCGGATCGCCCTCGGCGATGCGGCGGAAGAGCTGGCCGCTACTGGCGCCACGGCGCATCCGGTCGATGCCACGTTCGCGATTGCGCTCAACGACGGCACCTTGTTAGAGCTGCTGCTGCGCGGCACCGCCACGCACTTCGCTCATGCGTCGCGCGCCACCGGCGGCATCAACATGAACGTCACGGGCGTGTTCGCGAGCAAGGTGCGAGTGCCGGTCACCGCCGATGTTCGACCCAGCCAGGTCACGCCGCTCACCGGTGATGGCACGTTCACAGGCACGCTGTCGATCGATCAGCGCTCGGGCACCGCGTCGCTGTCTGCGCAGTTCGTCGCTAGCTAGCTGGCCAAGTCGCTGTTGCGCGACGTTGTGCCCGACAGCTATGCGGCGTTGGGTTGCGCTGGCGGCTCTCATCGTCGCTGCGACTTTGGCGTTGGTCGCGCCCGTCGCCGCGTGGGCACCGAGCCTCGCGCCCGCGCAGCAAACCGAGCAAGCGCAACCCAGTAGCCAATCCACGGCGAGCCCCATCCAACCGACCGCGTGGGTCAACCTCAGCCCAGCAGCTAGCCCCGAGATGGCGGGTTGGCCCAACGCGCTCCGCATCAGCGGCGCCGACGACTACAGCGCGTCGCTCGCCGTCGCGCTGATGTTGCGCGGCTCGGGCCTGTTCCCCTACGACGACCCCGACCCCGGCTCGACTTCAGCCTCGAGCCCGGTCAGCGACCGGCGCGCCGCGCAGCAGCTGACTGGCGGCGAGCTGCTGGCAGCTTCCGACAACTGGTGGGGTGCCGACGTCTGCCCGCGCTCGGTCATCGTCGTCGCGGCAGACCTTCCAGCTGACGCGCTGGCTGCTACCCCGCTGTCTGATCCGACCGGCCTCTCGACCGAACCGCTCTTGGTGCGCACAGCCTCGGCGAGCCCCTTCATCGCCCCGGTCGGCGAGACGGCCCGCGTCGACACCGACAACGCTCCCATCCTCGTGACGGCATCTGCCCGCGCAGGAGCCGTAAGCCTGAGCGATGCCACCGCGCTGGCGGTCGCCGATCTGCGCTCGGGCGGCTGCACCGAAGCCGGCGCGGCCATCATCGTCGGCGGCCCCGCAGCCGTGCCAGCGGGCGCCGAGGGTGCGCTGCTCGACGCCGGCTACTCCGAGGTGTTTCGGGTGGCAGGCGCAGACCGCTACGCGACGGCAGCCACGATTGCCACCGCGCTCGGCACCCGTCCGCTGCCCCGAGTTGGTTCCTCCGACGACCGCGAGGTGGGCGCGTGTCACCTCGCCAACCAGCGAGCGGCCCAGCCCCGCCCCGCCAGTCCACCGTGGGTGTCGACGACCGGTCACTTCTACGCCAACGCAGCCATCGAGTGGCACCGCTCGGCCGACGAGTGCGAGGTGCTGGCGCGCACGGTCGTCATCGCCGATGGTCTCGCCGGCATCGACGCGCTCGCGGCCGGTCCGTTCACCAGCTACTGGCAGGTGCCGATGCTGCTCCACGACGGTTCGCCGGAGGTGCGCGAAGACACCCTCGAAGCGCTCGACGCGCTCGACCCCTTTCACGTGCTGGTGCTCGGCGGCGACGATCGCATCGGCAACGGAGTCGTCAACGGCATCGCCGCCGCCACCGACGCCGAGGTGATCAGACTGGCTGGCGCCGACCGCTACGAAACGGCGATCGAACTCGCCAAGCATCTGGGCGGATGGTGGCCCAGCGACGCTGCCGACCAAGCCAGCCTCGCCTACTCCAACTCGGTGTTCTGCGTGGCGGCGTCGACCTCGTCACCCACCACGGAGGTGCCCAACTACTGGCAGAGCGCTCTCGTTGCCGCGCCGTTCTGCGCCTCTACGTTTGCCGGTGCCTTGCGGGCCAGCGCTTCGCCGAGCCAGTCACGCCAAGCCAACAGCCCGCCGGCGAACGAGCGACCAGCAGCGCCGCCGCGTGCGCTCACGTCTGTCGACGGCACCGAGGTCGCGCTGTTGAGCGGCGCCGAGATCCGGGCGCAGCCGGTCACGCCGCTGCTGCTCACCGACGACGCAGAGGCGTTGCATCCTGCGCTAGCTGAGTTCCTCACGCAGCTGTTTCCGTCCGACGGTTCGTACTGCGGTTCGACGACTAGCGCGCCCGCGTGCGTGCCGCCGAGCTTTGCCTACGTCTTCGGCGCGCCCGACGCGGTGAGCGACGACGCAGCAGCACAGCTCTCGGCCGCGGTGACGGGCGCCGCGTTGCGCCCGACGGCACGGCCGACGTCGGCAACCCCTTTCGTGACCTCGCTCGACATGTCGCCAGCGTTCACTCAACCCGCAGCCGGGCCGCTGGGCTGGGGCGACGCCCACTTCACCGCACCGGCGCCTGCGGCTTGCTGGCATCGAGACGACCACCACGATGCGCGCTGGCTCGCCGTCGTCGCTGCACCTGCCGATGGCGACGGCGTGGCTCGGCACGCTCAGGTTGACCTGGCTCGCCGACGTCCCGCGCCGAGGGGAGCGGGGTCGGTGTGCGTCGAGCTTGCTGGCAACTGGAGCGGCGTCGGCGATGCCCGCCGAGACCCGGGCAACTTCACCGTCACCACGCGCGCAGTCAGTTCGGCCGGGCGCGCGTCGCCGGAGGTCGCCCAGCAGTGGACACCCGACGGCGTAGCGATGTCGCAGACGCTCACGCTGACGGGCGCACTCGAGGTCAACGACTCGCCTCCCGCCCAGCCCGCAGTCGACCCGTCTCCCGCTGACCGGCCCCCCGTCGACCCGTCTCCCGCTGACCAGCTCGTAGTCAACCGGCCGCTGCTCTTCGGCGGTGCGGTTCGTGGTGCGCCGCTGTCGTTCCCCGCCGACCCGTCCGGCTTGCTCGACGCCGCGCTCGGCCCGGCACTCGGTTCCGCGCACAGTCCGGCACTCGCTCGCCCGTCGATGCCGATCGACACGCTGGTCACGCTCGACGACACCTGGTCGACGGTCGCCGCGTCGGCCGTCGAGGTCGTGCTGGCCGCCGACACGTTCAGCGCCACCTTCGTGCTCCACACAGCTCGCGGCGACATCGCCGGCACAGCCACCGGCGAAGCCGACTTTGCTGGCAACACCTGGCGCCTGCGGGGCGCGAGCGAAATCACGCACTCCACGTTCGCGCCAGAGCACGGCTCAGCGTCACCAGCCCGAGGTGGTTTCGTCGCCAATCTGCGCTTGGGCGGCGACGGCTCCGCCGACGACGTGCTGAAGTGGCGTCTCGACGCGCAGTCTCACCCGCAGTGACGCGCTCGTTGTCTTCGCCGCCGGCGAGCCCGTCGATGCGTCGGTCGGTGGCCGCAGCCGTCGCGATGTTGGTTGTGGCGCTTTCTCTTTGCGTTGCGCTCGTCGCGACAAAAGCCCCGCTCGACGCGGCCAACACAGCCAGCGAAGGAGCGCTCGCCTCCGACGGCACTCGCACGCTCGCCGCCGACACCCGCTACGGCACCGCCATCAGGCTCGCGCGCAACGCGCTCGACTCTGGCATCGTGCGAGCCGATGAGGTGATCATCGCGTCAGGCGAGAGCTTGGTCGACTCGCTCGCCGCTGTGTCACTAGCTCGCGCTCGCAACGCCGCCGTGCTGCTCACTCCCACCATCGAGCTGACCACGGCTGTCGAACGCTTCATCGACGAGGCCGGTTTCGTGAAGGTCACGCTGATGGGCGGCACCAACGCCGTGTCGGCCGACGTCGAGTTCGAGCTCGCCCGCTCCGGGTTGTTCGACTCGATCGACCGCATCTGGGGCGACGACCGCTACGAAACCGCGGTCGTTGCAGCAGCCGCGGGCGGTGACGTCGGGCGCTACTGCGACAGGGGCGAGCCCGCCGCGTTCTTGGTCAACGGCGAAGGCTCGGCCAGTCAGCCCCTCATCGACGGCGTGGTGGTCGCGCCGCTCGCATACGCGACCGCCATGCCCATCCTGCTCACTCGGCGCGACGAGCTGCCCGCGTCGGTCGCCGCTTACATCGCCGAAGCGTCCATCGGGCGGGTCGTGGTCGTGGGCAGCGACGACACCATCGACCCGAGCGTCGTCGACGAACTCGCCGCGGTCGGCACAGCCGTCACCCGCATCGACGGCGACAGTCCGGCCGCACGCTCGGTCGCTCTCGTCGAAGCCGTCGCTAGCTGCAGCGACGCTCCGCACATCGCGTCCAACCGCTACGCGCTCCTCAGCGCAGACGTGCCGGTCGACGGCATCACCGCGGCGGCTGCGCTGGCCGGAGGGCTGGGCGACGACGATGGCGTCGTCTTGATGCTGGCGGTCGGCTCAAGCCAGGCTGCGCGCCCCACCAGCGACCCAGCCAGCGCGGGGTTGCCCGCGGTGGTCGCCGACCACCTCGCGCAGACCCCGACCGCCGTGGGGTCTGTGCCGACCCACGTCACGCTGTACGCGCTGGGAGGCACCAGCCGCATCGCGCCAGAGGTCATGTCGGCTGCTCTCGACGCCGCCGTTACCTCGGCGCCGCTGGCGGCGACCATCACCGCGCCCGCCGGGAGTAACACCATCCGCATCAGCTTCTCCGACGAAGTAGACGTCGCGTCCGCGCTCGACCCGAGCATCTACGACGTCGCCGGCACGACGCTGCTGCCAACCGACCGAGTGGCTTGGGATCGTTCGAGCAGATCGGTCGTGATCTCGCTCGACGTCGGTGGCGACTTTCAGCTCGCCAGCGGCGACGAGATCACCATCGCGCCAGACCGCATCCGAGGCAGCCAGACGTCGGGCCAGGTTGACCTGCGAACGGTCGCCGCGACCACCTACGTCGTGCCCGAAAGCCGGCCCGACAACGAGCGTCCACGCCTGAGTGTCGTGGCCGCGCCGGGCGCGTCGACGCTGCGGGTGTTCGTCGACGAAGCCAACCCGGGCGTCCGACGCGCCGACGGCCTCGAGGCATCCGAGATCACGCTCACGCTCAGTGGAGAGTTTGGCAGCGGCGACTTCGGAGCCACCAGCTCGTCCATGCTCGAAACGGTCCAAGTGGGCGCGCCGACGCCCACCGCGCGCGGCGTGGGAGTCGTCGCGACGCGCACCCACTACGACGTCTATTGGGGCTGCGCGACGGCCGCGCCCGCGAGCGGCGCGGAGTGCACCGGCGAGGTCGACGGCAACCTCTATCGCCTGAACGGCGGCGACCGGGTGCTCATCACCCCGGGTGCCGTCGTCGACCAGGGCGGACGCGCCAGCCGCAGCGTCGTCGAGCGGGTGAGCCGCACGGTGCGCGAGCCGGCGCTCGCCGAGCAGCCCGAACGCAGCGGCCCGGTCGTCGCGCTCGACGCTGACGGCAGCCAGCGCAACGCCTCCGCGACTCTGCGAGCGGGTGGGCGCGACATCGTGACGATCACCGCGCGCGCAGACGGCGTAGCCGGCGGCAGCGCCGGCAACAGCTGGGACTTGTCTGTGGCCTACCGCCCAGACACTGCATCCGCTGGCGCACCGGTGGGCGCGCCGGCCGACGATGAGCCCGACGTCTCCGTGTCGCTCGTCACGTCCAGGCGCACGGTCTCTCTCGTCTACGACGAAGACGCCTCGGTCGCCGACATCGTCACCGAACTGCAAGACGCGCTCGACCTGCCCGGCGCCTTCAGTGTCAGCCAGCTGGCGCGCAGCCAGGCCGACTACACGCAGCCCCTCGCCACCGCTCCAGACGCGGCCACCTTCCAGCTCACGGGTGGGGCGAGCGAGGCGACCCTCACGCTGCGGTTCGGTGATCCGCTGGCGGCGTTCAACCTCGACGCGTTCGTCGCCGCGCAACCTCCCAACAGCCCCTTCGCGCGTTCGGTCACCACGACGGTGACGGCGGCGACGCACGCAGACGCGACTTCAACCGTGCCGAGCGTCGCCATCGCCCAGATCAGCCAGATTGCCCAGGCCAGCCAGCCAGCTGCGTTCCCCGCGCAGGTGGTGGTGCTCACCTACCTCTACGAAGGGCAGCCGCTGCCGTCAACTGCCGACACGATGAACTTCCCGGCGGGCGTCGCGCTCGACTACCGCGGCCAAACCAACGCCGCGCGTCGCAGCTTGCGGGTCAGCTCAGCTGCTCAGCGAACTCCCGAGCCAGGTACGTGAGAATGACATCCGCGCCAGCCCGCTTGATGGCGGTGAGGTGTTCGAGCGCGACTGCCGGGCCGTCGATCCAGCCGTTCGCCGCGGCGGCCGCCCACATCGCGTATTCGCCGCTCACGTGGTACGCGGCGAGTGGCACGTCGACCGATGCGCGCGCTGCGGCGATCACGTCGAGGTAGGCGAGCGCCGGCTTGACCATCACGATGTCTGCGCCCTCGGCTAGGTCGAGCGCGATCTCGGCCATGGCCTCGCGCGCGTTCGCCGGGTCTTGCTGATAGCCGCGTCTATCGCCGCCATCGGCGATCGTCACGTTCACGGCTTCGCGGAACGGCCCGTACTCGGCCGACGCGTACTTCGCGGAGTACGCCATGATCGCCACGTCGCCGAACCCGCTCTCATCGAGCGCGGCGCGAATCGCGGCGACCTGTCCGTCCATCATTCCTGACGGAGCGATCACGGTCGCGCCTGCGGTGGCCTGCGCGACCGCGGTGCGCGCGTACAGCTCGAGCGTCGCGTCGTTGTCGACGGTGCCGTCGGTCGCCAGCACGCCGCAGTGACCGTGGCTCGTGTATTCGTCGACGCAGAGGTCGGCGACCAGCACGATGTCGTCGCCGTGATCGTCGCGCAGGTTTGCCAGCGCGACCTGCGCCACGCCGTTGGGCGCCCACGCGCCCGAGCCGGTCGCGTCTTTGGTCGCGGGCAGCCCGAACAGCACGACGCCGGGCACTCCCAGCGCAGCAAGCTGGCTGACCTCGGCGCGCAGCGATTCTTGGGTGTGCTGATACTGGCCCGGCAGCGACGAGATGGGCGCGGGTTCGGCGATGTCTTCGCGCACGAACAGCGGCATCAACAGGTCGTCGACGCTCACCCGGGTCTGCGCCACCAGCCGGCGCACCGCCGCCGACCGTCGCAGCCGTCGCATGCGTCGCGCCGGAAACGTCGCACCGGTCGCTAGGCTGCCCGTCGCACTAGCCCCGCTAGTTGTCACGAGCCCAGGTTAGGGCGGCGGCCCTGTCGTCCCTCTAGCCCGCTCGCTGGCCGGTTCGCCCGCAACCGGCTAACCATAGCCACCTGGGTTCTGTCACAACCGGCATCTAGGTTCGTTATACCCAACAGAACGCCGTGGTGTCGCGCTCAGGTGCGCCCTGAACGGGTTGCCTGCGGCTCCCGCTACCCATTCCCCAACAACATCCCCAAAACAAGAGAGGACACTTTGATGTCTGCAACGCGACTTCCCCTGCGACGCTCATTGGCTGCCACGTGTGCGGCCTTGCTCGCGTCGTCGGTGCTGCTTCTGGTCGGTGCCACCGGTGCCGGTGCTGCGAACACCGCTAAGGAAGAGGGCCTAGACGGCACAACCCGCACGCTGTCTGGCGCGAGCCGGTACGCCACTGGCGTCGCCTTGGCCACCAACGCCATCGACCAAGGTCAGGCTCAAGCAGAAGAGGGTGTGATCCTCGTGTCCGGCGAGAGCCTGGTTGACGCGCTTGGCGCGGTGCCGCTGGCTGCTGCCAGCGGTTCGGTGGTCTTGCTGACGCCGACCGACACGCTCACCCGAGACCTCCGCGACTTCATGAATAATCGCGAGACCTACAGCGCGACCATCGTTGGTGGCACCGAGGCGGTCTCGGCCGATGTGGAGGATGCGCTGCTCGATCTCAACTGGATGGAAGAGGTCAATCGGGTCGACGGCGCCGACCGCTATGAGACGGCCGTCAACACGGCAATCGCAGCTGGCGAGGCTGGCTTCTACTGCGGCTCTGATAGCCCGGCCGTGTTCCTGGTCAACGGCGAGTCGCTGATCGACGGCGTGATGGTCGCGCCGGCTGCGTATTCGATGCGGATGCCGGTGCTGTTCACTCGCACGAACTCACTGCCTGACTCCGTGGGCGATTACTTGGTCAA
>CAYRJD010000055.1:0-30450 GCA_964424585.1 uncultured Acidimicrobiales bacterium | reverse complement strand
ACCAACCAGCGGATGGAGTTGACGGCGGCGGCGCAGGCGGTCGGCGCGCTGAGCGGCGAGCTGCTGGTGGTGAGCGACTCGAAGTACGTGGTCGACTGCTTCCACCAGGAGTGGTGGCGCGGCTGGCACCGGCGAGGCTGGCTCAACAGCCAGAAGCGGCCGGTCGCCAATCGCGACCTCTGGGAGCCGTTCATCGACGAGGTGCTCGCGCGCGGCGACGTCACCTTCGAGTGGGTGAAGGGCCACGCCGGCGAGGTTGGCAACGAAGCCGCCGACCGCCTGGCCAACGAAGCCGCCGTCAGCCAGCTCGCCGCCAGCGGCGACCTGTTCTCACACTAGGGAGTGTCGAGCGAGGCCGCGGCCGCCATCGCAGCATCGAAGTCGAGCGGCGCGCTCGCGGTTGGGTTTGTCGGCGCCACGATGTCGATGAGGCCGGGATATTCGAGTCGCAGCCTGTCGTAGGTGGTGGTGCCAGATCGATACAACTCTGACGACCCGTAGCCGCTGGGCGGCCTTGCGACGAACCGATCGTCGATGGCAGCCCGCCAGTCTGCGATATCCGCGATCTGCTGGCGAACGGACTCGGCCTGTTCGCTCGTTGCGATGCTGGCGAGGTCGAGAACGTCGATGAGCCGGAATCTCAGGCCGTCGAAGTCTGGGCGCACGTAGCGGCGATGCAGCGCCTCCAGCTTGTCGGTCGCGGTCAGCGCGACTGACACGACCGGCAGTTCAAAGCCCCCAAGCTCGGGATACTCCTCGATTAAGTCAGGGAAGCAACGAGCGATCATTGACATCACCGGCAGCCGAGTCAACAGGTCGGGCATCGGGCATGGCAGGCGCGTTGCGGTGTCAACCTTGAAGTTGACGTCTTCGTCATCCAAGACCATGCGTGCCACATGAAACTGATCAGGCCAGTCACAGCGGCGCTCGGCGAACGTCTCTACTGATGCCAGCTCGGTAATGCGGCTACGAGCCTCGAGTTGCGCGCTGTTGCTGATGCCGTCGTCCGCCAGAAACAGCAGTCCGTCAACGTTGTGGGAGCAACGCTCAACGACACTCCGTGCAGCGTTGAGCGACATCCCGCCTGCTAACGCCCAAGCACCGATCGGTCGCAGGTCGGCTGGGTCTCGTCCTGCTTTGAGGTCTTCAGCAGTTGGGGTCGGCCGCAGCAACCCGTCTTCGGGCAAGCCTCGGTAGATGCCGTAGAGGCAGCGCACCATCCAGTAATTCTGTTGCACGTCCAGACCTTCGTAGCCCGTTTCTTGGTCTGTCGCCTCAATCAGAGAGTGGAACCTGTCTGGATTGTCTGCCAGCGCTAGCAGCGAAGCCCCCGGCCTTAGGAGATGTCGAGCGAGGCGGCGGTCGCCATCGCAGCGTCGAAGTCGAGCGGCGCGCTCGCGGCGAGACGCGACGGCACGACGTTCGCGATGAGGTTGAGGTAGCGGTCGCGCAGCGCCTCATACGCCTGGCTTCCCGGCTGATACAACTCAGATGATCCGTAGCCACCCGGCGGTCTCGGCACAAACTTGGCATCAGTGGTGGCGAGCCACTCTGCGACCTCTGGTATCTGTCGACGAGCTGCTTCGGCGTGTTCGCTAATCGCGATGCTTGCTAGATCGAACACGTCTCGGACACGGTTACTCAACCCGCGCTGGTCGTTTCGCTCGAACCGACGGTGCAGTGCCTCAAGTTTGTTGGCCGCGGTCAGCGACACTGACACGACCGGAAGGCGGAACCCACCCAGTTCAGGGAACCTTCGGATGGCGTCGGGGTTGCACCGCCCGATGATCGACATCACCGGCAGCCACGTGATCAAGTCGGGCAGGGGGCACGGTGGGAAGACCACTGTGTCCAACTTAAATTCCACTCCTGCTGTAGCGAGTTTGAGTCGGGAAACACGAAGTTGGCCGTGCCCGATAGAGGTGCGCTCGGCACCAATCTCTTCGGAGGCGAGCTGTGCGACAAACCTCCGTGAGGTCAACTGCGCGTTCTTGCTCACGTCGGTCCGCACCAGAAACAAGCAGCCGTCTACATCCTCCGAATAGCGCTCGACCACTCGCCAGCCAGCCGTGAGCGAGGTGCCACCACCGAATGCCCACGCCCCGATCGGCGGCAGGTCTGCCGTCCCTCGACCTACCTTGAGGTCTTTAGCGCTTGGCGTGGGTCGGAGCAGCCCGTCTTTGGGTAGGCCTTGATGAATGCCGTAGAGGCATCTGACCATCCAGTAGTCCTGAAGCACTTGCCTGAGGCGGTAGCCGGTTTTCTCCACAGTCGCCTGGAGCAGCTGGCGAGACGTGTCTGGAACGTCTGCCAGGGCGATCCGTGGTGGGTATTCGAGGATGACGTGCTTCACGTCAGCGTCCAGCTGCTCGAAGGGCACCTACGACGTTGTCAAGCCGTTCGGCGCATTGTGGGCTGCTAAAGCCGTTGAGTTTTGTCCAGCGCGTTTCGATCTCAAGTGGCACTTCGTATGGGATAGCCTCGGCGATGGCGTCTGATCGAATCTCGTAGCGTTTGGGTAAGCAGAAGAAGGCGTCGCCGTGGTAGATGTCTTCAAGGGCGGTTTCCCAGGGCATATCACCCGTTTCGACCCAGTGCCGGGTTGCCTCGATGAGGGCTACCTCGCTCTGGGTGAGGTCTAATCGGTGTGGCAGGTCGACGACCGTCCATCGGACGTTGGGAATGCCGGGCGTTACGGGTGGGCGTTTCTTTTGCGTGGTGTAGGTGTACCAGCAAGAACTGGGGTTGGCCCAGCCGAATAGGTTCAGCACGTACAGGTCGAACGGTCCACCGCCGGGCCCGGCCAGCTCGAACAGCGCTTCTTCGATGCGTTGACTCGTGTCGATGCCGGGGTCGCCAGCGAACTCGTACTTGTAGTAGAGGCCTTGGCTAACGCGCTCGAGGTAGGGCTCGTCGCCTTTGGTGAGGCGCGAGCACACCTGGTTGCGCAGCGCCGGTTCGCCAGGCACGTCGGTGACCCAGAAGATCGACCCGGGCTCACGGTCGTAAATCCAGTTGCGGGTCTTAGAACTAGCTGTCATGATCGGGGTCGCTCGCCTTCGGGGGAGTCGAGCGAAGCGGCCGCCGCCATCGCAGCATCGAAGTCGACTAGATCGCCGGCCAAGGAACCGATGGGCACCATCTCTTCAATGAGGGCGTCGTAGGGGTCGCGCAGCGCCTCATACGCCTCGCTTCTGGGCTGGTACAACTCAGATGATCCGTAGCCGTTCGCTGGTCGAGGAACAAAGCGACTGTCAGTGGTGGCTAGCCATTCGGCAATCTCCGGGATCTGTCGGCGAGCTTCTTCCGCGTGTTCGCTGACAGCAATGCTTGCCAGGTCAAGCACGTCGCGGATCCGGTCAGCCAACTGCTCTGGATCGTTCAGCCGAAGGCGGCGATGGAGTGCTTCAAGTTTGTTGGTCGCAGTCATCGGAACCGATACAACTGGCAACTCAAAGCCACCTAACTCCGGAAACCTCTTGATTAGGTCCGGATTGCACCGGGCGATGATCGACATCACCGGCAGCCACGTGATCAAGTCGGCCAGTGGGCAAGGAGGAAAGTCCACTGTGTCCATTTTGAACTCTACCGCTGCGGCAGTGACGTTCAGCCGAGAAACACGAACCTTTTCGCTTCCGCCGGAGACGCGCCTGGCACCAATCTCATCGGATGCGAGTTGAGCGACGAAGCTCCTCGATCTCCGCTGGGCCCTGCTGCTCACGTCGATCCGGGACAAGAACAGGCAGCCGTCAACGTCTTCCGAGTAACGCTCAAGCACGCGCCAAGCAGCTGCCAGCGAGGTGCCGCCGCAGAACGCCCACGCTCCGATCGGCGGCAGATCGGCTGGTCCGCGACCTGCTTTGAGATCTTGAGGCGTTGGCGTGGGTCGCAGCAGTCCGTCCTCGGGCAAACCCTGACAAATGCCATAGAGACTACGGATCATCCAGTAGTCCTGAGCCACTTGGTTGAGGGAGTAGCCGGTTTCTTCCGCTGTCACGTCGATCACGCGTCGGTAGGTGTCGGCGAGATCAGCTAGTGCTATTCGGGGCGGGTATTCGAGCACGAAGTGGTTCATGTCACAGCCCCGCGGCGCGCAGCGTGTTGAGAACGTCGTTGAGTCGTTCGTCGAGAGGCGGTTTGGTGCGCGCATATGGGGCCGCATCGAACCGCGCCTCCAAGTCAATGGGTCGTTCGTGGGGTATTGCTTTGGCAATCTCGTCCGACCGGATCTCGTAGCGCTTCGGGATGCGAAAGAAGGCCTCCTGGTGGTAGATGGACTCTAGGGCGGCATTCCAGGTGGTGCTGTCTGAACGCACCCAGTTGCGGGTGGCTTCGATCAAGGCGACCTCGTTGGGCGTGAGATGTCGGCGGTGCGGCAGATCAACGTGCGTCCACCGCACGTGTGAGATTGTGGGCGTCACAGGCAGGCTTGACCTCTGCGTGCTGTAGTAGTAGCCGTTGGGGAGCTGGTTGGCCCAGGTCAGCAGATACGGCGCGTAGGACCTGTGCGGTCCGCCGCCGGGCCCGGCGATCTCGCACAGCGCTTCATTGACGCGGCGGCTCGTCCTGATGCCGGGGTCGCCAGCGAACTCGTACTTGTAGTAGAGGCCTTGGCTGACGCGCTCGAGGTATGGCTCGTCGCCTTTGGTGAGGCGCGAGCACACCTGGTTGCGCAGCGCTGGTTCGCCGGGCACGTCGGTGACCCAGAAGATCGACCCGGGCTCACGGTCGTAAATCCAGTTGCGGGCTTCCGAACTAGCGGCCATATGCACAGCATAGCCATATGGCTGTCATCTCTGACTTTCGGCTACCCATCGGTGGTAACGCGCTACGTCCGACCACGCGCCGGTGCGCGCGTCAAACTCGGCCGCGGCGGGCAGCATCAGGTGCGCGTGCCCCGAGCGGGCCGCAGTCGACGACACCTCGTCGTGATCGTCGTCCAGAGCCAAAGCCAACTCATCGGGCACCGCCAGGTCGCCCCGGGCTGCGACGGCGACAACAGGAAGCGCCGCCAACGACGCGTCGCGCCTAGCCGCGTCGTTGCCGTAGAACCGCAGGTCGTGAATCTGATGCCACTTGTCGGCGCCCATGATCAGCACGTCAAAGCCCGTCGCCACGTCGCTCAGCAGCTGCGCGTCGGTCACCTCGACGCGCAGCCAGCCGACGTCGGCCGCCACCTGCTCAAGCACCGCGATGCGATGTTCGAGCGCAGGCACATCGACGTGCTCTTTCGCGAGCGCCACCCGGCTGACCGACCACACGACCACGTCGAGCCGATGCGCTCCACGCGCCGCTTCGCTGATCGCGAGATGAGCGAACGTAGGCGGATTGAACGAGCCAGGCAGCACGCCCCGGCGCACCGGGTTCACCCGCCGTCGACGCTTCCGGCGATGGTGATGAGCGGCGCGTCAGGCCCGCCGCGCGCCGACAACTCGCCGATCACCGCGGCGCGGTGGCCGGTGTCGACAAGCTCGCCCACGGCGCTCGCAGCCGCAGACGGCTCGCACGCAAACAGCAACCCGCCCGAGGTTTGCGCGTCGGCCAGCAAGCCGAACGCGGCAGCCCGCTCATCGGGCACCGCACAAACCGCCCGCACCGTATCGGCGTTGCGCTCGCTGCCACCCGCCACGTTGCCGTCGTCAAACAGCTCGACGACACCAGCTAGCAGCGGCACCGCCGCCGCATCGATGTGCGCGCACACCTCGCTGGCGGCGAGCATCTCGCGCAAGTGCCCCAGCAAGCCGAACCCCGTCACGTCGGTGCACGCCGTTGCGCCCGCCGACACAGCGACCGTCGCGGCCACGTCGTTCAGTCGCGTCATCTCGGCGACCCCCTCCGCGTAGCAGCGAGCCAGCGCGCCGTCGCCGACCAGCGCCTCGGGCGCGCAGCGCTTCACGGCGGTTGCCAGCACGCCGGTGCCGAGCGGCTTGGTCAGCACCAGCGCGTTGCCGACGCGCGCGCCCGACAGACGCAGCGCCGCATCGGTCGCCACCCGACCGGTCATCGCCATTCCGTACATCGGCTCAGGCGCGTCGACGGTGTGCCCGCCAACCACCGACCAGCCGCCGCGCCGAGCGCTGTCGGCGCCGCCCGCCAGCACCTCCGCCAGCAAGTCGAGCGGCAGGTCGTCTCTGGGCCAAGCGACCACGTTCAACCCGAACAGCGGCACGCCGCCCATCGCGTAGACGTCGCTGGCTGCGTTAGCAGCGGCGATGGCCCCCCACGTGCGCGCGTCGTCGACGATCGGCGTGAAGAAGTCGACGGTCGACACCAGCGACGTGCCGTCGTCTTGGCTCCACAACGCCGCATCGTCGAGCGTCTCCGGGCTGGTGTGGCGCAGCACGTGCGCCAGCTCATCTGAGCTGAGCTTGCAGCCTCAGCCGGCGCCGTGGCTGAAACTGGTCAGGCGAAACGCCGCCGGGTCGAACTCGCTACCCACGACGCGGCCAGCGCTACTGCGCTGGCGTTCCGGCGAACGGTCCGGGGTCGAGCGGGCCGGGTATCTGCGGACGAGCCCGCCAGTCCATGTAGTCCTCCAGCTTGATCAGCACGCTCGTCCACTCGTCGGGCTCCCAGCCGGTCGCCGTGCTCACCACGCTCGCGCCCTGATCGACGTGCACCAGCGCGGGCAACGCCTCGACGCCGGTGAACTTCGTGAAGTGCCGCTCGGGGTCGACCAGCACCAAGTTGTTGTCGGCGTACGGGCCCACAAACTCTCGGGCGCCGTCGGCGTCTGACGCGACCACAAACGCGCACCGCACGTCGGCTTCTTCGTAGATGTCAAACAGGCGGTCGGCGGTCGGAATGATCCATCCGCTCTGGTGCGTGTAGGGGTCGAGGATGACCGCCAGCAGGTTGAACATCGTCAGCCACTCGCCCAGCGTCTGGCTGTGACCGGTGATGGTCGCGAGTTCGAGGTCGGCTGTAGTCACCGCAGGCACAAGCGGAAAAGTTACCCGCCAGCCCGCCGGCTTCTGTGAACGTCGGCTTCGAGGCCGCGCAGCAGCTCGGCTGCAACCGCGCAGTCGCTCGCTCGCTCGCCGACGCCGACCAACCCGGCCGGCCCGACGACGGCATCGAAGTCGGCTAGCGGCGAGACGCACACGCGCGAGCCGCGCGCCGCCAGAACCTCGGTGGCGACCGCCGCGATCTCGGCTGGCACCGCCGTTCCGAATGGAGCCACCAGCACGTGCTCTTCACCGGCCCACCGTTCGTCGTCGTCGATGACGACCTGTGAAGGCCCCACGAGCAACGCCGACGTAAGCACCGCGTCGTCGGGCACGTGCTCATAGGTCGCGTCGCGCTCGGCGGCGTCGACCCATCGGTGCGCGGCCGCGACGGGCTCTGCCGAGCCGCACATCGTCGCCGTCAGCGTCCACAGCCGACCCGAATGCGGGTGCGCCGCCAGCAACCGACGACACGCCATCACCAGCTCGGCTTCGCCCGCGACATACGACAGCGCGTGAGCCGCTTCGATGGCCGTCGACAACGACGCGCCGACCCGAGCGTCGCCGCCCGACAGCGCCAGGTAGCGAAGAAACTCAATCGGGTTCACGGCGCACCCAGCAGCGCGCTAGGCGCCGCTCGGCTTCAGCCGCCGTGCGATCACCTTCAAGCACAGCGTCTCATCTGCGCCCTCGAAGATCGACAGCACCCGCGCGTCGACGAACAGCCGGCTGACCGTGTACTCCTCGGCGTAGCCGTAGCCGCCGTGAATCTGCAGCGCCTCGCGGGTCACCCACTCGGCCGCCTTGCACACGTACGCCTTGATCATCGACGCTTCGAGCGCGCCCTGGCCCGCGGCCATCATGCGCGCCACGCGGTAGGCGTACTGCCGGGCAGCCGCGATGATCGTGACCATCCGGCCGAGCTTGGCTTGGGTCAGCTGGTAGCTGCCGATCGCCTGCCCGAAGACCGTGCGCTCGGCCGCGTAGCCGCGCGCCGTTTCGTAGGCGGCGGTCATCACGCCGACTGCGCGAGCCGCGGTCTGCAGCCGTCCGTTCTCAAACCCAGCCATCTGCAAGTAGAACCCCTGGCCGAGCCCGTCGTCGCCGCCGATGAGGTTGTCGGCGCTCACGAACCAGCCGTCGAAAGCGATCTCAAAGCTGTGCATCCCGCGGTAGCCGAGCGTCGCTATCGCCCGGCCTTCCATCGTGCCGCCTAGGTCGTCGGTGAACGAAAACGAGTGCCCCGTCGCTTGCGGCTTTTCCACGATGAACAAGCTCAGCCCGCGGTGCCCTTTCGACCGGTCGGGGTCGGTGCGAGCCAGCAGCATCAGCACGTCTGCCCGGCCGGCGAACGTGCACCACGTCTTGGTGCCCGAGATGAGCCAGCCGCCGTCGGTCGGCGACGCCGACACGCTGAGACTGGCGACGTCGCTGCCGTAGTCGGGTTCGGTGACCGCGACGCCGACCATCTTCTCGCCGGTCGCGATGAGCGGAAACCAGTGCTGCTTCTGCGCTTCGGTGCCTCCGCGCTCTAGCGCACGGGTGAGAATTTCCGGGCGAGTGATGAGCGACCCGCCGGCACCGAGCGAGGCACGCGACAGCTCTTCGGTGGCGATCACCATGCCCAGGTAGTCGCTCTCGGCGCCGGTCGCGAAACCGCCGTAAGCCTCCGGCACCGACAGGCCAAAACAGCCCAGCTCGGCGACGCCGGCGATGATCTCTTCGGGAATGTCGGTGTCGTTGCGATGAATGTGCTCGGCGTGCGGCGCGATCTGGTCGTCGCCGAAGCGACGGAACGTGTCGGCGACGAGCGTGAAGTTGTCGTCTAGGTGGCGCGGCGGGTCGACGTCGGCGAGCGTCGCCACGAACTCGGGCGCGGTGAAGGTCGCCACGAACGCGCGGCAAGCGTCGAGCGCGTCGGGTTCGGTGCCCCACGTCGCCTCGCGTCCGAACGTGACCGCGGCGAGCGACGCCAGTGCGTCCGCGATGAACGCGCAAGCGAGCCTGGCTTCGATCTCGCCAGCTTCGCCGTATATCAGCATCGACGCGCCGATCTGCGTGGCTGATGCGGCGTGCGCGAGGTCGTAGAGAAAGCACTGATCTGCCGCTTCGTTCGCGGGGTTGGTTTGCTGGGCTCGCTCGATGGCGCCGTCGACGACAGCTTGCCCGCAAGCGAGGGCAGCGGCGGCTTGCGCGAGTGCGTCGGCGGCGTTCGCGAAAGTTCGGTCGGCTGGCGTGGTCTGCGTCGCGGTGCTCATAGGCGCGCAGGCTACGCGTGCGACCAAACTCTGGTCGTCGCACGCTTACGCTCTCACCGCACCCAGCGAACGGAGACCCGATGACCAATCACGACCGACCCTTCGGCAGGCACTTCGAAGACTTCGAGCCCGGCGACATCTACCGGCACTGGCCCGGCAAGACGATCACCGAAGCCGACGACCACCTGTTTTGCATGATCACGATGAACCACCATCCGCTTCACACCAACGAGTGGTTCGCGCAGAACGAAACCGTTCACGGCAAGAACGTCGTCGTCGGCAACCTGGTGTATTCGCTGGTGCTGGGCATGAGCGTGCCAGACGTCAGCGGCGCCGCCATCGCCAACTTAGAGGTCGAAAAGCTCACCCACAAGGCGCCGACGTTTCACGGCGACACGATCTACGCGGTCACCAAGGTGCTCGACAAGCGAGAGTCGAAGTCGCGCGACGACCGCGGCGTCGTCACCGTCGAGACGAGGGCCTTCAACCAGCGCAGCGAAGAGGTCTGCTACTTCCGGCGCAACGTGATGGTGTGGAAGCGAGCCGCCGCGCCGCAGCGGCGCTACCCGTATGCCGACGCGGCAGCCCAAGGTGCCGACTAGCCGACGCGCATCTGGCGGCCACGTAGCTGACGAAGGCTGCCACCCGCGCGCAGCCGCGCTGCTTTCGTGGGGCGAAACCAATCGCCGCATCTACCCGTGGCGACACACCAGCGTGCCGTGGGAAATCTTGGTGTCTGAGGTGATGCTGCAGCAGACCCAAGCCAACCGGGTGGGCCCCTACTTCGAGCGGTTCGTCGAACGCTGGCCGACGCCCGCCGACCTAGCGGTCGCGCCGATGGCGGACGTGCTGCGCGAGTGGTCGGGGCTGGGCTACCCCCGGCGAGCAGCCAACCTGCGCAAGGCGGCCGCAATGATCGTCGCCGAGCACGACGGCGAGGTGCCCGACGACGACGCGGGCTTGCGTGCTCTGCCGGGCGTCGGGCCGTACACGGCGGCTGCGGTGCGGGCGTTCGCGTTCAACCAGCCGGCCGGCGCGCTCGACACCAACTACGGACGCATCATCGCTCGTTGGGCGGGTCGGCCGCTCGCGATGGCCGAAGCACGAGAGCTAGCCGATGAGGTCGTGCCGCGAGATGCAGGCTGGGCGTGGAACCACGCGATGATGGACTTGGGCGCGCTCGTGTGCGTGCGCCGACGGCCTCGCTGCGACGAGTGCCCGGTGCGTCAGTGGTGCGAGTGGGGCAGCGACCCGCAGCCGGTCGAGAGCACGCCCGACCCGGCGGTGGGCAGCGCGATGGTGGGCACCGCGGACAAGCCGTTCGCAGGCAGCGACCGCGAGGCGCGCGGCTTGCTGATGAAGGCGCTCATCGACGGCCCGGTGCGCGCAGCCGACGCGGGCAAGGTGATGCGCTTTGACGACGGCGACGTGGCGCGCGCCGAGCGGCTGGTGAGCGACCTGATTGCAGAGGGGCTGGTCAGCCGGCGCGGCCAAAAGCTCTGGCTGGGCTAGCTCTGGCTGGGCTAGCCAGCTACCAGCTGCTCAACCAGTTCGTCGAACGCTTTGTCTGCAATCGCGGTCATCTCGTCGTCGGTGCGGTCTTGGATGGGATGCTCAACCCACACGGCCGCCGGGTCGAAGCCCAGCGCCTTGCCCTGCGCGGCAGCGCCGTCGGTGAACTGAACGGTCGCCACGAACACGCCCGGAATGCCACGAAGTTCGAGGTCTGCGATGTCATGCACACTGCACGACGTGCAGCTGCCTCAGTCGGCTAGCGCTTCGATCACCACGTCGCACTGCGTGGCGATTTCGTGGCGCAAGTCGACCGGCGCTGGCTTGGTGAACGTCGGCTTGGCGTAGCGGTTCACCCGCATGCCTCGCTCGATCAGCCGCTCTTCGAGGCGGTTCAAAAATACGTCGCCACGGGGCTTGCTGATGTCGAGCAGGCCGACGGTCAGGCCGTCGAGCTTGGCGGGTCGGTCGACGCGCTGGCGCTCGACCGGCGCCGCTTCGTTGGTTGGATCGAGCAGTGTCGCGCTCATCGTGCCTCCCTGGCTGTCTGGACTGAGCTGGGGTCTAGCTTAACCTATTTCCACGCGTCGATCTCTACGCACCGCTTCTGTGAACCAACCGCGCCGTTCACCCAGCTGCCGATGATCGCGCTGAACAGCCCCGCGCCGCCGCCCGCGTAGATGAGGTGTAAGCCGTCGGGCTTGAACTTCGCGATGGCCGGCACGTCGGCCATCGACTCGGGCAGCCCTTCGGCGATGCCGCCCGCACCTTGCACCAGCTCTGAGCCCGGCCGTTCGGTGAGTTCGATGAGCCGCGCCGTGGTGTGCTCGCGGCTCCAGCCTGCCTCGCGGTACACCCGCGCCTGATCGGGTGCGACGACCAGCAGCGCGTCGAACGCGGTCGTCAGCTTGGGATGGTGAATGGCGACGAGCGCCGCAGCCAGCGACCGCGACAGAGACTCGGGGTCGCGCGACAGCTGGTCGACGACGCTGCGCGGCGCCTCGCCGGCGAACGCCGTCACCGTGTTGACGCCCGGCTCGAAACCGAAGTCGGCCGACAGCGGCGTCCACGGCGAGTCTTCTTCGTTCTCGGCAAAGCAGAAGCCGACCTTGCCGGGCTGACCCAGCGCCGCCCGGTCGACGTCGCCCGGCCGCCCGCCTCCGACGTTGCGCACGACCAGCTGCACCGCTCGTCCGATGGTCGAGTTGGCGCGGTTGCCCTGACCCAGCACGTTCATACGCGAGTTCATACCGATCTCGTTGCGGATCGGCCCGTTGACGACGAACACCGGCCCGACCGGCATGGTTGTCGCCAGCAGCCCGTGCATGTTGAACGTGTCGGTGCAGACCGCCTCGACCGCGGCTAGCACGACCGGCAGGTGTTCGGGCGCGCAGCCCGCCATCACCGCGTTGATGGCGACCTTCGTCACCGTGCAATCGGCCAGGTCGGGCGGCACGACTGCCACCACCTCATCGGGTGCCCGGGAGGTGCCAGCCAGCATGCGTCGCACTCGCTCATCCGTCGGCGGCACGAGCGGCAGGCCGTCTGACCAGCCGCGCGCGTACATCGCCTCGTGCACGTCTTCGGCGTCGGCGATCGGCACCGAGCGCGCCCCCAGCTCGTCGCCGAATCGGCTCGCCAGCGCGTCGACCATCTCCGGTGCGACCGAGAGCGAGCCGCAGCCCGGGCGCATCTCGGGCAAGCCCTCGCCCAAGCCGCCGACGCCGGTGAGCGCCTCCCAGTGCTCGCGACTCCAGCCGACCGTGCGGTCGGCGATCTCGCCGTCGCGCACCAACATCAGCGTCGGCACGGTTTCGACGTCGTAGTGCCACGACACCGCCAAGTCGTCGTCGAAGCGTCGAGCATCCGCGGCCAGCGATGCGGGGAACGTCGGGTCGTCTTGGGTGAACACCGCGAGGTCTGCGGCGGCGGCGAGCTTGCCCAGCACCGGCTCGACCAGCTCGCACGTCGGACAATCTCGTTTGACCACCGCCACCAGCCCGTCGGGCAGGGCTGGCTTGGTTGGGGTTGGCTTGATTGGGGCAGGCTTGCTCGCGGTTTGCGGTGCGGTTTGGGTCGATGTCATGGCCGCAACAGTAGTGAAGGGGTGAGACATCGAACCTACGACGCCGCAAGGTCGGTCTGCGGTGACGAGCCTCTAGCGATGTTCCTCTAGCGTTGGACGGGTGAGCGACATCGACCCAGGTTTTTTCCGCGACGTGCTGGGGCACTTCCCGACCGGCGTGACCGCGGTGACGGCCCTCGCGAGCGGGGGACGGCCGGGCGAGGCAGGGCCGAGCGACGCGTCGGGCGAGACCCCGGTGCCGGTCGGCATGGCGATCGGTTCGTTCACGTCGGTGTCGCTCGATCCGCCGCTCGTCGCGTTCCTCCCCACCAAGGGCTCGACGACCTATGAGGCGATAGCCGCGTCGGGCGCGTTTTGCGTGAACGTGATGGCGCACGACCAGCTCGCCGTGTGCTCGGTGATGGCGAGCAAGAGCGACGACAAGTTCGCCGACGTCGAGTGGCGAGCCGGGCCGACGGGCTCGCCCATCATCGAGGGCTCGATCGCCTATATCGACTGCGAGATCTACGCGACCTACGACGGCGGCGATCACGACATCGTCGTCGGCAAGGTGGTCGACCTCGCCGCGCCGCGCGCCGTCGACCCGCTGCTGTTCTTCAAAGGCGACTACGGGACGTTCACCTGAGCGTCGCGGCGACGCTCGCCCGCATCGCGCTGGGCTTGGCACTCACCGCAGCCGGAGCGCTCAAGATCGCCGACCGCAGTGCGGCCGCCCAGCCGGCCGACGCGCCGACTGACGCGCCGACCCAGCCGCTCGCGCGACAGCGCCTCACGTTCGTCGTGGCGCCGCTCGAAGTCGTGCTCGGCGTGAGCTTGATGTTCGGAGTGCTGCGGCCCCTTCCCGCGGCAGCCGCGCTCTTGCTGCTGGCTGGGTTCACCGCGTATGTCGCGCGGGCGCTCGCGCGTCCCGCCGGCGCGCGTCCGCGCTGCGCGTGCTTCGGCGCGCTCAGCAAGAAGCCCGTCGGGCCGCTCGCGCTCGCGCGCAACGTCGCGCTCATGGCGCTCTCAGCGATCGCGCTCGTCGGCTAACGCGCGCCCAGCGGCAGCTAGCGTGCGCGCCGTGCCCATCTATGCCCTCGGCGACGACGTCCCCGACATCCACCCCGACGCGTACGTGATGGACGAAGCCGTCATCATCGGACGGGTCAGCGTGGGCCCCCAAGCCAGCATTTGGTCGGGCGCGGTGCTGCGCGGCGACGACAACGAAATCCGCATCGGCGCAGCCAGCTCGGTGCAAGACAACGCCGTGCTGCACTGCACCGAAGAGCTGCCGACCGTGGTCGGCGAGCGCTGCACCATCGGCCACCTCGCGCACCTAGAGGGAGCCACCATCTGCGACGAGGCGCTGGTCGGCACCGGCTCCATCGTGCTTCACGACGCGGTCGTCGGCAAGCTCGCGCTCGTCGGCGCCGGCGCGGTGGTGCCCGGCGGCATGCACGTTCCGCCCGGCACGATTGCGGTGGGCACGCCCGCCAAGATCAGAGACAACGTCGACACCGGCCCGCTCATCCTCCCCGGCGTGCAGAACTACCTCGACCGCATCGTGCGCTTCGGCAACGAACTCAGGCGCGTCGCCTAGCTAGCTTGTCGCCCATGACAATGGGACAAATCGACATCGGACGCGTCGGCCTCTGGACGGGCGCGCTAGACGGGCTGCCCTCAGCCCAAGCAGCCGAGTGGGTAGCCGAAGCCGAAGACTTGGGCTACGGCGCTGTGTGGATTCCGGAAGCCGTGGGGCGCGACCCTTTCGTCGCCGCCGCGTGCCTGCTCGGCGCCACCAAGACGATCAAGCTCGCGCCGGGCATCGCCAACATCTACGCACGCGACCCGATGACGATGGCCAACGCCCAGCGCACCATCGCCGAGGCGTACCCCGACCGGTTCTTACTGGGCTTGGGCGTCAGCCACCTGCACCTCGTGTCGCACCTCCGCAAGCACGACTACTCAAAGCCGCTCAGCTACATGCGCGAGTACCTAGAGCGCATGGGCAAGGCCCGCTTCATGGCGACCGGCCCCCAAGAGCTGCCCGACATCGTGCTCGCCGCGCTCGGCCCGAAGATGCTCGAGCTGGCCGCAACCCAGACCGCCGGCGCGCACCCCTACTTTGTTCCGCCCGAGCACACGGCGATAGCTCGTGAGACGATGGGCCCCGACGCGGCGCTGTATCCCGAGCAGATGTGCGTGCTCAGCACCGACGCAGCCGCCGCCCGCGCCACCGCAAGAAAAGGCATGGCCATCTACCTCGGCTTGCCGAACTACGCCAACAATCTGCTGCGCCTCGGCTTCGATGAGTCCGACATCGACGGCGGCCCTGACGGCGGGCCCAGCGACAAGCTGGTCGACGCGATCGTGGCGTGGGGAACGCTCGACGACATCAAGCGCCGCGTCGACGAGCACTTCGCCGCTGGCGCAGATCACGTTTGCGTGCAGGTGCTCGCCGACGACCCGGCCGACATCCGGGTCGGCTGGCGCGAACTCGCGCCCGCGCTGCTCGCCTAACCCGCTGGCGGCGCCCCGCTCGCTATCGTTGGCACCATGACCACCACCGATGTTGCCATCGATCTCGGCAAGTACAAGTTGGGCTGGAGCGACGACGAAGACTACGTCTACAAGCCTCGCCGCGGCCTAGACGAAGACATCATCCGCGAGATGTCCGCGATGAAGAACGAGCCCGACTGGATGCTCGACTTTCGTCTGCGCTCGTACGCCATCTTCCGCCGCAAGCCGATGCCCAACTGGGGCGGCGACATGTCGGAGATCTACTTCGACGACATCTACTACTACATCAAGCCCACCGAGGGTCAGGTCGACGCGTGGGAAGAGCTGCCGCAGTCGGTGAAAGACACGTATGAGAAGCTCGGCATTCCCGAAGCCGAGCGCAAGTACCTGGCGGGCGTCACCGCGCAGTACGAGAGCGAGGTCGTCTACCACCGCAACCGCGCCGACCTCGAAGAGCAAGGCGTGCTGTTTTCCGACATGGACAGCGCGGTGCGCGAGCACCCCGAGCTGGTGCGCAAGTACTTCGGCACGATCATTCCGCCGGGCGACAACAAGTTCGCCGCGCTCAACTCATCGGTGTGGTCGGGCGGCTCGTTCATCTACGTGCCGCCGGGCGTCGAGGTCGAAATGCCGCTGCAGGCGTACTTCCGCATCAACGCAGAAAACATGGGCCAGTTCGAGCGCACGCTCATCATCGCGGATGAGGGCGCGACGGTTCACTACATCGAGGGCTGCTCCGCACCCGTCTACACGACCGACTCTTTGCACTCAGCGGTGGTCGAGCTGGTGGCGCTGCCGGGAAGCCGCATCACCTACACGACCATCCAGAACTGGTCGAACAACGTGTTCAACCTCGTCACCAAGCGGGCTGCGGCCTACGACGAAGCGCACGTCGAGTGGATCGACGGCAACATCGGCTCGCGCTTGACGATGAAGTATCCGGCGGTGTACCTGCTCGGCCCCAAGGCCTCGGGTGAGGTGCTGTCGGTGGCGTACGCGGGCCAAGGCCAGCACCAAGACGCCGGCGCGAAGATGGTGCACGCCGCGCCCGAGACGACGTCGAAGATCGTGTCGAAGTCGATCTCCAAAGACGGCGGGCGCACCACCTACCGCGGCCTCGTGCGGGTCGAAGACGACAAGCCGGGCTGTCGCAGCCACGTGCAGTGCGACGCGCTGCTGCTCGATGAGCACAGCCGCACCGACACGTATCCGTACCAAGAGATCGGCTCGCGCGACGCGATGGTCGGCCACGAGGCGACCGTGTCGAAGATCGCGGACGAGCAGCTCTTCTACCTGATGAGCCGCGGGCTCACTGCCGAGCAGGCGATGGGCATGATCGTGAACGGCTTCATCGAGCCGGTGACGCGCACGCTGCCGATGGAGTATGCGGTCGAGTGGAGCCGACTGATCGAGCTGCAGATGGAGGGCTCGATCGGCTGATGCGCAGCCCGAGAGACTTCTTCGCTCCCCTCGCGCTGGGAGCGCCCGAGCCGCTGCGCGAGATTCCGTTCGTGCCGTCGCGGATGATCCACTTCTTCGACCCGTCGAACGAGCGCATGCGCGCGAAGGTCGATGCGATCGCGCCGACCGTCGACGTGCTGCTGGGCAACTTGGAAGACGCGGTTGCTGCCGACGCGAAAGACGCCGCCCGTGACGGGCTAGTCGAGGTCGGCAAGGCGTGGAACCATCAGCACACTCAGCTGTGGACGCGGGTGAACAGCCTCGACTCGCCGTGGTTCTTAGACGACGTCTGGCTGCTGTGTCACGAGATCGGCGAGGCGCTCGACGTCATCATGGTGCCGAAGGTTGAGGGCGCCGAAGACATCCACTACGTCGACCGGCTGTTGGCGCAGATCGAGGCGCGGGTCGGGCTCAGCGAGCCGCTGCTGGTGCACGCGATTTTGGAGACCGCCCGGGGCGTCGCGAACGTCGAAGAGATTTGCGGCGCGAGCCCGCGCATGCAGGGGCTGTCGCTCGGCCCGGCCGACCTGGCCGCGGATAGGCGCATGAAGACCACCCGGGTCGGGGGAGGGCACCCGGGGTATTTGGTGCGAGACGACCCGCCCGCTGGCTCTGCGGCCGGTGCCTCGTCTGCCGACCCGTCTGTTGACGACGTCGTCCGCAAGACGCACCAGCAAGACCTCTGGCACTACACGCTCGCTCGCATGGTCGACGCGTGCGGCGCGCACGGCATCTTGCCCTATTACGGCCCGTTCGGCGACATCGGCGATCCGCTGGCGTGCGAAGACCAGTTCCGCAACGCGTACCTGCTGGGCTGCGTCGGCGCGTGGAGCCTTCACCCGAGCCAGATCGACATCGCCAAGAAGGTGTTCAGCCCGCCGCCCGATGAGGTGGCGTGGGCGCAGCGCGTCATCGAAGCGATGGGCGACGGCACCGGCGCGGTGATGCTCGACGGCAAGATGCAAGACGACGCCACCGTCAAACAGTGCCGGGTGGTGGTGCAGCTAGCGCGCCAGCTGGCGCACGCCGACGGCGATCTGGCGGCCGCGTACGGGTTCGATGGCTAGCGCAGACGTGGCGTGGCGGCCTCGCCGGTCGGTGCTCTACATGCCTGCCGCGAACGAGCGGGCGTTAGCCAAGGCCAAGTCGATCGACGCCGACGCGCTCATCTTCGACCTAGAAGACGCGGTCGCGCCCGACGCGAAACAGGCCGCCCGCAACCAGGCAGTCGCGGCGGTGAGCGGCGGCGGCTACGGACGGCGTGAGGTCACCGTTCGAGTCAACTCACTCGACACGCCGTGGGGCGCCGACGATGTCGCAGCCGCGGCGAGTGCCGCGCCCGATGCGGTGGTCGTGCCGAAGGTTGAGAGCCCGGCGACGCTCGACGCAGTGTCGAAGCTGCTCGACACGCACGGCGCGCCGCCGAGCTTGGCGATCTGGGCGATGGCGGAAACGCCGCGGGCGATAATCGCGGCCGACGCCATCGCCGCGCACCCGAGGGTCGCGGCGCTGGTGATGGGCACCAACGACTTGGCGGCTGAGCTGCGAGCGACCATCACGGCCGACCGTGAGGCGCTGGTTCCGCACCTCGCGGCTGCGCTGCGTGCGGCTCGGGCGCATGGGGTGGTCGCGCTCGACGGCGTGCACAACGACATCGCCGACGCCGAGGGCTTTGTGCGGCTGTGTCGGCAGGGTGCGGAGATGGGCTTTGACGGCAAGACGCTCATTCACCCGAGCCAGGTCGAACCCGCCAACGTCGCGTTCGCGCCGAGCGACGACGAGCTCGACTTTCACCGCCGAGTGATCGCCGCGCTCGGCGAGGCCACCGAAGCGGGCGCAGGAGTGGTGACCGTCGACGGCAAGATGATCGAGAACCTCCACGTCGAGGCCGCGAAGCGAGCGCTCGCGATGGCGGAGGCCGTGAGCGGCAGCTAGCTGATCGCTACCCGAAACGGCGCGCCGAGATGGCAAAATGCCGTTCGTGCCGATGCGCGAAAACTGCCGTCACTTCGAGAGCCGCACCTACCCGAACGGCGACACGGTGCGCAAGTGCGACCTCGACTTGGCGCCCGAAGCTCCGTGGCGCTGCCCCGATGACTGCCCCGAGTTTTCGCCGCGCCGGCTCGACGCGGGCTGGCAGACCGGCTCGTTGGGCGTGCGCAACTTCGCGACCGAACCCACCAGCGTCGGCGAAGACGACTCGATCGGCGCGCTGCTGGATGCGGCCGAAGACATCGTCAACGCGGCTGGCCCGGAGATACTGGCTGAGCTAGACGAAGAGAAACAAGGCAAGGCAGGCAAGAAGCGACGGCTGTCGGGCCGGGCGAAGCGCAAGAACAAGAAGCGTCGCAAGTGAGCGATGGCGCAGCGCCCAATGCATCAAACAGTGCGCCGAGCAGCGCGCCCACGCTCGCGCAGCAAGAGGCCGCGCTCGATGAGCTGCTGGACGTGTTGCGGGTCGAGCCTCGCTCGTCCGACGACGAGCCTGCGGCGGCACCCGCCGAACGGCCAGCCGAAGGTGGCGTAACCGGCTTTGTCGGCCGAGGTTCGGGGCACGACGAGTTCGGGCTCTACGGCGGGCACATGCTCGGCCAAGCCGTCGCCGCGGCGTGCGAGACGACCGCGCACGACAAGCCGCTGCATTCGATCCACGCGTATTTCCTGCGAGCGGGCGACGGCATGGGCAGCGTCGACTACGACGTCGAGGTCGTGCGAGAGGGCCGGTCGTTTTGCACCCGGCGTGTCCAAGCTCGCCAGCCCTCGGGTGGCGTCCAACCCGCGAAGCTCATATTCGACTTGACTGCTTCGTTTCACGTCGCCGAAGAGGCCGACGCGAAGATCGAGGCGCCGATGCCAGCGGGCTTGACGCCGCCCGAGCAGCTGCCGACGTTTGCGGACTGCATCGACGAGGTCGGCCCTATCTTCGGCGAGCACTGGTCGCATTCGCCCCGACCGGTCGACTACCGGGTCGCCCACGCGCCGTGGGCGCCGACCGGGCCGTCGCCTCGCGGCGGCATCGACTTTTGGTTCAAGACCGTGAAGCCGTTGGGCGACGACCCAGACGTGCACGCGGCGGTGCTCGCGTATATGAGCGACGACTGCATTTCCGACAACGTGCTGGTGCCGTTCGGGGTCACGTGGATGCTCGAGGGCACGATGGTCGTGAGCCTCGATCACGCGATGTGGTTTCACCGGCCGTTCCGCACCGACGACTGGATCTACGTTGAGCAGCGCCCGCTCACCGCGTCGGGCGCCCGCGGCACCGCTGAGGCGCGTTTCTTCCAAGACGGCCACCTCATCGCCACCGCCGTGCAGGAAGCCCTCGCCCGCATCTGAGCCGCGTTCCCAAGCAACGCCCACCCAGGGCAGCTGCAGGCAGTTCCTCCGCAGCTCGGCTAGCTGGAGGTTCCTGAGGTGGCAAATCCGCAAGCGAGGCGCAGGGCGTTGAGCCACTCTTCGTCGTAGGTCACGCCATGCACAGGCGCATCGATGTTGGTGAGCCGGATTCCGTTGCGGTCGCCCTCACCGCGCGGGCACACGATCTTGGACGACGCAAACACGCCGCCACCGAATAACGGATGACTGCCGATAATGCTCGCGTTGGTATACGCGTCTACTTCGATTGTGTGCCAGGTGATATCGGTCGCGTGTCGACCGATCCAGTTGGTTATCGTGCGATCGATGCCGATGGGCAGCGTCTCGTGATGAAAGCGCATTTGAAACCCGTGCGGCTCGTTGCGCACACGGACAACGTCGCCGGTCCAAGTCGTCACGCTTGTGCGTGTCAAAGCATCCGCTAAACCTCGACTGCGATACTCGTTGAATTGCACGTGATAGCCCTTGTAGCCGCGACAGCGGCTGCTCCATCGAGCGGGTGTGTTCCAGCGGTACCGTCGGTTGAGCGATTCACCTGAGCTGCCGTCGTCTCTCAGCGACCGAACCGGTGTAGGGTCACAGAATCGCGCTTGCGCCGTGCTAGGTGTGTAGGTGGCGCTCGCATTGCGGTCGGTCGCCGACGCGATCGTGTCAAGATCGTGGCTGACCAACGACGAGCCGTCGTCTTCGTGCACCGGGAAGCGCACGTTGTACATGCAGGATCGCGTTTGCCCGATCGGTCGATCAATCAAGTTCGGGCCCGCGACTACTGCTGCTACATCTGACGGCTCCACAACGCCGTTGCTGTTGACCGCATAAGTGGCATCTTCGGCATCGTCGGTGCAACCGTCGGGCGAATCGCTAGTGGGTGAGAAACTGACTGTGAACTGCTTGCCGACATGGTTGCTGCTTTCGCGCACGCCTATCGCGACCTGTGGCGTAAACGTCGAGGCTGCAACCGGAACGGTTGTGGTAGTCGTCGTAGACAACGTGGTGGTAGTTGCCGGCGGCTCAGAAGTCGTCGTCGTGGAAGAAGACGATGTGGTCGTAGCTGGGGTAGTGGTAGTCGTTGTGGTAGGCACCGGAGGAGGTGGTGGTGGAACGCCGCAACCACGTTCGTAGTCGGCGCGAAGATTGCTCGTCGCGGGCGTGTTTGCGGAAGCACCAGTGAGAACGTCGATAGTGAGGTTGCTGGCGTACCCGTGGTTGTTGTGGCAGATGAGCGCGGTGGAAACAGCGGAGCCGTAGTGGTGGCCACCGAGCTTTACTTGCGCTTGAATGGCCATCGGTTGAGAGTGACCGCCCTCCTCAACCCGGATCTCGGCGACGTAGGACGCGCGAGATGTCATGCTCACCGTCAAGTTGAGCACGCCAACCCGAGGCAGTCCTACGTCGGTCGTTGGATTGGTAGGCAACACAATGTCGCCATTCCCAAGCATCTCGGTCTTGTGGCTGACGCTGTCGGCCGTCCAGGCGGTGAGGTCGTGCTGCGTGAGTTCCAAACTGAACTGCGTCAGAGAACATCCGGCTGGCGGCGTCGGCCACTTGAGCAGAAACTCAAATTCCTGGGCGACTCGGGCGATAGTCGGGTTGGCGCTCGGTACGCACCCGGGCACGGTCGTCGAGGGTGCTGTTGTCGTCGATGTCGACGATTCGGTGGTGCCTGCGTGGTTGTCGCTTGCGACGATGGTGACGGTCGCGATCAGCAAGGCAACTGCGCTGGCGAGGGTCATGGAGATGATGCGTGTTTTCATTCGCTGGAGCCTAGCGGCGGAGCGAATTGGTTGGCGGCAGCCGTCGTGCGCGTGACGTCGTAGTCGTATCTGCTTGTCACGTACTTGGCTTGGGTCCAGTCAATCTTGACCGTGAAGTTGGTGCCATCGTCGCCTGTGATGCTGACCGCCACGATAGGTCCGTCTATGCGGCGTGCACGGGCGGAGTCTTCGCTGCCGAGCACTCGCTGCCGTCCGTGTGCGTAAGGCAGGTCGAACGTGTCGCGAGTGCCGCTGAACGTCACGGTCTCACCGACGGTGAGGATTGGTGATTGGGGCACGAGGCCGGTGTGGTCGTCGCCGAACAGGGTGATTGCTCTACCTCCGGAGATAACACCGGGTTGCACGAGGTAGACGAGCACGCCTTCTTCCGGCAGTCGGCGGTGGTAGTCGTTGCCGTCATCGCTGAGCTGGTCAGCGTCGTAGCCGACCCGGCGACGCGCCTCGAGCACCAGCATCTGCTGACGTGCGAGCGGCACGACCGCTAGCGCGGTGCCGCCGTCGGGTGCGGCCAGCGGTGCCAAGCGAACGGTGCGCGTGCCGAGTTCGGCGCAGTCGACTTGGTCGCGCGTCAGCCAGTCGAGACGCCAGCGAGCCCAGCCGAGCATTTCATCGGCGATGGGGCGAACCGAGTTGAGCACGGTCGTGTCAGTCACTGCCGAACCGTCTGCAGGGCGCGCCGGGCCCGGCGCGGGGAAGTGGAACGGCGAGCCGTCGATGCCTGGCCACCAGGCATTCAGGCCCATCGGTCCGTAGCGGGCGTGCACGTAGTCGTACGCCCGCCCGGTCGGCGGCACGAAGTTGTCCTCTCCGTTCAGGCTCTGGTCGTCGTAGTCGTACAAGTCGTTCAGCCCGAGGTTGTGCAGTAGCTCGTGCGCGGCGACGAACACCGAGGGCGTTGCGCCGTGCTGTGGTGCGTCACGCGGGACGGCCCCAACGACAACCGATGCACGGATTGTTGGTGCGCCGCTCGATCGGAGACCCAGTATGTCTCGGTGTGGCTGTGCGTCGATCGGCACCGAGTCTGGCGCGAGGCCGCTGCGAAAGTGCGATGGAGGCATCACTAGCAGAAGCGAGTCGAAACGCTGGCCGCCGTTGGTGACATCCACGAACTGCTTCGCCTCCTGCACCGCGCGCCACGATGTCATCTCATCGAGGTACCTCCAGCCCGTCACGCGGTGCGGCCGGGGCGCCAGGTAGTCGGCGTATGTCTCGCCGATGGCCACCCATTCGGGCACCACCGTGAACTCGACGTCGAGTCGGCCGTAACTCTGGGTCTCGATGTAGGTCTCGACGTCGGCCAGGAATGTTTGCCTTGCTGCGGGCGTCAGGCTGTCGGGGTCGTGCCGGGCATCACCGAACTCCGCGAACACCACCAGCACATCGAAGACTCCATCCCGAACGTCGGCAGGCCAGTCGTTCGCCGGACCGAACGACGAAAACCCCTCAGGACCATACGGCCGGCACACATCGGCGCCGTTGGGCCGCACGCCCGGTGCGCCAGCGACGTCGAACAGCCCGCCCGACCAAGCACCCCAACATTGGACCGTTCCATCCAGCAGCACCCCACACGAGCGGATCCGTCCTGCGCTGATGGCCGTGAACTTGCTAGGCGGCGGCTCCGACCTGCCGTATCGGTGACTCCCCCAGCACTCAACTGAGCCGTTCACTCGTCGTCCGCAGGTGAAGTCGCCGCCAGCGTCTACCTCCACGAACGTCCCGCCGGGTGGGTCGGTTTGTCCGTGTTCGTTGAAGCCCCAGCACGAGATCGTGCCGTCGGTGCGCAGCCCGCACGAGTGTGCAGTTCCAACGGAAACAGCCTGAAACGCCCCCGACGGCGCATCCAAGCGCCCGTCGGAGTCAGAGCCCAAAAAGTTCGTGTCTGAACCCCAGCACGCAACCGTGCCGTCAACCCGCAGCCCGCAAGAGTGCCGCTCACCAACTGCGACCGCAGAAAACGAACCCTGCGGAGCGTCCGACTGCCCGGCCCAGTTGCCCCCCCAACACTCAACACGGCGGTCCGCGCGCAGCGCACAGAAGTGATACTCACCCACAGCCACCGCCAAGAACTCGCCTTCAAGCGGCGGCACCTCCAACCGTCCACTTGAGCTCCAGCACGCGATCGTGTGGTCCGTGCCTACCGCGCACCCTAGGGAAGGACCAACGGCAAGCGACACATAAGGCCCCGCCGGTGCCTCAAAAGTATCACCGGAGAAATTCAGCCAACACCCGATAGAGCCATCCGCGCGCAAACCACACGAGAACTGAGTGCCCACGTTGACGTCGGTGAACGAGTTCGGCGGCACCGTGGTTGATGTGGCGGCGGAACCCGCAACCGCATCGGCCGTAGTCGTCGTTGTTGTTGCTTCAGTTGTCGGGGTCGTGCTCGTCGTCGTTGGCTCCGACGTGCTGGTTGTGGCAACCGACGCAGTGGTGCTTGTCGTCGACGACGACGTACTCGTGGTGCCCGGCACCGTCGTCGCAGTTGTCGTTGGCGGTGCTTCCGTTGTGGTGGTGCTGGTCGTCACGGTTGAGGTGCGGCTGGGCTGGTTTTCGGTGAGCGTTGGGGGGCGGCTGGAAAGGTGGCCGGTGTTGGTGTTGCGGTTGCGGACGGTTGTGTTGGCGGCGACGCTGCGGTCGGGAGTGCCGATGTTGCTTTTGGCAGCATCGAGGGCGTCGCGCATCAACGCCGGGGTGATGCGGGCGGTGCCGCCGAGCGCGTACAGGGTCACGCCGCGGTTCGCCGACGCGCGTGCAGACAGATGGTCGGCGACCTCGGCGGGAAGGTCGTCGTCGACGGCGAGCACGGGCACCAGGCTGCGTCGCCGGTCTGAAGTTCGTGCGTCGGGGTTGTTGGCAGCGTCGATGCCAGTAGCGAGCAGTGCGGCGGCAGTGACGCCGTCGACAGGTTGGTTGGCATCGAGGAGCGCGAAGTCGTTGGACGCGACACCGCAGGCGCTCACCGCGTCGGCGAGCGCAACCGAGCGTGCGGCGGGGTTGTCGCCGTCGATGCGAGTGACCTGCGCGCTCAGCGCAGCCAGCTCGCTGACGACAGCGCGGGAGACCTCCGCGTTGCTGCCGACGAGCACAGTGTGGGCGACGCCCGCCTCGGTCAGGTAGTCGCGCACGACGCTGGGCAGCGCGTCGGTGCGGGTGAACAGGACGGGCAGTCGCATCGCATAGGCAACGGGTGCAGTGAGCACGCCGTCGACGAGCGAGCTGCCGTTGACGACGAGCACCGCCTTGCCGGTCTCGCCGCACCAGCCGCCCGACATGCCGACGGCAAGACCGTCTGAGGCTGGGGCGTGTGCTTGTTGCTGTTCGCGGAGGGCGTCAGCGGCGCGGGCGACCGCGACTGCGGTCTCATACCGGTCGACGCCCGCGAACCGCTCCAGCACACCCGTGCCGGCGACTTCCGTCAGTCGCTGCGCCACCGCGTCAGACACGGCGTCCGTGCCGCCGACCAGGCTCAGGCCGTCAATGTCGTGGGCGCGCACGAGGTCCGCGACCACCTTCGGCAGTTCGGCGGTTTTGGTGAGCACCACCGCGCCGCCAGTGACAGCTGCCAGCGGCACCGCGCTCAGCGCGTCGACCAAACTCTCACCTGACGCGACGACCACGCGGCCAGTCGATTCTTGGCGCCCGTCCGTTCGCCTCAGCGCTTCCAACGCGCGTTCAGCCAGCAGCACCGATGTCGCATACCGATCGGCGCCGGCCAAAACGCGCGCACCCGACTCATTCACGCCGCCCTCGCGCACCTGCGTCGTCGCGCCCGCCGACGTAGCCCCTGCCGCGCCAATCGAAGCCAGCAGCGAACACCCGACCAGCCACGCGACCAGCGCACCGCACATTCGGCTCGCGATGGCCTTCATGAACACCAAAGTTACGTCGTCAACTGACCTACCTCAAGGGCGTGATGGCCTGGGAGCCGCGATCCAGCGCCAGCTACAAGGGGCGCGCGTCGGCGTGGCGACGCATGAAGCGCTCGACGGCGGCGTTCCACCCGGCGGGGTCGTGCGCGTTCACCGCGTGCGACGCAGCTAGGTCGACGATTTCGATGTTGGGAATGGTCTGCGCCATCGGCAGCAGGCGCTGAAAGCGCCCCTCTTCTGTGCCGTTGGTCAGCAGCACGGGATGGGTGATTTCAGCTAGCCGTTCACCGAGCGGCAGGTAGGGGCTGGTGAAGCGAAACGAGTTGGCGATGCCGGTGGCGGTGTGCTCGTCGAACTCGTCCGCCAGCGCGGCGCGCACCTCGTCTGATATGCGCATCGAGCGCCCCGGGTTGATCCACGAGTCGGCCAGCGCTGCCACGCCGTGCTCTAGCACCGCGCGGGCGCGGTCGACGGTCACCTCTTGGGTGCGTTCGGCCCAGCCTTCGGGCGTGGTGAACGCAGACGACGAGTTGGTCAGCACGATGCCGATCGTCCGCCACGGCTGCACCAGCACGTAGTGCAGCACCAGCGCCGCGCCCATCGACTGTCCGATCAGCCACCAGCGGTCGATGCCAAGCTCTTCGCGCAGCAGCTCGAACTGCCTGGCGTAGCCCATCGGCGAGTAGGCGCGCTCGTCGTCCGGGCTGGGCGACCGTCCGTGTCCCCACAGCTCGACCACGATGGGGCGGCAGCGACTCCGCAACGACGCGAGGTTGTCGTTCCAGTAGCTGCGGCTGGCGAGCGCGCCGTGCACCAGCAGCGCGGCCGGGCCGTCGCCGCCGTGGTCGACGAAGTTGAGACGCAACGGGCGCCTAGAACCCTTCGGGTTTGGTGAACCCACCGAGCGCCGCTTCTAGGAGACGGGCGACCGCGAGCGTCGTGCGGTCTTCGAGGAACGGCCCGGCGATCTGCACGCCGACCGGCAGCCCGTCGAGCTGTCCGACGGGAACGACGGTGGCGGGCAGCCACGACACGCCGGTCAGCCCCATCCACTTGATCGAGTCGAAATACGGGCGGGTCTCGCCGTTCACCGTGATGGTGCGCTTGGTGGCGGGGCGGCTGTGGTCGTGCTTGATCGCCGGGGTCGGCGTGACCGGCAGCAGCACCACATCGTGGTCGCAGAAAAACTCTGCCCACCGCGCCCGTTGCTGCAGACGTCGCTCGTGCCAGCTCAGCCACTCGCGGTGACGCATCGCCGCGTACGTGATGCCCAGCTCGCCTTGCGGCGCGTCGCTCGACGCGGCTTGGGCTTCGAGCTGCGCGAGCGTCCACGTGCCCGCTTCGGCCGCTGACAGCAAGTGCTCGAACGTGTCGACCGCCTTGTCGAAACCGAACGCTGGCTTCGCGTCGTAGGTGACTTGCGCGCCGGCTTCTTCTAGCGCGGTCGCCGCGCCGAGCAGCAGGTCGCGGTAGCCGCTCTCAATTTCGCAGCTCGGCTCGTCGAGCCACACCGCGACGCGAAAGTCGCGCGCCTCGACGCCTCGGGCTGGCGGCAGATCGAGGCGGTATGCCTTCGCGTTCCACGCGTCGGGCCCGGCGAGCACGTCGAGCGCGACCTCGAGGTCGTCGACGCTGCGAGCCATCGGCCCGGCCACCGCGATGTCGGCCTGACTGAGCGTGCCGGGCATGCCTGGTATCTGTCCGAGCGCCGACACGACCCCGTAGCTCGGCTTGTGCCCGCACGTGCCGGCGAAGTGCGACGGCACCCTGATCGAGCCGCCGATGTCTGATCCCAGTTCGAGCGGCGTGAACCCCGCCGCGAGCGCGGCGCTCGATCCGCCCGACGAGCCGCCCGGCGTGCGCTCGATGTCGAACGGGTTGGAGGTCGTGCCGTAGACGTCGTTGTACGACTGCAGGTCGCCGGCGAACAGCGGCAGGTTCGTCTTGGCAAACACGATCGCGCCGGCGGCCTTGTAGCGGGCGACCGGGTCGGCGTCGCGCTCGGGCACGAAGTCGGCCAGCTCGGGCGAGCCAGACGTCGTCACCAGCCCTTCGGTTTGAAACGAGTCTTTGATCGTGACCGGCACGCCGTGGAGCGGCTTGAGGTCGTCGCCCGCTTCGGTCGCTGCGTCGGCCGCGCTGGCTGCCTCTAGCGCTCGCTCGTAGTCGCGCGCCACGACCGCGTTGATCGGCCCGTCGAGTCGGTCGATGCGCTCGATGGCTGCGCTCACCAGCTCGCGGCTCGACACTTCTTTTCGTGCCAGACACTGCGCGGTCTCGATGGTTGTCACGTAGGCAAACTCACTCACCGTTGGTGCTCTCCTTGTGGTATGGGCCCTGCGGTAGGGGCTCGCTAGCCAGCCCGCCCTAGCAGGCGGCAGGCGCAAGTTACGCGCAATTTCAGCTCGACGCAGAAACCCACTTGCATTGCGCGCTCAAACCTGCGCTAAGTGTGTGCATGAACACACCAATGATTTGCGTCGCGGCGTTGGCCGCGGCGCTGCTGTCAGGATGCGGAGGCGCAACCGAAGACACGGTCGAGCGCCTGCCGTTTGCTCCGGAAGCGGCCCGGGCGCGTGCGCCCGCGGCGCGCCCGATCGAACCGGCGAGCGCGCCGGGCGCTTCGTCGACGAGCGCGAGCGACGCCACAAGCGGCATCGCTCCGGTCACGAGCGTGACCTTCGCGCTGGCGACGCCGTCTGAGATAACGGTGCCTGCGGCGCGAACGGGGACGCCTGGCGGTGCTGAGCGAGTCGACGTGCTGGGCGCGCTCAGCGCGTCGTGGAAAGAGGTGCCCTACCTGCAGCGACCCGACGCGGCGAACGTCGCTGGCGGTCACACGATGAACGCCGCGCAGCTCGCGGCGGTCGTCGCGTACGAGCAGGCGGTTGAGGCCATCCGCGTTGCTCAGTCGCATCCGGTCAGTCCAGAGGATCCGGCCGTCGTCGCGGCGCTCACGCCGAGCTTCGCCGAGGCGATCCGCTACGTCGTGCTCGAAGGTCAGATGCGCGACGGCACCGCGGTGCGCTGGCCGGGCGGAGCCGACGCGCGTGCGAGCTACTGGCAGGTCGACATCGTTGGCAACGAGGCGCACCTCGCTGGGTGTCAGCCGTATGCGGCGGTCGCCTACTCGGTGGTGACCGGCGAGGTGGTGTCTGACGTCGAGGTCGTCGAGCATTTTGGGGCTCGACTCGAGCAGTCTGCTGACGGTGCCCGCTGGCTGCTGGCTGGGTATGAGTCGCACGACGCGGATGGGTGGCAGCAGTGCTGAGACGACCAGGTGCGTTGCGACGGGCGGGCGCGGTCAGCTTGGCGATGAGCGTCGTGGTGGTGCTGTGGGTGCCTGCGCCGATAGCCCGCGGCTCTGACAGCAACGTCGGCCACGTGGAAGCCAACGAAGACCGCACCGGCGTCGACCTGTATGCCGGCACGGGCAGCGGCGGCTCGTCGCCCGGCGCGCCGGGCGGCGCGTCGCAGTCGGGCGGGCCGTCCGACAGACCGTCAGCCGGTGAGTCGAGCGGGCCGTCGGGTGGGCCGTCTGGCGGTCAGTCGGGCAGCCAGTCCGGCAGTCAGTCGGGCGGTCAGTCCGGCAGTCAGTCGTCGAGCCGCGTCACGACCACCACTGAAGGTAAACCGCGCCGTGACTGCGGCAGGTTCAGAACCGTCTACGTCGCCGATCAGCTCGTGCCCGCCTCGCTGGTGGCTGGCTCCAACGCGCACAAGGTGCCCTTCGTGCGGCCCGGCAGCGACGGCGAGGAGATCCTCACGCGTCGCAGCTGTCGCGACATCAACAGCAACGGCGTCGTCGTCAACGTCGACCACGAGCACCGATGGCGTTCGATCGCGCGCCAGCTGCGCCAGCTGGTCGACGCTGCGGTCGGGGCCATCTTGTTCACCAGGCCGCACCCGCTGTTCGCGCCGCCTGCGCGTAGCCGCACGTTCGTCGGCATCGACACGTGGTTTTGGGTGCTGCCGTCGACGTGGCGACCCATAGTGCGCACGGTTTCGGCACCGCCGGTGGTCGTGGTTGCGACTGCGGTGCCGACCGCGCTGCGGTTCACGCCAGGCGACGGCGGCGCGCCCGTCACGTGTCCCGGGCCGGGCTTGCCGTGGATCGGCGGCGGCGTCACGCCGTGCAGCTACACCTACCAGCGAGCTTCCACCGCTCGCGGCGGACTGTCGGGTGGCCGCTACGCAGCATCGATGGCGAAGCTGTGGATGGTCTATTGGACCAGCAACACCGGCGCCTCGGGCGTGATCGGCCCGACGCCGATGACAACCCCCGTCAGCGTCAAGGTCGCCGAAGCCGAAGCCGTGCTGCGGCGCCCCGTGTAGCAACCGCGCTGCGCCCGGCAGCATTAGCCGTCGCAGGGTCGCACTAGCGGTCGCGCAGCCGCACTAGCCGTCGCGAGACCGCATTGGTCATCGCGCAGCCGCGCTAGCTGTCGCGAGACCGCATTGGCCGTCGCGCAGCCGCGTTAGCTGTCGCGAGACCGCATTGGCCATCGCGCAGCCGCGCGTCTCCGTCGTGTCGGCGGCGCGTTCCCACCACACCCAGAACATGACGGTCTTGTGGTCGGTGGGGTTGTCGTGGCGCCATTGGCTGGTGGCGCTGTGGGTGTTGGCGTGTCCGGTGCCGCCGTAGCCGAACTCGTGGCCGTGGGTTCG